>JAFLBB010000054.1 GCA_017304135.1 Acidobacteriota bacterium | reverse complement strand
CCGCGGGCATCTATCCGTCGCACCAGTTGCGCAGCTTTTTCGCCGTGAAGGTGTATGGGCCGGGACACGTGATCGCGCACAACGCGGTCGCCTATTTCCACGACGGCATCTGCATCTCCACCTACGGGGTGCCTGAGGATGATCCCGACCGCCGCGCGTCATCGATCGACATCTACAACAACGACGTTCACCTCTCCAATGACGACTTCATTGAGTCCGACGGCGGCTCGCACAACATACGCATCATCGGGAACCGTGGTGTGAATGCCGCCCACAATGGCTACAGCGCGCAGCCAATGTTTGGCGGTCCGGTGTACTTCATCCGAAACATCGCTTATCACACTGCCGCCGGTGGGCCATTTAAGCTGAGCGCTGTGCCTGCCGGACTGATCGCCTACCACAACACTCTCATCGGCGAGCAGAACGCGCGGGGGCCATACTCAAACGCTCACTTCCGCAACAATCTCTTCCTCAGCCGGGGCGCGCCGAAGCAAGGAGTGATGACCTGGGCCAACGCCACGGAGCAGTACAGCAGCGACTACAACGGCTTCCGCCCCAACCCTGGCGTGCAGGCCCAATATCACTGGCTGGCGCCCGCCGCCGGGAAATCCGCATACGATGCCAAGGGCTCTGACTGGCGCAGTTTTGCCACGCTAGCCGAGTTGCGCGGCGCCACGGGGCAGGAGGCGCATGGCGTGGAAGTGGACTTCGACATCTTTGAAAATCTCGCCCCGCCCGATGTCGCGCGGCGTCATCACGTCTACCACGCGATGGACCTGAACTTCCGGCTTAAGGCGGGCTCACGGGCGATTGACGCGGGCACAGTTCTTCCCACGGTCAATGACGGCTTTAATGGAAAGGCGCCTGATCTGGGCGCGCTGGAGCAGGGCCGGCCGGAGCCGCACTACGGCCCGCGCTGGCTCAACTGGAAGCCGTTCTATCGCTGATCAACGCCCGTGGCGCAGCACGCGGCCCGCGGCGGACGCTGTGGGCTGACCGTTCTCCACGGCCAGTTGTCCGTTCACGAGCACGTGCGCGATCCCCTCGGGAAACGCCAGCGGTTGCGTGAAGTTGGCCTTGTCGGCGATGCGTGCCGGGTCAAACACGACCAGGTCAGCGGCCATGCCCGGCGCGATCCGGCCGCGGTCAAGCAGGCTGAGGCGGTTGGCCGGCAGTGAGGTCATTTTGCGTATTGCCTCCTCCAGGCCGATGACCTTTCCGTCGCGCACATAGTGCGCCAGCACGCGCGGGAAGGAGCCGAAGGCGCGAGGATGCGCGCCCGTGGCGGTGGCGATGTCGGTCGGCGAAGCATCGGTGCAGAAGCTCACGAACGGAGTGCGCAGCGCGAGATGTTTTTGCTCTTCGTCCATGCTCTTCGGGTTGACGCTGACGCCACCCTGCTGCACAAGTTCAAAGAACAAGTCCCAGGCGTCCTTCCCTTTCAGCTTGGCGGCTTCGGCGAGGGACTTGCCCTCCAGCGCCTTGTCGGAAGCCTGCGCGATCAGGATGTTGTTCCAATCGCTGCCCACATGGCGATACCAGTTTTCCCAGTCCGAGGTCGATTCGATTTCGCGACGCAACTCGCGGCGCAGCGCGGCATCGCCCAGCTTGGGTAGAAAGGCACGCGCGCCGGTGGCGAAGTGGCGCGGATGCACGAGGGCGCTGAGTCCGAGGCCGTTGCGGATGTAGGGATAGATATCGGCGGTCACGTCCTGCCCGTTGTCGCGGGCGCGTTGGATGGCCTCGACGGCCTTGGCCATCAGGGGCCAGTTCTCCTGGCCGGCGGCCTTGAGGTGATAAATGTGCACTGGTATGGCCGCCTTCGCGCCGATCTCCATCGACTCGGCGATGGCTTCCAGCAGATGGTTGCTCTCGTTGCGCATGTGGGTGGAGTAGATGCCGCCGAAGCGGCCCGCCACCTCGGCCATGGCCACCAACTCCGCCGTTCGCGCATAGGTGCCGGGGGGATAGATGAGCGCTGTGGACAATCCCGCGGCGCCGTCGCGCATGGCCTGCTCGACATGCTGCCGCATTGTATTCAGTTCGGCGGGCGTGGGGGCGCGGTCTTCATCGCCGATGACGAGCCTCCTCACCTGCGCCGCGCCGACATTGTGCAGAACGTTGAGAGCGATGCCCTTCTTTTCGAGCAGGGTGAAATACTCACTGAAGGTGCGCCAGCGGTAGCCCTCGATGGCCGGCTCATCGCCGCGCGGAGCTTCTGAGCTGCCCTCGCCGGCGAACATGGTTGTGATGCCCTGGCGCAGCTTGCTTTGCGCGCTGGCGGGATGGAGCAGCAGCGGCAGGCTCGACCCACCCATCATGTCGACGAAGCCGGGCGCGACAACCTGGCCGCGCAGATCGATCGTGCGCGAGGCCTGCCTGCCCGCCAAGCGGCCAATAGCGGCAATGCGGCCGGCGCGAATGCCCACGTCGGCGCGATACCACGGGTTGCCCATGCCGTCGACTACCTTGGCGTTGGTGAGCAGAAGGTCAAACGGTTGAGCGGCCAGCGAGGCGGCGATCACGGGCCAAAGGAAGAGGAACTTCGATGCGCGGCGCATTCCAGGAAGTATAGCGGGAAGCGGCGAAACCCACGACAGGGCCTTGAAGAAGGAAGTGGTAGGCGCGACAGGACTCGAACCTGTAACCCTCAGCTTCGAAGGCTGATGCTCTATCCAATTGCGCTACGCGCCCACGGAACCCTCTCAGGATAGCAGCGGGGAAGGGAAGCAATGGAACAGCAATGCGGGTCGTTCGTCACGGCTGCGGTTCCGGCGGCAAGGGCGGCATCGTGCGCACTCCGCCGCCCGGAGAGGCCAGGGGGACCACGGAGCCTGCCGGCGCCGCTTTCTGAATGCTCGCGAAGTCCTTGCCGGCGATGATGTAGTACCAGTCGGCGAACTTCGCGTCGAGCGCTTTCGCTTTTGCCTCCGTATCAGGGTTGCGGGAACTGACCGTGACGAAGAGAAACCGGTCGTCACCGGCCTTGGCCACTGCGGCGGCTGAGGTGGCGGCTCCATCGCCATCGAGGCTGGAACTGGCGACCTCGCCAAAGCGCAGGGTGTAGATGAATCCGTCCCTGGTTTCCACAACCGCCTCGCCGGCGTTGGCGAGCAATTGTCCGGTGGGAAGCACAAAGAAACCACGCGCGCGCAGGCTCATCACGGTCTCCAGCGAGAGAGCGAGCTGGCGCGTGCGCAACTGGTCAGCGAGCAGCTTCGGTTTGGCGCGGGCGCCGGTGACGCGCAGCCCGGCCAGTGTCTGCGCGGCTGCGCGCGCGGCGGCATCCCAGTTCTCGCCATTGGGGACCATCACGCGCCGGCGCAGGTTGCCCAGCGTTCCATTGAGTTCATCAATGACGTAGCTGTTCACCGTCAGCTTCGTGATGCCGCTCACGTCGACCTTGAGCAGATCGGCCTCGACCCAGTCCTCGAAGCGCGCTGAAGGGTCGGCATCAGTCTTCACGAGGTAGATCCGCTTTTGCCCCGGCAAGCGCGCATAGCGGAAACCGGGCTTTCCCGCGGCGGCGCCGCCAAGAATCACTTCGGCGAGTTTGGCGCCGCGCGCGTCAAGAAGCGTGACGCGCTTCCCTCTTCCCGTGAGGCTGGCGTTCTTCTGATCGAGCGGATCGATGACGCCGTATTGCGCCTGATCTTCCCAACGGTCGCTGGCAACCGCGTCCTTGTTGAGTCCCACCAGTGCGCCGGCGGTTTGCGCCAGGCGATCGCGCGCCTCGGCCGGATAGTCGCCGTGCGAGGAAAGCAGCCAGCGGCCCTTGCGCAGTTCGACCTTGAGTGGCCGCGCCACCGCCTGGCCGGCGTTGTAATCGACAACTTCAATCGCTTGCACGGTGGACGCATCCGTGAGCGCGGGGAACATCTCCTCGCCCTGATCGCTGAATATGGATGCCTCGTAGCCCTCGGGCTGGACACGCGCCGCGACGAGGGCGAGAACGGCCGCCGAGGCCAGGAAGGCCAGCGTCACGACCCACTGGTTCCTCATGCGGCGTCTCCTGGGCCGCTGGAGGCGGCGGGCCGTGAAAGAAGACGCTCCGGAGCGATGCGCATGCGCTCGCGCCGCAGCTTGCGCAGGCTGATGAAGAGGAACAGCGCGAAGGCGGGAATGGGCGGCAGCCCGACGGCGAGCAGCTTAATCGTGTTCTGGATCTGACGGACGCTTGACTCCATGCCGGCGCGGGCGTCTTCCACCTGGCGCTCGCGCTCGTCCTGAATATTTTGGCGGGCCACCTGCAACCGGCGGTTCTCGGCGGTTTGCAGGTTGGAGATCATGATCTGCTTGGCCTGGTCGTCAAGGTCTTCGCGGGCGCGCACGGCGCCGACCGCGGCATCCAGGCGCGCCTGCGCTTCCTGCAGGCGGCTCTCGGCCAGTGCGGCGGCGTTGCGCGAATCCTCGGCGCGCTTCTCCTCGTAGACGCGCGTGCGCGCCTCCACCATCTCCAACGTGCGGTGCTTCGGGCGGCGCTTGCGCAGTGCAATGAAGCTGCGATCGCCGGCCAGTTCGTCGATCGCGTTCAGCACGAAGGTGACGTTGTCGAGATTCAGCGCCTCCACGCCGCGGCGGCGCAGTTCGAAGAACTCTTCGCCCATCACGTCCACGTCGGCGACGACGATGGCGTTGGCGCCATTCGACCTCACGCGATAGGCCAGCACGTGTTCCCCTTTGTCCGGCGTGTGCGGCAGGCCGCGCACGACGGAGCGGCCGAACATGGTGGTCTCGACGATCTGATCGAAGCGGACGATGCCGGAAGCGGTTCCCGTGGTGAGCAGCGGCGTGGCCGACTTGTCACGCGCCTTCAGTTCACCGGGATAGAGCAGGACCACCTCCTGCAACCCTTCCGTGACGGCGGCGCTGTGTTGGAACGGCATGGAAGCGCCGCTGCCCGCGCCTACAAAGACAACTTCGGGAGGAAGCGCTCCCATCTGCGGATGAGGATTGTACTTGTCCCAGGCAATGCGGTCCTGCGCCCATTCCACCCCCAGCGCCGTCATGAGTGCACGCACGTCCCAGCCTGTTTCGGAGGCCGCAGGAGAGAGGTTGATGTTGAAGGCGGGCAGCGGATCGACGAGCACGAATACGGGCTTGCCCGTATTTACATAGGAGGTGAGGCGGGCCAGTTGTTCGGCAGTGAGCGTGGTGGGGTGCGCGGCGATGAGGACGTCGAGAGCGGCGGGATAGTCAGCCTCGGGCGGCACTTGCACCACCTCGTACTGCTTGCGCAACTCCTGCACGATCGACCAGTCCTGCGTGTTCTGTCGCGTTTGGAAATCGAAGCCACCGAAGAGGCGAGCGCCGGTTTGCAGGATGCCGATGCGCTTGCGCGCGGCGCGCGACACCACGCGCACGCTGCGCATCAGCTCATACTCGACAGGTAGCCCGCGATCGAAGAAGGGGATCACGAACTCCTCGCTGCCGCAGGAGAAAACAAGGCCGAGGAAGATCTCGTTGATGCTGGAGGCGCTCTCCTCGCCGGCAGGCACGCGGAAGGGCTGGATGCCATAGCGCTCGCGCGCCTCGCGCGCCTCTGGCGAATACTTCACGGTTTCGATGATCCGCGGCTGGATGCGGTCGCGTCCCACGGCGGCGAATTCGCGCAGGTAGTTGATCATGTTGGCGCGAGCGCCGACATAGTTGCGCGGTACATCAGGGCTGAGATAGGCCTGGATGAGCACGGGCCGCTTGGGGTCGAGGCCCTGCAGCAGCTTGACGGTATCGGGGGCCAGTGAGTGGATCTGTTCGCTGGTCACATCCAGCCGCGAGCCCAGCCGCGAGGCGATGAGCGTGGCGGATGCGGCGGCGATGAGCAGCGCCAGCGTGCGGATGGCAAAGTGCCGGCCGAGCGCGGGCGTTTGCCAGCGGCGCCGCTCCGTAAGGCGAATGCAGAGATAGAGCACCGCCGCCGTGAGCGCCGTGAAGTACACCAGTGGGCCCGTGGAAACGATGCCCAGGGAGAGATCGCGGAACTGCTCGGCGAGCGAGAGTTGTTCGAGCATCCGCTGCAGGCCGCCCTGCGTCGCCGCGCCCGCGTGGCGGAACAGGACTGGCGACGCGCAGAGCGCCGCGCCTCCGATAAAGGCCACGGTCAGGTTTTCGGTGAGCTGCGACGCCAGCAGGCCGAGGGGGATCAGCGCGGCGCCCATCAGCCAATAGCCGAGATAAGTGGAGACGATAAGTCCCGGATCAGGCGACCCCAGCCACAGGAGCACGACGACATGGCTGCAGGAAAAGGCGAGGGCGACGGTGTAGATGGCCAGTCCGGCGGCATACTTACCCAGGATGATCTCCGCGCCACTCGCGGGCAGGGTGAGAATCAACTCCTCGGTGCCCTGCTTGCGCTCCTCGGCCCACAGCCCCATGGTGATCGCCGGAATGAGGAAGATGAGCAGATACGGGAACCAGGCGTTGAGCGGATCCAGGTTGGCGAGGTTGCTTTGAAAGAAACGCTCTTGCCAAAACGCGGCCACCGCGCTGACAAAGACGAACAGCGTGATGAAGACATAGCCAGCCGGCGAACCGAAATAGCTGTGGAACTCGCGCGACGCCACCGCGCGAACGACGTTGAGTCGCATCAGGCGCCGGCCTCCGTGAGGCGGTAGAAGGCTTCGTCCATGCCCTCGCCCCGCGATAGCTCCTCCGGGGAGCCGTCGAAGACGACGCGGCCGGCGTTGATCAGAATGACGCGGCCGGCAACGGCTTCCACTTCCTGCAGAATGTGCGTGGACAACAGGATCGTCTTGGTCATGCCCAGTTCGCGAATGAGCGCCCGGACGTCGCGAATCTGGTTCGGGTCGAGTCCCGTCGTCGGTTCGTCCATGATGAGCACATCGGGCTCATGTAGCAGCACCTGCGCCATGCCCACCCGCTGCCGGTAGCCCTTGGAGAGCTTGCTGATCGGCTTTTCGAGCACCTCGCCGAGCGCGCACTGCGCCGTGACGGCCTCAATGCGCTCGCGAAGGCGATGGGTGGACATGCCGCGCGCCCGGCCAAAGAAACGGAGCAGCCCGAGCGGGGTCATCTCGGCGTAGAGCGGTCCATTCTCCGGCAGGTAGCCGAGCCGCGCGACGGCCTGCTCGCGTTCGGCGAACACATCGAATCCGGCGATGCGGGCCGAGCCTTCGCTCGGCGCGAGGTAGCCGGTGAGCATCTTCATTGTGGTCGACTTCCCGGCGCCGTTGGGGCCAAGAAAGGCCACCACCTGTCCGCGCGGAACGGAGAAGCTGACGTCGCGCGTGGCGGCAAAGTCGCCGTAATATTTGCTGAGGCCAATGGCCTCAATCATCGCTTCGCTCATGGTTTCGACATGCCGGGCAAGGCGCGTCCCCAACGCGGGCGCGGCACACCTTAGATTATATCGAGGGTGCAGGCCGCTGGATCAACGATCAGCCGGGCGCACCAACTTCCACCCGTCGGCCAGAATCTCGATGCCATCGGGACCCGCCTCGTGGTCGAAGGTGCGTTCCATCTCTTCCAGGGAGCCGAAATACCCGATCAAGTAGGCGGCGCGGATCTGGTCGCCCTTCTTGTAGACCCCGCCGCCCACTTCCTGGATCATGCTCACATAGCCGCGCTGGTGGCACCAGGCTTCGCTCACCACCTCCGGGCGAAGCGTCATGCCGGCCAGCCAGGGGCCCTGCTTGCCCGTGCGCGGGTCGCGCAGCCGGTAAGCACGGATGAAGCGCTTGGGAATCTCGCCCGGCTTGCGAACGTAGCGGTACTTCGCGTCGGGGGCGAAATCGCGCGTGAACTGGTCACTCGCATAGACACCGTCATAGCTGAGATAGACCCGCTCGAAGCGGTCGCCGTTCTTGTGGCGAATGTGGCCGGGCATATCCACGCGCAGAGCCGTGCCCTCGCTGTCGCTGGCCAGCGTCACGGCATCGGCGACGTAGAACCACCGTTTGCCATCGGGAAAAACGAGTGTCTGCTCCCAAATCGAGCCCGCCGCCCGGCCCGGTGCGGCCAGGGTGTACTGGTGGCGCAGTTGCACCGCGATGAAATCGGCCCCGCGCGTCACCTTCGGCTCCAAGCGTTTGGCCTGCGTGCAGATCTGCGGCCCTTCGACGATCCGCTTGGGGATCTTGCCATGGACGAGGTCGTTGAATCTGTAGATCAACTGCTGGGAGAGAGAAGCGCGGTAGCGCTCGTCCGAACCTGGTTCCACCAGCCAGTCAGCGATGGCCAAGCCGAAGCCAGCGTCGCGAAAGCCCGTCTTCTTGTCCAGAAACGAACCGGCGGCAACCCCGCTTACATAGCCCGACTTGGCGATGGTGGCCTCGTAGTGCTCACCCTGGATGCGGATCTGGTTGTCGTCTTCGAAAACGACGAAGCCTTGCGCGGTGGCGGTATCGAATTGCGCGACGCTGAGGAAACAGAGAAGAACCAGCAGGGGCTCGCGCATGGTCCCAGGATAGCCTTCCGGCTATTCCCGCTCAATTAGGGAATTAACCTGTCACCTCACGGGCTACCGCTGCATCTCAACAAGGGGAAGGGTTTACGTGGACTATGTCTTTTGGGTTTTGATCTTGGCTGCGGTGATCTTTATCAGCCGCTCAGGCGGCGGTTGAGCGCCGCGTCCCCCGGGCGGTCGCCCGGGCAAGTGTTGATCGTTACGCGCCGCCGCCGCGCTGGATGAAGCGGGCAAGACGTTCCATGGCGGGTTCGAGGATGCTCCGCTCGCTGGCATAGCAGAGCCGGACGCTACCTTCTCCACCCGCGCCAAAGGCGACACCTGGCGCCAGTCCCACCTTGGTCTCCAGCAGGAGGCGCTTACAGAATCCAAAACTGTCGGCCAACCCCGCGATGTGGGGGAAGAGGTAGAACGCCCCGCTGGGTTCAGGTACAGTGACGCCGGGGAGCGTGCGCAGAACGTTGAGACAGTAGTCGCGGTTGGCGCGAAACTGCTCCAACATCTCCACGATGAATGCTTCCCCGTCGCGCAGCGCCGTTTCCGCCGCGCGCTGGCCAAAGCTGGGGGCGTGGGAGATGATGAACTCGTTCAGTTCGCGTGCCCGCGCGGCCAGGTCGGCACGGGCGACAATCCAGCCGATTCGCCAGCCGGTCATGCAGTAGCTCTTGGAAAAACTCTGCGCCACGATGACGCTGTCCTCGCGCGTGGCCATGCGCAGGATGCTGGGAACGACCGCGCCGAGGCGCTCGCCGTCATACCAGAGCCGCTCGTAGACCTCATCGGCCAGAAGCCACAACTTGTGGCGTCGCGCGAATTCGAGCAGTCGCCGCTGCTCCTCCTCCGTCGCCACCCAGCCCAACGGATTGGAAGGCGATGTATACAGCAGCAGGCGCGTGCGCGGCGTAACGGCGGCTTCCAGGGCGTCGAAGTCCACCGTATAGCGCGCGCCCGCCGCCGTGCGTTCCAGCGGCTGCGCCAGTTGCACCGGTGTGGCGTTGCACATCTGCACGATGGAGGTGCCGTTGGGCCAGGCCGGTGTGAGCACGATGGCCTCATCGCCCGGATCGAGCGTGCAGCGAATGGAAACGTTCAACGCCTGCACGCCGCTGGTGGTGACGACGATTTCGCGCTCCGGGTCGAGCCCGACGGCGTGTTGGGCGGCGTAGTAGCCCGCCAGCGCTTCGCGCGTGCTGGCAAGCCCCGCGTTTGAGGTGTAGTAGGTGAACCCCTCGTTCATGGCGCGCGCGGCGGCCTCGCGGATGAAGGGCGGCGTGGGAATGTTCGACTCGCCGAAGTAGAGCTTGTACACGCCCTCCATCGTCATCGCCAGCTCGGCCAGTTCGCGGATGCGGGAGTGGGCGATGGCGCGGGCGGAGGGGGCCAGCGCGGCAGTCACGGCCGTTTCCGCGACGAGAGCAACTCGTCGATGCTCACCATGTCGGTCGGATAATCGCCCGTGTAGCAGGCGTAGCAGTAGTCGTGGTTCTCGTCGTCGCCGACCGACTCCCGCAGGTCATGCAGCGAAAGGTAGGCCAGTGAGTCTGCTTCCACGAAACGGCGGATCTCATCGAGCGTGTGATTGGCCGCAATCAACTCGCTCTTGGTCGGTGTGTCGACCCCATAGAAACACGGCGACATGGTGGGCGGGCAGGAGATGCGCAGGTGCACCTCGCGTGCTCCGGCATGGCGCACCATGCGCACGATCTTGCGCGAGGTGGTGCCGCGGACGATGGAGTCATCCACGAGCACGACACGCTTGCCCTCGAGCAGGTGGCGCACCGCATTCAGCTTCAGCTTGACGCCGAAATCGCGGATCGCCTGCGAGGGTTCGATGAAGGTGCGGCCCACGTAGTGGTTGCGGATCAGGGCCTGGCGGTAGGGCAGTCCGGCCTCATCGGCATAGCCAATGGCGGCCGTGACGCCGGAGTCGGGTACGGGAACGACGACATCCGCGTCGACGGGGTGACGGCGGGCCAGGAAGCGCCCCATCTTCTCCCGCGTCGGCTGCACGGGCTGGCCGAACACAATCGAATCGGGGCGGGCAAAGTAGACGTGCTCGAACACGCAATGGGCGCGGTTACGCTGCGGCGAAAAGCGCTCGCGGGTGACCCCGTCCGGACCGGCGATCACCATCTCGCCCGGCTCAACATCGTTGAGATAGACCGCGCCGATCAGGTCAAAGGCGCAGGTTTCGCTGGCGAACACATACGCCGAACGGCCCCCGGAGAGCTCCATCTGGCCCATCGCCAGCGGGCGGAAACCGTGCGGGTCGCGCGCCACGATGATGCGGTCCTCGGCGAGAAAGACGAGCGAATAGGCGCCCTCGAGCTGCAGCAGCGCCTCGCGCAGCGCGCCCGCAAGCGTCCGTTCGCGCGAATGGGCCACCAGGTGGAGGATGACTTCCGTGTCGCTGGTGGCCTGAAAAATGGCCCCGCTTCGCTCCAGATCATTGCGGAGTTCAGCGGCGTTGGTGATGTTGCCGTTGTGGGCGACGGCGATCTGCCCCTTATTGCACTTCACCGAAAAGGGCTGGGCGTTCAGATGCGCCGAATCCCCCGCCGTGGAATAGCGTGTGTGGCCGATGGCGTGGTCGCCCTTGAGCCGCCCCAGTTGCTCCGGGGTGAAGATGTCAGCGACGTGCCCCATCGACTTGTGGCACACGACCTCCTTCCCCTTGCCCGCGGACACCGCCAGTCCGGCGCTTTCCTGGCCCCGGTGCTGCATGGCGTACAGGCTCAGATAGGCCAGATTGGCCGCTTCCGGATGGCCATGAATGGCCACCACCGCGCACTCTTCGTGAAATTTATCGAACATCCGCGAACGGTGCCCCCTTTAGTTCGACAGCAGATTCGGTAGAGCGGACTCCCAGTCGCCGCGCAACTCCTCTACCTTCACATCGGCCAGCAAACGGCCGTTATGACGAAGGGTGAGCTGCGACGCCACCGTGGAGCCGATCAGGGTTGCTTGCACATGGAGCCGCGCTGCAATTGCCTGCACGGCCTCGGGGGAGGTGGTGGAAACGAGAACCCGCGACGGGCCTTCGTGGAACAAGACGAAATCATCGCGCATGTCGCTGCTGAGCGCAACTTCGGCGCCGACTCCGGCCCCAAACGACGATTCAGCCAGCGCGGCGGCCAGCCCGCCATCGCTCAAGTCGTGTGCGCTCTCGGACAGACCCGAGGTCACGATTTCACGGACGGCCTCATGGACGCGCTTCTCATAATCCATATCGAGGGCCGGAGGCAGGCCCCACACCGCGCCCAAAACCTGGCGCGCATACTGCGAGGAACCAAACCGCTGTGCATCGGTGGAACCCAGTCCGCCCACGAGCACCAGCGAGCGCCCCGCGGCGCGGAAGGCGATGCCCACCGGCTCGGTGGTCGTCATCACGCCGACGATGCCCAACACCGGCGTGGGGAAGATGGGCACGCTCACCGCCGGGTCGTCCTCGTCGTGCGTTTCGTTATAGAGGCTGACGTTGCCGCCCGTGATCGGCGTCTCGAAGAACGCACAGGCCTCGCCCATGCCCTCAACGGCCTCGACGAGCTGCCGCATGATCTCCGGCCTCTCCGGGTTGGCGAAATTCAGGTTGTTGGTGGCGGCCACCGGTTGCGCTCCCACCGTCGCCAGGTTCCGGCAGCACTCGGCCACCATGTGCTTGGCGCCTTCTCGCGGATCGAGCATGCACCAACGGCCATTGCCGTCCACCGCCATGGCCACCGAGGTCCCTGTCTCTTTGATGCGCACCACGGCCGCATCGGCTCCGGGACCGGCCAATGTATTCGTGCGCACCTGGTAGTCGTACTGCTGCCAGATCCAGCGCTTGGAACAAAGATCGGCCGAGGACATCAGGGTGGTGAGAGCGGCGTTGAAGCTCTCCGGCGGCGCTGCCAGCGCCGGCGCGTCGAGCGGCGCCGAGCGGTGGGCGGCCACATCATAGGGCCTCTTATACTGCGGCGCTTCGTCAGCAAGTTCGCGGTTCGGAATTTCAGCCACGACCTCGCCGTTGTGGCGGACACGCAGCTTGCCGTCGCCGGTCACCTCGCCGATGGTCGAGGCATCGAGCCCCCACTTGGTGAAGACGTCGAACACCTCCTGCTCGCGGCCCTTCTCGGCCACCAGCAGCATGCGTTCCTGCGACTCGCTGAGCATCATCTCGTACGGCGTCATGCCGGTTTCGCGCTGCGGCACCTTCATCAGCTCGATTTCGATGCCCGTTCCGGCGCGCGAACCCATCTCGCACGTCGAGCAGGTCAACCCGGCCGCGCCCATGTCCTGAATGCCCACGATGGCGCCCGTCTTCATCGCCTCCAGGCAGGCTTCGAGCAGCAGCTTCTCCATGAACGGGTCGCCCACCTGCACGTTGGGCCGCTTCGACTTGCTGTCTTCCTTAAAGACCTCGCTCGCCATGGCCGCGCCCTTAATGCCGTCGCGTCCCGTCTTCGCGCCTACATAGATCACGGGGTTGCCGACCCCGGTTGCTTTGCCGAAGAAGATCTCATCGTGCTGGAAGACGCCGAGGGCAAAGACGTTCACCAGCGGGTTGCCGCTGTAGCTCGCGTCAAACATACACTCGCCGCCCACCGTGGGCACGCCGAAGCAGTTGCCGTAGTGGGCAATGCCGCTCACCACGCCCTGCACGATGCGCCGGTTGCGCGCCGCCACCGTCTCGCTGCCTGCCTCCTTGGCCGTCAGGGGGCCGAAGCGCAGGGCGTCCAACACGGCGATAGGCCGCGCACCCATGGTGAAGATGTCGCGCAGAATGCCGCCCACGCCGGTCGCCGCGCCCTGGAAGGGCTCAATGAAGCTGGGGTGGTTGTGCGACTCGATCTTGAAGGCAATGGCCCAGCCGCCGCCGATGTCGATGATGCCGGCGTTCTCGCCCGGGCCCACCAGCACACGCTCGCTCTGGGTCGGCAGCTTCTTGAGGTGGATCTTCGAGGTCTTGTAGGAGCAGTGCTCGCTCCACATCACGCCGAAGATGCCCATCTCGGTCACGTTCGGCGCGCGGCCAAGAATTTCCACGACGCGCTGGTACTCGTCGGGCGTCAGTCCGTGGAATGCCGGATCTTCCTGGGCGGGGCGGGGAGGAGGGGAAACGCTCATGACAGGATCGCGCCCGCCTCAATCGCCGCGGCCATGCTGCGCACGATTCCCAGACCGCCGGTCGAGCCCATCAGCGGGTCCATCGCCCGCTCCGGGTGTGGCATCATTCCCAACACGTTGCGCTCCTTGTTCAGGATGCCGGCGATGTCGCGCAGGCTTCCATTGGGGTTGTTGGCGTAGCGAAACACCACGCGATCCTCGGCTTCCAGCTCATCGAGAGTGCGTTCGTCGGCCACATAGCAGCCTTCGCCATGGGCGATGGGCATGTGCAGCACGGACCCCTTCTCGAGAGTTGCCGTAAAAGGCGATTCCGCCGTGGCGGTGACGAGCGCTTCGTCGCGGCAGATAAACTTCAGCCCGCGGTTCCGAACCAGCGCCCCGGGCAGCAGCCCGGACTCGGTGAGAATCTGGAATCCATTGCACACCCCGATGACCAGCCCGCCTTCCTGGGCAAACTGGCGGACGCTCTTGAGCACGGGGGAAAACTTGGCGATCGCCCCGCAGCGCAGATAGTCTCCATAGCTGAATCCGCCGGGCAGCCAGATTGCATCCAGATTGTTCAGGGATTGGGAGGCGTGCCAGATGAACTCAGCCTGGTGTCCGCAGTTTGCCGTGATGGCATACCAGGCATCGTGGTCGCAATTACTTCCTGGAAAGACAACGACCCCGACTTTCATGTTAGGAGCCTTCAGTGTAACAGACAACCCGCGCCGGCAGGCCGAAAATCAGCGCGAAAACACACGCTCGGAGCCAACGCACACGTGCGGAAGGAGATGAGGAGGTGGGGGAGTTCGAAGATTACGCCGTGGCCGGCGCAACCTTCTTCTTGGCGCGCGAGGCACGCTTCTCCGCCGGCATCTGGCGGTCACTCTTCTTGAGGTGAGGAAGCACGATCGAGGTGACGAACTTCTTCTCGCCGTGATCGTCAAACTTGATCACAATCTGCTCGTCGTTGCAGGAAAGGACGGTGCCCAAACCGAACTTACCGTGCTCGACCTGCGCATTGTTCGCGAAAGCGGGCTTGCTTGCTGCCATGGGGACTAATCCCTATATTAGCAATATTTTGAGGGTTTGTCAGAGGGCTGCCCGGTGAGCCCGCCCCGAGGCCGCTCAGGCCGCGAACTGGTCCCTGCACTTTTCCGAGCAAAAGACGTGCGTTTTGCCCGCCACCGTCTTGCGGAATGCCGAACTGGACGAGACGTAGGTGCCGCAAACAGGGTCCTTCAGCAACTCGCCACTCACCTCTCTCGCCCGCGCCCCCCCGCCGCCGGAGCCGCTGGACGCCTGCTCCTCCTTGAAAAGGTCGCCCACGCCCTTGGTGAGGATGCCGACCACTCCCCGTATAAAGGCAAGGAGCAGGATGCTCAGCAAGGCATAGATGATTCCTCGCAGCATCCTGCTCCTCTAGTTCCCTGGCCGGCTCGACAGCGCCGCTACTTCTTCTTCTTCGACGCCGGAGCCTTCTTGGCGTCCGGATTCTGGTAGGTGGTGGCGATGCTCGCCTCCATCATTTGAATCATGCCCTTGGCCGAGTCGGCAAACGGCCCGGTGGGCTTCAAATCCACATACTTCTGGAAGGCCTCGCGCGTGCCCTCGGGCGGAACCACCTTGCCGTCGGCCGTCGTTGTCGCCTTGCTCATAAGGTAGATGCCGTACTGATACTGCGCGTCGGCGTGGTTGGCGTCGGCCTCGATCGCCTTCTTAAAGGCCGAGCCGGCCGGTTCCATCTGGCCGATGTTGGTGAGCACGGCGCCTAGGTTATAGAAATACGTGCCGGCCTTGGGCGGGTCGAGCGCGGCGGCTTTCGTGAGCTCGGCTTCGGCTTCGGGATACTTCTTGGCCTTGGCCAGCGCCAGCGCGTAGTTGTTGTGATACTCCGGGGCGTCGGGCTTCATCTCGATCGCCTTGGCCCATGCTTCGAGCCCCTTGTCCATGATCGGGCCCGCCTCGGCGGGCTTGGCCCCGGCCTGGCCGATGTAGCTTTCGGCGAGGTTGGCCCACACGACGTGCTGCTTGGGGTCGAGTTCGCCGGCTTTGGTGAACTGCGCCACCGCCTCGTCCCAGTTCTTCGCCGTCAGTGCGGCCATGCCGTTGTTGAAGGCGTCGTTGAGTTCCTTGTTCTTCGCCATGGAAGCAGCGCGCTCTTTCATCTGCTTCTCGAGCGCTTCCCGCTGTTCCTTGCTCATTTCGCGCGACATCTCGGCGGTGAGCTGGCCCGTTTGCGCCGCCTGCTCCATCGCCTTGCGCTTGGCGGCCATCTGGGCGAGGCTGAAGTTTACTTCGATCGGGTCGCCAAGGCGGGTGCGGACGCCGTTCATCTGGTCCACCACCTGGCCGCCTTCGATCTTGCTCTTCACCTTCTTGCCGCCAACGTTGCACTGCACGTTATAGGTGCCCAAAGGCAGTCCGGCGTGGAAAAACTCGCCCTTCTTGTTTGACTCCACCATGTACTCGCCCTTGATGTCGGTGCGCGAGATCATGATCCAGGCGCCCTTCAGGGGCTGCCCGTCTTCGCCAATCACTTTGCCGGCGATTGCGCCGGTCTGGGCCATTGCCGCCCCCATGGTGAGGGCGGCCAATCCGGCGAATCCGAGAACGCGCCGTACAACGGCTCGGTGCAACATTGCAGGAACCTCCATACTCAGTTAATCAACCTTCCAGCATACTACGCCTGAGGCACAGCTAAACCTGCCTGCCGGGGCGGCCTTCCAGCGCAACCCCTTCCCCACCGTGCCGCATCCAACGAAAAGGAGAAGCCCGGTTTGTTCCTCATGAAAAGGGATGCATTTATACTCGGTTTAGTTACCTACCCATTCGGCCGCACGATGAAAAGCCTGTTTTCCAGCACGTCTTTGCTCATTGCCGCCTTTTGGGCGGCCTCCCCGGCCCATGGCACTGACCTCGCCGCGGCCCGCGCCCTCTATCAGCAGACTCAATACAGCGAAGCGCTGGCACTTCTGGATGCCAAAGCGTCCCGTACTCCGGACGAACTGCTGCTTGCCGCCAAGGCTCTATATGGAAAGGGCGAATTCAAAAAAGCCGTGGAAACGCTGCAACGCGCCGCCGGGCTTGCCCCAAGGAACTCCGAAATTCAGCACTGGCTGGGGAAGGCCTATGGCCGCCTCGCCGAAACCTCCAATTTCCTGGCTGCTCCCGGCCACGCCTCGAACTGCCGCAAGGCGTTTGAGCGGGCCGTCGATTTGGACGGCAGCAATCTGCTGGCGATGAACGATCTGCTGGAGTACTACCTGGAGGCCCCCGGCTTTCTCGGCGGCGGCCTCGACAAAGCCGAGGCCCTGGCCACGCGCATCGCCCCGCTCAACGCCGCCGAGCATCATTTCGCCCTGGCCAAACTCGCCGAAAAGCGCAAAGACACCAAAACGGCCGAACAGGAGTATCGCCAAGCGATTGCGGCCGAGCCTGGCGAAGCGGGACGGCTCATCGACCTGTCGCGATTCCTGGCCCGCCAGGGCCGTCTGCCAGAGAGCGACCGCCTCTTCCAGGACGCCCAGCGGCTCGCTCCCGGCGCTGCGAATGTGCTGTTCGCCCGCGCCAGTGTGCTCATGGAAACCAAGCGCGATCCCCGCGAGGCCAGGCGCCTGCTGGAGCTCTATCTGAAGACTCCGCTGACACCCGACGACCCGCCCCGCGACGAGGCCCGCAAAATGCTCGCTAAGCTGGGAGGCGCATAGTCCCCACGGCATGGCAAACCGATCTCCCCGCAAATCGTTCACCTGGACGGAGGCGCTGCAATTCTCCTGGCAGGCGCTGCGCGCCAATAAGGTGCGCACGCTGCTCACGGCCCTTGGCCTGGTGATCGGCAACGCCAGCGTGATCCTCGTGGTCACCATCTCGCTCACCTCGCGCGACTACATCCTCGAACAGATCCGCGGCATCGGCTCGAACATGATCTACGCCTACTACGAAGCCGGCTCGCAGACAGGCACCAAGGTCGACGCCGACTTCGTCAAAATGGCCGACGTCGAGGCCGTGCGCGAGCAACTGGCCCCGCGCATTACGGCCGCCACCGGCGTCATGTCGAACTATGACCGCATGGTGATTGCCGGCCGCGAACAGGACGTGGCCGTGCTTGGCTCGGATGAACACTACGCGCCCGTGCGCAACCATGTGCTGCTGGCCGGGCGGTTTCTCGACGCGAGCGATGTGGCCTTGCGGCAGAAGGTTGCCGTGCTCACGCGGCGGCTGGCTGAGCGCCTGTTCGGTTCGCCGCGCAACGCCATCGGCGAGGTGCTGAAAGTCCACGGGCTGCAGTTCACCGTCATTGGCGTCTTCCGCGAAAAGACGAGCACGTACGGGCTGTCCGAGCTGGCCGACGAGACCATCGTCATCCCCCTCTCCGTGATCCGCTACTTCACCCCCGTGGAGCGGATCGACCCGATGTATGTGCAGGTGCGCACGCCGGCCGACGTGGTTCCCGTCACCGCCATCGTCCAACAAATTCTCGGAAGCCGCCACCGCCCTGGCGCGCGCTACCGCGTGGAGAACCTCACGGCGATCCTGGAAGCGGCTTCCTCGATCGCGCTCATCCTGACCCTGGTGCTCATCCTGGTTGCCGCCATCGCCCTCATCATCAGCGGCATCGGCATCATGAACATCATGCTGGTCACCGTCACCGAGCGTACGCGCGAGATCGGTATCCGCAAATCGGTGGGCGCCACGCGCGGCGAGATCCTGCGCCAGTTCCTGCTCGAAGCCGTGCTCATTAGCGTCGGAGGCGGCTTCCTCGGCATCCTCCTCGGCGTTGCCATGCCGCTCAGTGTGCGCTTCTTTGCCGGCGGCCTCGACATCCCCATCTCGGGCATCTCCATCGCCGTCGCCTTTGCCGTTTCCTTCCTGGTGGGCATCGTGTTCGGCCTGCTGCCCGCCAGCCGCGCCGCGCAACTCAATCCCGTCGAAGCCCTGCGTTACGAATAGGAGTTCTTCATGCGCCTGACCCTCAGCCTTTTGCTCGCCGCGCCGCTGCTATGCGCCGAGGTCCACACGCTCTCGCTGCAACAGGCCGCCGCGCGGGCACTGGCGCGGAATCCCGACATCCTCATGGCCCGGCTGGAAGAGCAGAAGGCCGCCCAGCAGGTGCGTGTGGCGCGCGATCCGTTCGTGCCCAAGCTCTATGCCGGCTCCGGCCTCGCTTACTCCTACGGCTTTCCCATGAGCATCGAGGGCTCAGCCCCCAGCGTCGTGCAGGCCCGCGCTGTCTCCAGCGTCTTCAACCGCTCCAAGAGCTACGCTCTCGAACAGACAAAGGAAGCGGCGCGCGGCATGGGCTTCGTCACGCGGTCGCGTTCCGAAGATGCCGTGATGCGCACCATCGACCTGTGGCTCGATGCCGAACATGCGGCACGCGCGGCCGAGGCGGCGCAGCGGCAGGTGGACAGCGCGCAGCGCCTTGAGGCCATTACGCGCCATCGCGTGGAAGGCGGCGCGGAGTTGCCCATCGAGGCGCGCAAGGCCGCTTTGGAGTCCGCCAAGGCCCGCCAGCGCGCGCAATCGCTCGAAGCCGACCGCCAGTTGCTGGAATCGACGCTCGCCGCCGTGTTGGGCTATGAGCCTGGAGATCGAGTCAGCCCCGTGCCCGGTGAGCGGCCCCTGCCCGATGTCCCCGACTCGGAAATGCTGGCGCGGACGCAGGCCTGGGCGCAAAGCCCGGAATTGCGCAAGCTGGAGTCCGACCTCACCGCCAAACAGTGGGAAGGCCGGTCGGCGCGGGCCGCGCGCCTGCCCACGCTCGACCTCGTCGCCCAATACGGCCTGTTCGCCAAGTTCAACAACTACGACGAGTATTTCAACCGCTTCCAGCGCAGCAACGCGCAGTTGGGCGTCTCCGTCACCGTGCCCCTGTTACTCGGGCCCGCCGCCCAGGCCCAGGCCGCCCAGGCCACGCTCGAAACCAGCCGCTTGCGCACCGAGATCCAGGCCGTGCGCAACCGCATCGCCCTGGGAGTGAATGAAGACTACGTCGCGTTGCGGCGCGCGCAAACATCCTTCGACGTGGCGCGGCTCGATCTCGACGTCGCCCGCGAGTCGCTCACCGTTCTGCTGAGGCGGCACGAAATGGGCGAAGGCTCGCTCGCCGAAGTCGAGTCGGCCAGGCGCATCGAAGCTGAGAAGTGGCTGGCCTGGCTGGCCGCCCAACATCAAATCGAGCGGGCGCGCTTCGCCCTGCTCCACCGCACCGGCACGCTGCTGGCGGCTGTGCAGTAAGTTGGCTCCTGGCCGCCTCAGCCGCTGGCGGCCCGCGCGCCTCTGTTAAACCTTCTTGACACTCCGCAACTCCCCCTCCCGTGGCGGGTTAAGATGTATCGTTCATGCGGTACGCGCGTACTTCCGGCTTTCTTCTCCTTTTCTTTGCGGCGTGTGCCTCCGTCCTCCCGGCGGCGACGTTCGGCACCGTCGTTGCGGTGACCGGCGGCGCCTCCGATCTGGTCTTGGATGATCAGCGCCAGCGCCTCTATCTGGTCAACTCGACGCGCAGCCAGATTGATGTCTATTCGATTCCGCAGCGGCGTTTCCTCGATCCCGTCGCCGTGGAACAACTGCCTCTGGCCGCGGCCCTCTCCCGCGACGGCCAGACGCTCTATGTCGCCTGCAACGGCGCGTCCTCGTTGGTGATGATGTCCACGGCAAACCTCCAGGTGTCCGGGCGCATCTCGCTGCCGGCCAAGCCCGAAGGCGTTGCCGTGGGCTACGACGAGCGCGTGTTGATCTCCACTGTCGGCACGGGGCAAAACAATGCCTTCAACGTGCTGCTTATTTTCGACCCCGCCGCCAGCGGCACCAATCAGGCTCTCACTCCGGTGACCGTAGCGCCCCCAGCGCCGGCCAACCCCTTGCTGCCCCCCACCAATCTCGGGCGGCCGGCGCTGATCCCGCGCAGCTTCCTGGCCGCCAGCCAGGACGGGCGGTTCATCATGGGGGTGAACCTGCCGAACGCCAACAACCGCGTCGCCTTCGTGTATGAGGCCGCCAGCGGCGTGGTGTTGCGCAGCCGCTTGCTCACCGGCGTCAGCCCCGTGGTCAGTGTGGCTCCGGATGGCTCCAAGTTCATGGCCGGGCTCACCCTGCTCGACTCCAAGACGCTCGCCGTGCTGGCCCAGCAAAACGCCGCCAACGCCAACTATCCCTTCCCCACCGGGACTAATTTCAACCTGCAGCAAAACCAGGGCGGCAGCATCTTCACGCCCGATGGCGGCCGGCTGTTCACCGCCTTCAACTTCGCCCCCGTGCAAACCCCCGCCGCCCGGCCCAACGTCAGCCAGTTGATGATCAACGACCCGGACAACCTGCTCATTGAAACCGCCCTCCAGTTGCCCGAAAATGCCGCCGGCCAGATGGTGATCAGCCAGGACGGCGCCAACATCTACGCCCTCTCGGAATCCGGCTTTATGATCATCCCCGTCGGCACGGCTGCAAACAACCCCATCGCCATGCTCGATACCAACGTCCAACTGCTCATCAACGATCAGTGCGGCGTCTACGCCAACCAGCGGACGGGCACGGCCTTCCTGCGCAACCTGGGCCGCGGGCGCATGACGGCCACCGCGGCGGTCCAGACCGAAGCCACCAACACAGGCGTGATTCAAATCCCCGGCATCGGCGGACCGGGCGGCGCCGGAGGCGGCATCGTCGGTGGGGGCGGCATCATCATTACTCTGCCGGGCGCCGGAGGCGCGGCCACCAACACCGCCGCCGCCGCGCCCCAGGTGCGTCCCACCGTTGCCGCCGATGGAGTGAATTTCAACTTCACATTCAACGCCGCCGCGGCCCGCTCGCTCGGCACGGCCTCGCCCACGCACCTGTTCCTGGTTCAGTCCACCGAAGCCATCAACATCCCCCCGGCCATTCGCGTCTACCAGAACAACCGCAACTCCGAGGCGACCGGCAGCATCTTCCAGATTCCCATCAACCTGACCCCGGCCGAAGGCCTCACCGACATGCTGCAGGACATCAACCGGCAGCGCATCTACATCGCCAACTCCGGCCTCAACCGCGTCGAAGTGTTCGACATGCGGGCGCAGCGGCTGCTAGCCCCGATCAAGGTCGGGCAACTGCCGCGTTCGCTCGCCCTTGCCCCCGACGGATTGACGCTCTATGTCGCCAACTCCGGTGGGGAGACCATTTCGATTATCGATCTCGACGCCCTCGCCGTAACCGGAACGGTGCGCTTCCCAGCCCTGCCTTTCAATACCAACGTGGCACTCGTGACACCCCGCCTGATCACCTCCACCCAGCGCGGTCCGCTGGTGATGATGAGCAACGGCACGCTGTGGCGCATCGTCGGCCAGGATGCCCTGCCGCAGCGATTCAATTCGGCCGTCCTGCCGCCGAACGCACAGGGTGTGCAGGTGTTGGCCAGCCCCTGGACGATTGCCTCCAGCCCCAACGGTGAAACCGCCATCGTGCTCGCCGGCAACGGCTTTGCCTACCTTTACGACGCCCTGCTCGACGACTTTGTCCAGAGCCGGCAGGTGGTTACGGCGCCGATTACGGGCTACTATGGCCCCATCGCAGTCGGTCCGCGCGGCCAGTATTTCCTGGTCAACGGCCTCGTCCTGAACCAGGCACTCACCCCCACCGGCAATGCCGGCACCGTTCCCGGAACCCCGCCCCGGCCCGGCCTCCCCACCACCAACGTCAGCCGCCCCGTGGCAGCCGTCGCCTCCATCGGAGCCACCCAGTTTGCTCGCTTCGCCCAGCCCGTGATCACCAACGCCACCGCCGTGATCACCGATACCGGGACCATCGAAATCGTCGATGTCAACACGGGCAATGTCCTGCGCACGGCGAGCCCGCTCGAACGCCCGCTAGCCACCCCCACCGGCAACCAGCGCGCCAACATCGACGGGCGCACGATGGTGGTCGACGCCTCCGGCACGAATGCTTATGTGCTCACCACCAGCGGGCTGTCCATCGTCTCGCTCGCACCGGCCCAGCAGGTGCAGCGCCCCACCGTCAACCCCGGCGGCGTTGTTTCCATCGCCAGCTACACTCCGAACCTCGCCCCCGGCGGGCTCTTCTCCATCTTTGGCCGCAATTTCGGCGACACGGCCTCCTACACTTCAACCCCTTTGCCCACCGTCCTGGGCGGCGCCTGCGTGACTCTGAACAACTCACCCATCCCCCTTCTGCTGAATTCGGAGGGACAGATCAACGCCCAAATCCCCACCACGCTCGCCGCCGGCACCTACCAAATGGTGATCCGCAACCTCAACCGGCTGGCTGCCTCCACCACCGCCTCGGTCCGCGTTGCCCGGTATGCCCCGGCTGTCTTCGTCGATACCATCAACAACATGCCAGCCATCCTTCATCCCGATGGAACCCCGGTTTCCCGTGACCGTCCCGCCCAGCGCGACCGCCGGCTTACCTTGTACGCCACCGGACTGGGCCTCACCACCGGAGGGCGTGTCACCACCGGCAACCCCGCCCCCGCGGAACCGCTCGCCGAAACCGAAGAGGTGAAGGTCTACTTCGGCGATCCCACTATTCGCGGCACGGAGATGATCGTCGAATGGAGCGGCCTCGTGCCGGGCTACATCGGGCTCTATCAGATCAACCTCATGGTGCCTGGGGCGCGTTGGAAAGGGGTCGATCTTCCCGTCACGGTGAGAATCGGCGGGGTCTCCAGCCCCACCACGGGCCCCGCCGTCCCCTACGTCACGGTCGACTAGCCAGCCTCGCCCAGGCGCCGTCGCCGCCCGATACCCTTAGCCGGGGGGCCTTCCCCGTAGTCCTTTCGTACCGATCGGAATTAGGCCGTTTTCCCGCCCTGGTTGCCTCCCTAGTCCCATTGCCCGCCATGGGGAGATATGATGGACTAATCTAGTAGGGAAACTATGTCCAGGGCACCTCGTATTGCATCGCTGTTTATTCTGGCTCTCGTCGCCATCTTCACCCTTGTCGCGTGCGGCAGCCCCGAGACGCAAAAAAAGCGTCTCCTGGAGGCCGGCAACAAATACTTCAAGGAGAACAAGTTCAAGGAAGCCAGCATCATTTACCGCAAGGCGCTCCAGAAGGACGCCCGGTACGGCGAAGCCTATTACCGCCTCGGCCTCTCCGAATTGCGCCTCGGCCGCTATGGCGACGCCCTGCGGGCCTTTGAACGCGCCTCCGAACTGCAGCCGGAGAACGAAGACGCCTCCTCGCGCCTCGGTGACCTCTACCTCAGCATCTACCTCTCAGACCGCACCCGATTCAAGCAATTGCTCACCGATTTCAGTGAATTGTCCGACCGGATGCTGAAGCGGAATCCGAAATCATTCGCCGGGCTGCGGATGAAGGGCTACCAGTTGGTGGCTGAAAACAAAGTGGGCGAGGCCACCGGCTTCTTTGAAAAGGCCCTCGCCGTGAAGCCCGACGACACCACCGTCATGCTGGCCTACGTCCAGGCTCTCTATGGCGCCGGTGACAAGGAAAAGTCCATCACGCTGGGCAAGGAATTTCTTAGCAAGAACAAGAACTTCGGCCCCCTCTACGATTTCCTCTACCTGAATGCCCTGGGGCAGAAGAACATCCCCGAGGCCGAGTCCATCCTCAAGAGCAAGCTCGAAAACAATCCCAAAATCGCTGTCTATTACACCGAGCTTGCCGCCCACTACCTGCGCGCGCAAAAGGAGGCTGAGATGAAAGCCACCCTCTCGCGCCTGACCAGCAACACCAAGGACTTTCCCACTGGGCGCAAGGTCGTCGGCGATTTCTACTTCCGCATCGGCGCCTTTGAGTCGGCCATCGCCGAATACGAGGCAGGCATCCAGGCCGACCCCTCCGCCAAGAAGGACTACCAGAAGCGCATCGTCGAGGTGATGAACCTCCAGGGACGCCGCGCCGAAGCCGTCGCCCTGGCAAACAAGGTGGTGGAGGAAAACAAGGACGACGCCGAGGCCCAGGCCATTCGCGCCAGCTTGCGCATGCGTGGCGGCTCCAAGGCCGATGTCGAGACCTCGATCAAGGAGTTTCAGTCGATCATCACGCGTATGCCGGACAATCCGGTGGTGCGCTTCAACCTCGGTGAGGCCCTCATGTCCAAGGGCGAACTCGACCAGGCACGCGTTCAGTTTGACGAGGCCATCAAACTGCGTTCCAGCTATCTGCCGCCGCGCCTGGCCCTGTCGCGCATCCACCTGCTCAAAGGCGAGTTCCCCAAGGCCAAGCAGATGTCCGAAGAGATCCTGCAACAGGCTCCCCGCAGCATTCCCGGCCACCTGATCCGCGCCTCGGCTCTGATGGGCCAACGGGACCTCGCCGGCGCCCGCGGAGAGATCAACGCCATCTTCCAGATCAGCCCCGAAAACAACGACGCCTACTATCTGCGGGCCATGATTGACTACTCCGAGCAAAAGATGGGTGACGCCGAAGAGGCGTTCCGCAAGCTCTACAACTCCAAGCCGATGGATGCCCGCGGCCTGCTCGGGCTGGTGGAAATCGCCATGGCCCAGAACCGTCCCGCCGAGGCTCGCGCCCTGCTCGAAAAGGAACTGGCCAATACCAAGGATCCCCGCGTCGTCCGTCTCGCCCTGGCCAACGTCCACGTCCGCTCCGGTGATTATCCGCGTGCCATTCAGGAATACCAGGTGCTCCTCGATAAGGCGCCGGACTCCGAGGATCTCAACCTCCGCATGGGCGAAACCCACCTTCGCGCCCGCAAACTGCCCGAAGCCATGAAGTATTTCGAAAAGGCTTCCTCCCTCAACCCGCAGAACACGCTCCCGCTTCTCAAGATCGCCGTCATCCACGAACTCTCCAACGAGAAGTCCAAAACCAAGCCCATCTACGAGAAGATCCTCCGCATCTCGCCCGACAACCCGGTGGCCCTCAATAACCTCGCCTACATGATGGCCGAGAGCGGCGTTGACCTCGACCAGGCCCTCACCTACGCCCAGCGTGCCAAACAGAAGTTGCCCAACAACCCCGACGTGGCCGACACGCTGGGCTGGGTCTACATCAAGAAGAACCTCTCCGACGACGCCATTAAGATCTTCCGCGACCTGCTGCAGGTCAAGCCCGACCACGTCACCTGGCGCTACCACCTGGCCATCGCCCTCTTCCAAAAGGGCGACAAACTGCAGGCCAAGAAAGAGCTGGAAGCGGCTTTGAAGAACAACCCGCGCCAGGATGAGATGTCCAAAATCAAGGAGCTGATGAGCCGCATCGGCTAGTCAATCAGCCTCGCGCCGCCAGATCGATTCCATGTTGAAGCATCCCGCGGCGCCTTACGTCGCTCCCTTCCTCGTCTTTGTCGCCTTCCTCGCGCTGGGCGACGCACTCTCGCTGGGCGAGTGGGAATTCCCGTTCCGCGTCGCCGTGCTCGCCGCCGTCATCTGGTATTTTTCCCGCGGCGTGCTCGATCTCCGCGCGCCCTACTGGTTGGCGAGCATCGGAGTAGGCATCGCCGTCTTCGTCATTTGGGTCGCGCCCGACGCCCTCATCCCCGGCTACCGGCAACACTGGCTCTTCTCCAATTCGATTACCGGAAAAGCCTCCAGCTCCCTGCCCGACGGGTTTCACATGAGCACGTTCGTGCTGCTGTTCCGCACCCTCCGCGCCGTGATCATCGTGCCCATCGTGGAGGAGTTGTTCTGGCGCGGCTGGCTGATGCGCTGGCTCATCGACAACGACTTCCGCAAGGTTCCGCTCGGCGCCTGGTCCTTCTCCTCGTTCGCCATCACCAGCCTCCTGTTCGCCTCCGAACACGGGCCCTATTGGGAGGTCGGCCTGATCGCGGGGGCCATCTACAACCTCTGGATCGTGCGCACCAAGTCCCTCGGCGATTGCATCCTCGCCCACGCTGTCACCAACGCCGTGCTCTGCGCCTACGTCATCTTCGCCGGCAAGTGGGAGTACTGGCTGTAAGCGATCCGCGGCCCCGCGCGCTAGTCGTTAGGCACGAGTTCAACCCGCCCATGCCAGTCGCAATGCCCCTCGTGCGGATGGTGCAATTCGCCGTCCACCAGGTAGTCCGTGTGATCCCCATGCGGCACCGCCTCATGCCCGCAGCGCGGTCCATGCAGATGCCCCCCCGCGCAGGCCAATAACCGGCATTCCGCTGGATTGTCCGCCGTCACCGGCACCACCGTCTCGTCCACATGATCCCCGTGTGGCACATGGAGATGGCCGTTGTGCAGATAGGCGACCTCAGGCCCCACCCGTAGGGCGGTGTGCCCGCAGCCCTCGCCATGCACGTGGGAGTGCCCGCCGTGGATCTTGTGGTCAGGTCGCATCGAATCACTTCAGTGTAACAACGCGTTCCTGTTGCGTTGCTCCCCGCGTACAGCCGTTGCTTCACATTAAAATACTATCATTTCCCGTTGCGGATGCTGTAACTGGATTGTTACAAAATATTGATCCAGGTACGCTAGTGTAGGTCCACGTATATGATCAACCGTCTATCAAGTTCATTCTCCCTCGGGTTATGCCTGCTCGGCGTCACCCTCCTCCTGGCTCCACAACACCTTTCCGCGCAATCCTTTACGGCGAGCCTCTTTGGCACGGTCACCGACACCAGCGGCGCCGGAATTCCCAACGCCTCTGTCGTCGCGGTGAATGAAGCAACCAATACCCGTGCCGAGGGCAAAAGCGACCTCTCGGGTAAATACATTCTGCCCGGACTCGCCCCAGGACGCTACCGCCTGGAAGGCACGGCCAGCGGTTTCAAGAAGTTTGTGCAAAGCGGGATCGAACTCGCCGTGCAACAGCAGGCCAAGGTCGACCTCGGCCTTCAGGTCGGCGAGTTGACCGAAAGTGTCACCGTCGAGGGCGCGGTCTCCACCATTGAGACCTCCACCTCCACCATCGGCAAGGTGGTCTCCAACAAGGCCATCCTCAACCTGCCGCTCAATTCGCGAAACGTCTACTCGCTCATCTACCTGACGCCGGGCGTGGCCGGCTCCATCGGCAACAACTACAACAGCATGAGCTACTCCATCAACGGCGCCCGCGCCTCGATGATGGATACGCTCATCGACGGCGCCACCGCCTCGCACCCCACCGTGCAGGGCTACTCGGGCATCTCGGCCTTCCCCAGCGTCGACGCCATTGGGGAGTTTAAGGTGCTCGGCGCGAACTTCCAGGCCGAATACGGCCGCACCGCCGGCAGCGTGCTCAACGTGGTTTACAAGAGCGGGACCAACCAGTTCCACGGCACCGCCTACGAGTTCCTGCGCAACTCCAAGCTCGACGCCAACACCTTCTTCAACAACTTCCGCGGCGTGCCCCTGGCGAGCTTCAAGCGCAGCCAGTATGGCGGCACACTTGGCGGCCCCATCAGGAAGGACAAGACCTTCTTCATGAGCTCCTACGAAGGGCTGCGCCAGCGCAGCTTCAGCTCGCGCACGGCCACCGTTCCCACCGAACTCGAACGCAACGGGAACTTCACCCAGACCTTCGCCGGCGCCAACAACCCCGTGCTCGTTTTCGACCCCTTCACCACGCGTGCCAACCCAGCCGGCTCCGGCTTCATCCGGGATGCCTTCGCCGGCAACATCATCCCGGCTTCGCGTATGGACCGCGTCGGCTCGAACATGGCCAAGTTCTATCCGCTCCCCAATACGCAGGGCAACGCCTTCACCAACGCCAATAACTACTACAGCCAGGGCTCGTCAGCGCTCGATATCGACCAGTTCGACGCCCGCGTCGACCACAGCTTCACCCCCAACCACCGCTTCTTTGTCCGCTACTCCTACCGCAACCAGGACAGCCTCCCCGCCGTGTTGTGGCCCAAGGAACTCACCGCCGCCGAGACGACGCAGAACGAGCGCAACCGCATGCACAACGGCGTCGTGGATTACACGATGACGCCCAGCCCGACGACCATCGTCAGCATCCGCGGTGGATACGCCCGCAGCCTCTATTACTACGAGAATCTCGGCCTTGGTTTCCTGGCCTCCTCGCTCGGCTTCCCCACCGCTGTCGATACCGGCGGCGCCCTGGCCATGTTCCCCCGCACCACCGCCAGCGGCTACACCAACCTCGGCAACACCGACAACCGCTACAACGCCTTCATGACCTACACCTTCGCCGCCAGCGTCACGAAGCTGAAGGGCGCTCATACCCTCAAGGCCGGCTACGACGGCCGTCTGATCCAGGTGAACAACAAAGAATCCCGCTCCACTTCGGGTGATTACGGCTTCACCGCAGGCATGACCCAGGGGCCCAACCCCAACCAGGCCGCCGCCAACCGCGGCAACTCTCTGGCTAGTCTCCTGCTCGGCACCGGTAGCAGCGGCTCACTCATCCAGGCCTTCAAGGACGCCGCCGCGCAGAGCCTCTACACGGCCCTCTATCTGCAGGATGACTGGCGCATCACCAACAAGCTCACCCTGAACCTCGGCGTCCGCTATGACCTCGACACGCCGCGCACCGAACGTTTCAACCGCATGAACTACTTCGATGCGTCCGCCAAGTCGCCCCTGTCCAGCGTGCCCGGCTATTCCAACCTCACCGGCGGGCTCGTCTTTGTCGGCGTCGACGGCCGCCCGCGCTCGCAGTACATCATGGACAAGAACAACCTCGCCCCGCGTTTCGGCTTCGCCTACCAGGCGACCAAGAACACCACCATCCGCGGCGGCTACGGCAACATCTTCGCCATCTCCTTGCAACAGGCGCACGGCACAGTCGGGCCCTTCGGCTTCCGCACCCAGACCCCCTGGGTCACCAGCATCGACGGCATCACCCCCACCAATCTGCTGTCGAACCCCTTCCCAGGCGGCTTCCAGGCCCCGCCCGGAGCCTCACAGGGACTGCTCACCCAGGCCGGCGCCAACGTCCAGGCCCCGGTGCAGGAGACCCTGACGCCCTACTCCATGCAATGGAACCTCAACGTCCAGCGCAACCTGCCGGGCGACACACTGCTCGAAGTCGCCTACGTCGGCACTCGCGGTCTCCAACTGTCCCGCAACGACGAAAGCGGCCTCAGCCTGAACCAGCTCGACCCACAATACATGTCGCTCGGCGCGCAGCTGAACCAGACCGTGCCCAATCCCTTCTTCGGCATGGGACTCGGCGGTCTGCTGGCCAACCGCACCATCAGCCGTGCGCAGTCCCTGCGCCCCTACCCGCAGTTCACCGACGTGATTCCGCTCTATTCCACCGGCGCGTCATCGAACTACCACGCCCTGCAGGTCTCCTTCAGCAAGCGCTTTTCGCGCGGCCTGCAGTTTGAGGGCAGCTACACCTGGGCCAAGGCCATCCAGGAAGCCTTGCGGCACGTGAACAGCTACAACGTTCGCCAGTCGCGCACACTGGCCGACTACGACATTGCCCACCGCTTCGTCGTCAGCTACATCTATGAGCTGCCTTTCGGCAAGGGCCGCCGCTTCGGCGCCGACTGGAATGGGGTGACGAACTTTATCCTTGGCGGCTGGCAGGTGAACGGCTTCACCACCTTCCAGTCCGGTACGCCCCTGCAGATCTCGGCCAACAACGTGGCCGGGCTTTTCAACCCCATCGGCATCGCCAGCAACAACGGCACCAGCGGCAAACTCACGGGCGATATTGCGGCCCGCATGAACCGCTACTTTAACCCGGCGGTCTACTCGCAGCCCACGGCGTTCACCTTCGGCAACATGGCCAACTATGCGCCTGACCTGCGCTCGCCCGGCATTCGCAATTGGGATTTGTCGATCTTCAAGGAGTGGCGCGTTCTCGAGAAGGCTACCTTGCAATTCCGCACCGAGGCCTTCAACGCGTTCAACACGGTGCGCTTCGGCAGCCCGAACACCACCGTGACCTCAAACCAGTTCGGTGTCATCAGCACGCAGGCCAATTCGCCGCGGCAGATTCAGTTCGGACTGAAGCTGCTCTTCTGAGTCAGCCGCGATTCCAATCCACGGGGGGCGTGCTTACGAGCGCGCCCCCATCAGTTTCTTGAGCGTGGGCGTCAGCAGCGCCAGCAGCACGGCCGACACCAGCAATCCCGCCGCAATCCCGCCATACAGCCGCACCAGCACGCCCGCGTCGTTGGCCACGAAAAACCCCGACAGGTACCCGGCCAGCTTGTTCCCCAGACTCGTCGCGAAGAACCAGGCGCCCATCATCAAACCCACCAGCCGCGCCGGAGCCACCTTTGTCACCGTGCTCAACCCCACCGGGCTCAGGCACAACTCGCCCACCACATCCAGCAGGTACACCCCCGCCAGCCACAACGGGCTGATCTTGCCCGATGCCGTCAACGACGACGCCGGCACCAGCAGGCAGAACGCCGCGCCAATAGCCGCCAGCCCCAACGCAAACTTCGCCGGACTCGATGGCTGCCGCTCGCCCAGCCCGATCCACATTCGCGCAAACACCGGCGCCAGCACGATCACGTAGAACGGTGTCAGCGACTGCAGCCAGCTGGCGGGAAACTGGAAGCCCAGCAGTTCCGTCCGCACCAACTGCTTGGCGAACAGGTTCAGGCTCGCGCCCTTCTGTTCATACGCAGCCCAGAAGCAGATCGTGAACACGAACAGGATCGAGATCGCCGCCAGCCTCTTCCACTCACCCGCCGTCAGCGCCGCCGCCGGTTCGCCAGCCGCCTCAGCCTTCTTTTCCGCACGCAATCCCGCGCCCGCCAGCGTGCTGCGCCTGAGCAGGAACACCACCAACCCCGCCACCATCCCCACTCCGGCCGCGCCAAACCCCCAGTGCCAGCTTCCCGCCGGATCGAAACCCATCGAACCGAGCCAGATCTTGAACCCCGGCCCCTCCGCCAGATACCCGCATACCAGCGGCGCCATCACCGCCCCTACGTTGATGCCCATGTAGAACAACGAGAACCCGCTGTCGCGCCGCGGATCGTCGGCTCCGTACAAACTGCCCACCATCGCCGAGATGTTCGGCTTCAACAATCCCGTCCCCAGCGCAATCATACTCAGCCCCAGATAAAACGCCTCCATTGACCGCACCACCAGGCAGAACTGCCCCGCCGCGATGATCACGCCGCCCAACAGCACCGCTTTGCGCGCGCCCAGCCAGCGGTCCGCCACCAAGCCGCCGGGCACCGACAACAGATACACCGCCATCGTGTACGTGCCATAGAGCGAGGCCGCGCCCTGCGTATCGAATCCGAGCCCGCCTTGCGCCAGCGGCGCGACACAGTACAGCACCAGAATCGCCCGCATGCCGTAGTAACTGAACCGCTCCCACATCTCGACGAAAAAGAGAGTGGCCAATCCGGGAGGATGAGAACCCATCTCCGCATGATACGAAGTTCCCGCCGCCATC
>JAFLBB010000053.1 GCA_017304135.1 Acidobacteriota bacterium | reverse complement strand
AGAACTGATCACCACCATCGACTCCTATGTTGACCAGCACAACGAGCAGCCGAAGCCCTTCATCTGGACCGCAAAAGCCTCGGATATCTTGGAGAAGGTCAAACGCGCCCGTGCCGCGCTCAATAATACTCAGTCCGTGTGACGCACTACACTAGTGGAAATCCTTCCGCGGTATGGTGAGAGGGAGGGCGCCACAGTTGGGTGCGATCGTTAATATGCGGCGCCCTTGGATCCGCTACGAGCCGTTTGAGGCGGTGGGTTGCTTCGAATTCAGGCGTGCCAGGACATTGCTGAACCCCTGGGTGGAGGTGCTGATGCCGGCGGCAAAGAGAAGGATCTTCAAATAGTCGGAGTAGGTTCCGAAGCGATCGGCCTCGGTGTATAGCTGGGCGCCGAGGAGGATCGAGATCGCCATGGCGACCGACTCGACCAGAAGGTCGTTGCGGCGGATGGCCCGAGCGAGCCGCCGGACGGTCTCGATCGGTTGCTCTGATGGGGGAGGCGCAACAGGAGTGACAGCGGCCACGGTAACCGCCGCCGCAGGGCCGTTGCCGAGTTCTTTCAGTGAGCTTTCGGCGCGCGTTGCGGCTTCGGAGGCAGCGGAGATGTCCAACTGCTCAAGGAGTCTGCGCCCGGTGGCGACTTCGGCGCGGATCTCGCGGATCAGCTTCTGATCCCGGGGAGACAGCGGTGTGTTGTCGCGTTCGTACACGCGCAGATCCTGCTCGATATTGAGGAGGCGCAACTGTAGGAGTTTGCGGGGCCTGCCCTCGGTCGTGCGGCGCAGGCCCCAGAGGGCGAGGTGGCCCGCGATGAGGACGAGCAAGGGGAAGTACATCGTGTCCTTGATGCGGAGTTGAAGAGGGACTTTCAGCGAAGAGCCATCGGGGGAGCGGAACCAGAGGTTGCCCGATGCGGCTGTGAAATTGCCAGAGGGAACCGAAATGGCAACCTGAAAGGGGAAAATGCCTGCCTCTCCCCGCAGGACGGGGTCATGCAGAGAGCCTTGAAGGGCGTACAACTCCTCGCCGACCATGCGGTGAAATTCCCACGCGATCAGTTGGGGAGGCGAGGCAGCGGCGGTAGAGCGGATGAGGAAGTTGGTATTGCCAGAGGGCATAGCTCCGAGGCCGTGTGAGGACTGGGAGAACGGACCGGACCAGCCGCGCCGGAGCAAGACCGACACCGGCTTACCGTCGAAGACCTCATAGACAGACGTCGACTTCCTGATGGTGACAGTGGCCTCCTTGGGCTTCTGCTGGGTGGAACCGAGCTTCCAGTCGATGATCAACTTCACGGACTGGGCTTCGAGGGGTGCGCCGGCGCTCGAAGCGAACTTCAATTTCAGGAGCCCGGTGCCATCATCGGGCAAGGCGAACTGGTTGGTGGTCAGCCGCTTTGCCAACTCCGGGCTGTCCGGTGTGCCTTTGATCTCGATCACCGCTCCCCCTTCCGCGCGGAGGCGGATGCCGCAGGCACCGGCGGCAAGTTCCTCCATCGTGCAGGACTTGTCCTTGTCGAGCACGATGAGGTTGGGCGCGGACGGCTGCGCATCCGGTGCATCGGCGGCCAGTGGCATGCAGCAGAAGAGGGCCAGGGGCGCCAGACGGCGCAGGGCCGCGGCAGGGAGAAGCCACCCGGTCATTTGCTTGTCCCCAGATTCACCAGTTTGTCGAGATCGAAGGTGAAGCCAAACTGGAGCTTCGTCTCATTGGCCTTGATGAGTTCGGTGCGATTGGCCCAGGAGACGGCAATGGGGAATGAGGCGCCTTCCTTGCCCAAGGGGATGGTGAGCTTGGCCTGGGCGATATAGATGGCGCCTTTGTTGTCGAGCAGCACCTTGGCTGGTTTGGGAATGGGAATTCCGCCAATGGGGGTTACTTCGTTGGCGTCGAACTCAAGGATGCCCTTTTCGGCCTGGTACTGCGCGTAGCCGGCGAGCGAGAAGGCGGCCGTTTCGCCTTTGACTTTCCAGGGCAGTTTGCGATCCAACTGCAGTCCTCCACGGAAGTCGCGAAAACTACCGAGGCCGGAGGGCGGCGAGTGGTAAAACGAGGCGCCGAGGTTCACCGTGAGCTGCCCGAGAGCGTCGCCTGAGCCAGCAGGCATGGCGAAGGGTTTGCTGAGGGCGAAGCGGAGGGTGGAGTATTCCGCCTGCATGGCGGGGCGCTGGTAGACATACTCGAAGCTGGCCGAGACCTCGCGCAGAGCCTCGTCGAGAATCTCATTGCGCTGGGCGCGGAACTGACCGAGAGCGGTGGTGAACTTGGCGCTGGATTCCACGATAGCGGGGCTCATCGCCGCGGCCAGTGTGCGCATCTCCCGGTGATAAGCCTCCGACATGGCGTTGAGCTTTTCTTCCCGGGTGCCTTGCCCGGCGGCGATGGCCTTCAACCGCGCCAGGATTTCCGGCTTGCGCCCCAGAAATTCGGGATCGGCATGAAGCAGCGCTAATTCCTGATTGGCCGATAGCGCCAACTTGGAAGCCTCATCCGAGAGCTGCTTCCGGAAGTCGTCCCACCTGCTGGCCTTGGTGGCATCGCTGAAGCTCTTGCGGCGGCGCAGTTCATATTTGACAGTGAAACCGCGCAGGGTTCGTTTCCTGGAGACGGGAGCGGTGACCTCGGTATTGCCGGTGCCGGAGCCTGAGCCGCCGTCCTCGGCCACGACTTCACCGGTCACGTTTTCGGATTGCTCCTGAGCCTGATCAACTGCCACCGCGATGCTGAGACCTTTCAACCTCTGGGCAACTGTCTGCTGGCAGCCGGGAAGGAGTGGCTGGCAGGTGGGCTGCTGGTAGAGCGAGCCAACCAGCTTGGATGTATTGAGGCGGAATGTGGCCACGGATGCCTCGGTGGACTGGCTGAGGATGCCGCTCTCGAGAGCCGCGGAGAGGAACTCGGGCGCGCCCGGAAGCGCCACGAGGGAGGTGGATCCTCCGCTGGCGGCCTCGCCCGTGAGTTGACGGTCGAGACGGCGATCAAGGATGGCTCTGTCCACATTGCGAGCGAGGTTTGTCGCCAAAGCCCGCTCCAGGATGAAGCGTTTCACGCCTTCGTCAATCAATTCAGTGGCCGCGTCATCCTCCAGTTGCTGATCGCGCTTGGCGATGGAATCGAGGAGATCGTTGAGCGCGCGCCTTGTCGTGTCGGGTTTCGCCGCGGCGGCCGGCTTGGGTAACGCGGCAGGGGCCGGGGAGGGAACAGGGAGAGGCGCGGCGGGTTGCTGCGCGAAGAGGCCGAAGGCCATGAACACAGTCAAGAGCAGATGTTTCTTCATGGCTTACGCTCCGGTGATGGAGATCCGGGTGAAGGGTTCCGCCTCGCTGTACCGGCGGCCCCTCAGGAGTTGAGTCTGGCCGCCGTCGGACTCGGAGAGATCAACCCATTCGCCTTCCTGGTCCCAATCGAAGACGGCTGTCAGTCCCTTCAGGTCTTTGACGACAGTGAATTCGAAGGGGGCCTGTGTGAGGCAAACGTCGCCGTAGCAGACCGAATGCAGGATGAAGTTCGGGCCGCCGTTTCTGGGGGCCACCTCGACGGTGAAGCTATCGCCGGTGTGGGCCGTGAATTGACCGGCGGCCACTCGAGTAAGTTTCATAAGCTGTCCTCCTCTCGGGGCGTAAGCCGCCCCACAGTGGAGTAAGCGGGAAGCTTCCCAGCGAGGGGACACCGGGAGGGAGAAATTCAGGCAGGGAGGACACCGGAACGAGCGAAAGCCCGTTGCGAGAGATAGCGGGAGCCGTTAGTATCGAGTACATTGTCGCGAGGGGAAGGATAGGGCCAGTCTGAATGAGCGCCGCGGAACCCAGTGTCACAGTCCTGCTGAACCGGCTTCGCGGAGGCGATGCCGGAGCGAAACACCAGCTCTTGGAGAAGGTGTACGAGGAGTTGCGCCGGATTGCCGGGTTGCAGCTTCGAGGAGAACGTCCCGGCCACACGCTGCAGGCGACGGCGCTGGTGCACGAGGCCTATTTGAAGCTATCCGGCATGGAGCAGATACCGTGGGAGGGACGGGCCCACTTCTTCGCCGTGGCGGCGCAGGTGATCCGGCGCATCCTGGTGGACCATGCGCGTGCCAAGCGAGCAGCTAAGCGCGGGGGCGGAGCGGTGGCGGTGGAGTTGCCAGACAGCCTGCAGGGACCGACGCCCAAGCTGGAGGATGTCCTGGCACTGGACGCGGCGCTGGAGAAACTGGAGCGGCTGGACCCGCGGCAGAAGCAGGTGGTGGAGATGAGGTATTTCGGGGGAATGACGGAAGAAGAGATCGGCGAGGTGTTAGGCGTGTCGTCGAGGACTATCAAGCGCGAGTGGCGGATGGCGCGGGCGTGGCTGTTTGGTGAGTTATCGGCTTAGGGCCAGCGATGCTGCATCTGGTTTCCATTCAGTTCCGCGGGGTTCCCGGAGTCAACCGGGCGGTGCCGTTGCGCCGGGGTGGGCACGCCGGTGAGGAGATCGAACCGCCGGAATGGAGGCAGGACCTGCCGGCCGGACAACACGCGGCGGCGGCGTACGTTCCCCATGGAGAAGCACGGTTGGCGGTGAAGGCGCGTTTGCGCCGGGCCGAATCCAGCGAGGCCGCCACGTTTACGATCCGCGCCGAGGATGCCAACGGAGCTAACCTGCTGGGGGCGGTAGCCGAGGCGACGCTGGTGTTCGCCGCGGGGCAGGCCGAGGCGTCGATTGAACTGCCGCTAACAGGCGCCGTGGTGGGCACGCGGGTCGCGCGCCATCTCGATGTCTGGCGTTGGATGGCGAAGAAGATCCCGGCGGGAGAGGATCAGGAGATCGCCCTGACTTCGCAGGTCATCTACAGCCTGCTCGGCGCGCCGCAGCCGCCGTGGAGCGAGGCATTGGACTCGGCTTCGCGCTGGGTCTGGACCTCGGCGCTGGACCGCGCCTGCGAGTGGGCCAACGGGGCGGCGGCGATTGAGGAAGTATGCACCCTACTGGCACAACGATGGCACGGCTTGGGCGGGCTGCCGGTGGGGCAGCGCTGGCAGTACTTGAGCAGCAACCAGTACACCCAGTTCAACGGCCAGCTCCGGCTTGGCCTGCTGCTCAACGATCTCGCGGGACAGGTGGATGGACGTGTCCGCAATGTGAACTGCACCGATACCGCGGCGGCGATCACGGCCCTGGCGAATGCGCTCGGAGCCAAGCTTGTGGAGCAAGTCTCCAACCAGGCGGACACGAGTCAGCCCGCACACACGGTTCACTGGCTCGGTGAACCGTCACCCCGCCCCGCGACAAGCCCGCACGATTTCGCGGTGGGAACGCTGGCGGCGGGAGCAGCCGTTTGGGACGGGAGCCTGGTGCTGGTCACCGGCTCCTCGACCACGCCCATGCACGGCGCCGCGCAGCAGGGCAAGGGCGGCTACTGCGTCACCCTGTGGGGCCCCGCGGGCTGCACACCTCCGTGCAAGGGGCCGCCGCGAAGCATGATCCCGTATCCGGAGGAGTCTCGCGTCTGGCCGGGTGGCGGTGTGCTGACCAAACGCGTGGGAGCGGTGAAGAACACCGCCACCTTTTTCTTCCACTTCCAGTGGTCCGCGGGCGATCTGCCGGGATGGGAGTTGCGCCACCAGCGCGTCGACGCCGGAGAGGTCAGGTTCGTGGAGTCCGATTGGCGCCGGCGCGGGGAGCCGGAACGCGGCATGCGCATCGCCTTGGAAGAATGGGGAAGTGACGAGGAGGCCGGAGCGGCGTTTGCGCGGCGGCAATCCGAGTACAGGGGCAGATTCCGGCTGGGGCAGCTTGGGGGCGACCCAGTTGTTTGGGACGACGCGGGCATGGGCGGCATTCTGCGCATCGAGAACCTGGTGATTGACGTGGCGATGCCCGCGAGTGAAGCGGACCTTGCCGGGGAAACCGTGCGGAGCGTGTGGAACGCGCTGCGCGGCACGCAGGCGGGACATGCGCCGTCGTCGGTGAAGGCGCTGGATCTGCCGCTGACCGACTCGGCCGGCGAGCCGCTCTGGTACGCTCTGACGGCGGAGCGAGCGGCCTTCGCGCGGCGCGGATTGCACATTGAACTGACAACCGCCGCGGCGGACAAACCGCATGAGGTGACCTATCGGGCTCACACCGGCGCCAACCGCTTCGAACAGATGACGAGACTCGTTTAGCGGCCGAGGAAAGCGGTCCATATCGAGCGGAGCGAGGCTTCGGCGCGGCGGGCGAATGCCAGTTCATCCATGACGGCGGACTCGCGGAAGCGCTGGCGGATGGCGGTGGGTTCCAGCACTTGGCGCGTAGCCTCCAGGGCGATCCGTGCATAGTCGTCAAGGTCACATGCCACCCACTGCGGCATGCCCGCCGCCTGAAGGATGCCGGCCGAGATGCGAGAAACCTGATTGGCGCCGGGCATAGCGATGACGGGCACGCCCATCCAGAGCGACTCGCAGGTGGTCGTGATGCCGGAATAGGGCCAGGTGTCGAGGGCCACGTCGACCTCGTTATATAGATCCAGGTGCGAGCCGGTGCTGGGTGCGTGGGGGCAAAACTGGATGCGGGCGGGATCGACGCCCTGCGCTGCGAAGGCGGCGGAGACATCGCCGGCGATGACGGGGTCGCGCCAAGCGCGCGCCTTCAAGAGCAAGCGCGCGTGCGGAGCGCGCCGCAGGATGCCGGCCCACACGTGGAGCACCGTGGGCGTGAGCTTTTGCCGCTGGGCAAAGGATCCGAAAGTGAAGGGACGGTCCGTGCGCGGGCGCAAGCCGGGGTCGCATTCCGGCGGCCGGTAGCACACCAGGCATGGGTCGAGGGGCAGGAGTTGTTCGGAGTAGCGGGCGGCGGCTTCCGGCTGGGGGTCGGTGTAGGAATCGGTCCAGAGGTAATCCACCGTGGATAGACCGGTGGTGTCGGGATAGGCGAGGTAGGCGATCTGAATGGGCGCGGGTTTGTAGGCCAGCACGCGAAGAGTTTTGGGCGAGGTGTGGCCGCCTGTCTCGATGAGGATGTCGATGTGTTCCTCATGAATGCGCGCGGCGATGGCGGGGGGATCGAGCGCGGCCACGTCGATCCAGCGGAGGTCGCGGGCGCGGAGCTTTTCGGTTGTTTCGTCGGGGCTGGTGACGTTGGCGAAGACGGTGATGTGGAAGTGGGCGCGGTTCAGGCCATCGAGGAGCGGAGCGAGGAAGTGGACGATGGAGTGGTTGCGCAGGTCGCTGGCGAGGAAGGCGAGGCGGAGCGGGCGGCCGGGGTCGCGGTTCCCGTGGCGGAAGTCGAAGGAGGGATGGATCAGGGACTGAGTGTGCCGGCCCCAGCCGAAGTGGGCATCGGCGATGACGGCGGGGCTGAGGGACTCGTCCAGGTGCATGGCGAAGAGGAGGTTGGCCTGCGCGGGAGGGAAGTCCGGGGTATGGGCAAGGGCGGCGGCATAGACGCGGAGGCCGTCGCGCACCTGGCCGGCGGCGCAGAGATCGGTGCCAAGTTCGGTCAGGAGCGCGGCGGAAACTTCGCCGGCGGCAAGGGCCTGGGCGCGGGCTTGCGCGGCGGCGTGAAAGCAACCGAGGCGGGAGAAAAGGTTTGCCAGGCGCCTGCTGAGGTCAGCGGAAGGGTTCAACGAGAGGGCCGCAATAGCAGCTTGCGCAGCGGCGTCGGGATCGGCGGCATGCTCGCGCAGGCAGGCGAGCATCCACCAAAGGCTCGGATCGCCGCCATCCGCATCGATCGCCCGCCGGCAGGCCGCGGCGGCCATGCGCACGTGCCCCGCCTCACTGAGTGCACGAGCGAGTTGCTCCCATCCCGCCGCCTGGGTGGGATGGGAGCGCACGGCATGGATCCGTTCCGACACCTCCGCCCGCCTCTGGTGGCGGGCAGACGGAGGATGATTCGTGGTTGGAGCGGGCGAAGACATCAGCGGACCACCGCGCGAGGCGCCATCAAAGCACCGCGATGTTGACCAGGGTCTTGCCGGCGACAGGGATGCTGGTGAGACGTACCGGTACGGCGGGACCGCCCACTGGCAGGCCGTTGCCGCACACCCGGACGAAGCGCGACCGCCCCGGCAGCTTCGAGAGGTCTCCGTCGGGGGTATTGAGAACCTCACGGGCGGGGAACCACTGCGCTCCGCTCCTGGAGCTGAAGCCATGGATGAAGATCTCGAGCATGTCGCGCCCATCCCCGGTCTTGATCTGCTTCACCGAAACGGTGTACGGGGTGTCCTTCTCCGTGGAGAGGGAATCCATATTGCCCTCGTCGCCGCGCACAAACCAGGTGCACTGAGTGCACTCCACTTGATTCACCATCGCCGGAGCTACGAAGAGCGTGCTGGGCGTCAATTCAGTCTCGGATACACTCATAGCCAGGTTCTCCTTGATTGGGTAGTGTTCTTATCCGTGGATACGGGCAGCGCCGGCGCCAATAGGCGCAGACGCCGCAACATACTGCGATACGATTCATGGCCCTGGAGGGCGCGCATATTGGGATCGACCTTGAGAATGGCCAGGCTCGGATCGCGGCGGCCCCAGGCGGTCTCCAGCCACTCAAAGACACGATTCTCGTTGTCGAGCCCGGTGTGGGCTTGGGCGAGGAGATAGGGATAGAACTGCTCGGTGCGCCAGCGCGCTTCCAGGCTCGCGGCCAACTCCGTTGCCTCGGGGCGCCGGCCCTGGCGGCCGACGATCGAGGTCAACTGGGCGGTCAGGGTGCTGGAGTTCCGGTTCCTGGTGAGCGCCTTCCGCAGCGTCTCTTCGGCTTCGGCGAGCCGCGACTGCAGCATCAAGGCTTGGGCAAGGAAGAGGCTGGCGGAGACGCTATCGGGTTCACGGGAAAACTGTTCGCGGAGCACGGGGAATGCCTCCACGGGCCGCCCGGCGCGCACCAGGATCCCGGCGTGGGCGTTCACCAGGGGCGTGGAGAGGGGATCGAGCTCGCGGGCGATGGTGATTTCGCGAATTGCCACGTCGTGCTGACCGAGATTGGAGAGCAGTCCCGCCAGCCAGTGGTGGCCCGTGGCCAGCGCCGGCTTATCGGCAACGACCCGGCGGTAGCGCCAGAGCGCCTCGTCCCATCGCCAGTGATAGCGCTGCTCCACCGCGCCCAAAGCGAGATGAGCCTCGCCCAAACCCGCGTCCAGTTCCAGCGCCCGCAGGGCAGAGCGTTCGGCCTCGGGCAGCATCAGATCGGTGGGATGGCCGGGATAGCCGGCCAGCACGAGTTGCGCGGCGGCTTTCTCGCTCCAGGCGAGGGCATACCGCGCATCGCCTTCGATGGCGCGATTGAAACAATCGATGGCACGCAGCAGGTTTTCCTTGGAACGCGACTGGGCAAGGCGCCGGCCGAGAAGATACCAGTTGAACGCATCGGCGTTCTGAGACTGAGGCGTGGCCGTGGCGACGGCGGTGTTGTCCTTGGCTTGCCCTCCGAGAGCCGCAACCACGATGCGCGAGATCTCCTGGGCGGATTGGGAGACTTGGGCTCGCGGGCGCTCGATGGAACGGTCCCAGAAGGCGACATGGCTTTCCGGATCGACGATCTGAAACGCGATCTGAAGCCGGCCCTGCTCTTCGCGTACCTGTCCGGTCAGAAGGAACTCCGGGACCGCGGAGCTTTGCCCGGCCAGCGCGGCTTTCTGGTACTGTGCGGCGCTGCCTTTGGCGTAGAGACGGATGCGCGAGGATTGCGCCAGGATGCGGATCAGGTCGTCGGAGATGCCCTCCGCGGCAAGGTCGAGCGAGGGGTTTCCCGAATGGTTTTCGAACGGAAGCACGGCAAGAGATTGGCCTGGCGAAAATCGCAAACCCACAAGGCCCAACTCATAGCGGAATCGGTAACTGAGCGCGCTTGCCACCGCCGTTGCGGCAAGGCCCAGCATCCAGCGGCGACCGGTGGCGCTGGCATGCTCGGCGCGCTGGATGGCATCCAGGAGGGCCGTCGCGGTGGGATACCGGACCGCGGGGTCGGAGGCCAGGCATCGCCGCAGGATGGCCTGCCAACGAAGGGGCAGATGAACATGTCCGGGAAGTGCCGGCGGCTCATGGCGCGCTTGAATGGCCTCCTGGGCGTTCATTCCATCGCCGAAGGGAGACGTGCCGGCGAGTAACTCCCAGACAACGACGCCGAACGCGTACACATCGGAGGTCATGGTAGCGGGGCTTCCGGCATACTGCTCCGGAGCCATGTAGGCGGGAGTGCCGCGCGAGATGCGCAGAGCGCCGTGCGCGGAAACCGGCGGATCGTTGGACCATGCATGTGCGATGCCGAAATCGGTGACCACGGCTCGCTCATCGCCGCTGGGGTCACTCACCAAAATCACGTTGCCGCTCTTGAAATCGCGATGCACCACGCCAGCGCGGTGAGCGGCATCGAGGGCCTCGGCCATCTGCCGCACAAGGGGAGCCATGCGGGGCCAGGGTAGGGGCCCGTCCTGGCGGATTGCCTGCGAGAGCGTCCGGCCTTGCAGCAATTCCATGGAGAGCAGCACCAGCTCGCCTAAATCAGGATGGCGATGCAGAACCAGATCGTATACACGGCACACATTGGGGTGCGTCACGAGCCGCGCTAATTCCAGTTCCTTGCGCAAACCCTCCTGAGCGGACTCACTCCAGTGGAGCCCGAGGCGAGGAGTTTTCAGCGCCACGCTGAGGCCGCCCATTTGCAGATCCTCGGCCGCGTACACTTCGCCCATGCCGCCACGCCCGAGCAAAGAACGCACACGGAAGCGGTCCGCCACCACCTCCCCTTCAACCAGAGCTTGCCGCTGCGAGGCGGTCTCGTGCAGCGCGGAAACAAGGGTAGGAGCCGAATCGAGGAATTCCCCGGCCCGGTTGTTGAGGTCGAGCAGGCGAGCAAGTTCCTGCCGCGCCGCAGCGTCCAGATCCTGTCTGGCCAGGAGTGCGCCCGCCCGTTCAGTCTCAGCCAGCTCCAAAAGTTCGGCGAACACATCTTTGATGTGGGACCATTTTTCGGGCGTCATAACGGGATCAGGAAAAGCATGGGAACCCAGGCCTCCCTTGTCCGCCAATCGCCCGGACGCCAGGAGGGAATGCGAACGGTTGAGATTCTGGTGAGACAATTCTGCACGAAAGAGCCGCACAGCTTCAAGGGGTTTCCTTTCGAGTTTTGTGAATTGTCGTGCATACTTTGTCGCTGCACACCAACAGCCGCGGACCGCCGCCCTACGGCCCCGGGAAGGGTGGCGTTGGCGTTACCGCGCACCGCAATGCGGTTTCGGCTTGACTGCGTCCAAATGCTCCCCACGTGAAGAGAGGCGCGAAAACGGGCGATAGGGGGACAACCGACCGGCGCGCAGGTAGCACTCCCGGCTTCATCAGAGGTGGCAGTGGGATCTTGAACAGCTTGCGCCATCCGCTGCACCTGGCGTAGGGGCAAGTGATGCCGGTACCGAGTTCAGCGATGCTACTTCGGCGGTGCGGTGACGCTGGCGCCACCGTTATGGAGTGGACCGCAGTCACTCCCCAGCTCTGACCCAAACCACACCAGCGTCTTCTTCTCCGTAAACCGCAGGTACCACTGCGACGGCGTCCCGAACTTCACAATCGACATCGTGAACTCGGCCAACCGTTCACCGCCCGCGCCGTAGAACATCAGCAGTTCTTCACCGTTCACATTGCCGTCTTCGTCCGACGTCAACGGCTTGCTCTTAGCCACCCGCTTGTTCGAGCCGTCGTAGGTGTACTGATAGTAGTTGGGATACGTCCCGGCCCCTTTGAGCCGGTTCTCCACGTCGTAGGAACTGCCGTTCACCGCCTGGTTGCCGTTGGCGTCGTAGCTCTGCCCAGTGATGCGGTTGGTCAGCCCATTCACCGTCACGCTGAACGTCGGCGCGGAGCCCTTGGCCACCGACGCTCCCAGCAGGTTGCCCCAGCCGTCGTAAGTGAAGTTCTGGCCCCACTGCGTCACCAGCGGATCGGTCACCGTGATGGCCGATTGCAGCCGCTGCAGCGAGTCGTAGGTGTACTGCACCTCCTCGCCCGACAGCAGGTTCTTCTTGCCCGTAATGCGCCCGTTGGGCTTCGTTCCTGTTCGCGCGCACAACGGAGCCGGGCTTCGCCTCGGCCCTGTGCGCGCGGTGGCCGAGTAAACGTAGCGCTCGCTGAAGCTCGAACCGGCCGTGATCTGCGTGAGTTGCCCCAGGATGTTGTAGGTGCGCGTCTCGCCCAGGCCGGAGAAGTTGGCCGGCTGCGAGGCGGCGTTGTAGGTGACTCCGCTCAGCCATGACGATCCTGGGGACGGTCCCGGCGACGGCTCGGCCATCGTGTGCGCGCGGCCCATCGAATCGTAGGTGTAGTTGAGCGTGCGGCTGGCGTCCTGCATCCACGGCGCCCCCTGGCTGCCTGTGGCCCGGTAGCGGCCTTTCGGATACACCATCTGCGTGCGCCTGCCCTCGCTGTCATAAGTGTATTCCACGTCGGTGTAGTTCGACACGTTGTTGTAGGTGTCCACCGGGTTCTGCAGCACGGCCGTGAAGCGCTTCTTGGTGAGCAGCCCGCCGGTGGAGTAGCTGTACATCTCAATGATCTGGCCGTTGAGCGGATTGGGCGGCGAGTAGCCCGAGCGGCGCATGTAATAGACCGTAGCCGTGCGCCGGCCCGCGCCGTTCTGCGTGAATGAGCCGTCAAACGGGTTCGAGTCGTAGTAGTGCGTCACGCGCTGCGTCAGGTCTTCCGAGCCCGGATCGCTGGCCACGGTGAACCGCTTCACCTCGGTCAGCCGCTTGTAGGTGTCGTAGGTGTAGGTGATCTTCTGGTTCTTGGCGTCGGTCTTCGAGGCCAGCGTGAAGTCGGCACGATTCGCCGCGAGTGTCTCGGCTACCTCATTCTATTCGGAGAAGGCCACCTCCGCCGCATCCTTCGGGAATGGTCGAATCACTGCAACCGCGGACGCCCCCACAGCGCCTTGGGTCCTCGCGTTCCGGAACCACCTCAAGCCCAAGTTCCAGCCAGTGGCCACCGTCACCGCCTCCCAAACGGGCATCGCGTTACCGCGCGGCCTGTTCTCGGAGGGTTACACCATGAATACGGGCTGGAGAAGGAGGCCGCGTAACGTGGCGAATTGAATTATTGCGCACCACAGGTCGATCTCCACTTCCGCTATCTTCGTTTCTTCCCGAGGTCAGCCCCTGAACCGATTGAGGTGGCAATGCAGGAGTTCAATTGACCCAGCAGCAACTTTAAGTCAGTATTGTCAATTTTGTACGAAGCCGCTAGGGACTTGTTTCCGATCGTGCTTCTGACGAACCTAACTGGCCGCGTACCGCAAACCTTTCCGTCAGCATCGAGAAAGCGCGCAATGACCTCAAAGTCACCTTGCTCACTGAGGGGTAAAGAATCGCCGAGTTCGCGATTTTGCTCCAGTGTCTCTTCCGGCTCGGCCCAGCGGCCCCGCACCAGAAGTCGGTATCCAACTGCTGAATTTAAGTCTGGTGCGCCGAGACCGAATTCTGTTCGGAATGCACTCCAATCTCTGCCCCCCTTCCAACCCTCGAATATACTCTTTGCTCTGGGTCCCAGGCTTGATTCAAATTGAGTTAGATCTCCTCGACCCCAGCCTAGAATTAACTGATCTAGTGCGTCTCGCGGCTCCATTGAACGATGACAAAACAAGTTCAGTGTCACAACTCGTGACAGTGAGATATAGGAAGTAATCCCGAGAGACAACGCGATGGCCCGGTCTATTTCATGCCCAAGGAACTCGAGTCGCTTGCTGCGAGCTAATTGTTTGAGGCGTGGAAACGACTTCGCTCCTTGTATCCGCGCAGAGGAAAGCAACAACCACCCCGAATTGTACGCGAATGGGGATCTCTCACCGAACGAGAGGATAGAAGACATTGCCTTTTCAAGTTCGGGAATTGCGGCTCCACCTAACGCAACTATCGCTCTGGCGTGTACCCGGTCGCGCTCGATGGATCCACAACCACGGAGTCCCATAGCCTCGAGCGGAGTCGGCTTTGTGATGTTGTCTATCAGTTCGCGCACCCACTGATCATTTGGCAGTCCAGACCCGACCACTGCAGCGAGCACAGAAACTACCACCAGTTTTATTGCTGACTGGAAGGGTGCATGTCGTTGTCGTAAGCGTTTCATGGCTTCGTTTTCACAGTAACCTCACCGGTAGCATTCGGAACACCGTCCACAGTCGTCCAGTTGAGACTTGCCTCCCACGAAACCGCAGGACAATTCACTTTTTGGCCACCGCTCTCAACTGTTACCTGCAGCATCATTGTCCAACGCATATTTAGCGATACGACTCGCCCCTTCGGAGTCCCACTACTATCTCGTCTTGTCATCGCCCACCCGGGCTCATCCAAAAAGACAGCGTTACTCCCATTTTTCGGCCCCCTTATACTCTCGGGTGGCAGCAAATCCACTCCGCCACGGGGAGTCGAGAACGAGAACCCATCGCTCCACGTTACGGATCCCTCAAGATGAACTTTCTGAGTATTGGTCCACGTGTACTGCCCATTTCCTCCAGTCGCACTAAAGCCAAACGAGACCGGCATGTGGAACCCAAAACCTCTTTGGGTTGTACCCCAACCAGGCTTTCCAACTTCGGCACCAGTGAACTTGCATTCGAGAGGAGGATCGGGAGGCGGCATGGCAGCTAACATTGCGGGCACAGGCATTAAACAAAACAAACCGCCTGACCAGAAGTTGCTTCCGATGGGATCATGCATGCAGCCAATGGGGCCACTTTGTCCGGAATTCCAAATCATCCCGAAATCAAGATTCAGGCCCGGGACTTCAAAGTACAAGCCCCTGGGGTCGACTCCATTCACCGGATCTCCCTCCACATACGCATACCGATTCCAACTCCCCGGATCACCCGGTCCTGCACTCGCCTGATACGGGTCCGCCGTCAAGAACCGTCCCCACCCCGGATTGTGGTACCGCTGATCCGCATAATCCAGCCCGCTCTCTGGATCGCGGAGATAGGTGGCAAACTTTTCCCGGTCATTGGTCGTCGCCGAGGGCTTCTCCTGCCCATAGGGATAGTAGTCCGCCGTCTCGGTCTGGTTGTTCGTCGTGTCGCGCCGCCAGCGCACCGAGCCCAGCCGGTCCTGAATCACAGCGTACTTGCCATCCCGCAGCAGCTTCGAGCCAAACCACACCAGCGTCTTCTTCTCCGTAAACCGCAGGTACCACTGCGACGGCGTCCCGAACTTCACAATCGACATCGTGAATTCGGCCAGCCGCTCGCCGCCCGCGCCGTAGAACATCAGCAGCTCCTCGCCGCTCACCGTCCCATTCTCTGTGTCCCACAATAACGGCACGCTCTTGGCCACCCGCTTGTTCGAGCCATCGTAGGTGTACTGATAGTAGTTGGGATACGTCCCGGCCCCTTTCAGCCGGTTCTCCACGTCGTAGGAACTGCCCGTTACCGCCTGGTTGCCATTGGCGTCGTAGCTGGAACCGTTGATGCGGTTGGTCAGCCCGTTCACCGTCACGCTGAACGTCGGCGCCGAGCCCTTGGCCACCGACGCCCCCAGCAGGTTGCCCCAGCCGTCGTAGCTGAAGTTCTGGCCCCACTGCGTCACCAGCGGATCGGTCACCGTGATGGCCGATTGCAGCCGCTGGAGCGAATCGTAGGCATACTGCACCTCCTCGCCCGACAGCAGGTTCTTCTTGCCGGTGATTCGCCCGTTGTTCTGCGTCGCCGCGTAATCGTAGCGCTCGCTGAAGCTCGAACCGGCCGTGATCTGCGTGAGCTGGCCCAGAATGTTGTAGGTGCGCGTCTCGCCCAGGCCGGAGAAGTTCGTCGGCTGCGAGGCGGCGTTGTAGGTGACCCCACTCACCCACGACGGTCCCGGCGACGGCTCGGCCATCGTGTGAATGCGGCCCATCGAATCGTAGGTGTAGTTGAGCGTACGGCTGGCATCCTGCATCCACGGCGCCCCATGGCTGCCGGTGTCGCGGTAGCGGCCTTTCGGATACACCATCTGCGTGCGCCTGCCCTCGCTGTCATAAGTGTATTCCACGTCGGTGTAGTTCGACACGTTGTTGTAGGTGTCCACCGGGTTCTGCAGCACGGCCGTGAAGCGCTTCTTGGTGAGCAGCCCGCCGGTGGAGTAGCTGTACATCTCAATGATCTGGCCGTTGAGCGGATTGGGCGGCGAGTAGCCCGAGCGGCGCATGTAATAGACCGTAGCCGTGCGCCGGCCCGCGCCGTTCTGCGTGAATGAGCCGTCAAACGGGTTCGAGTCGTAGTAGTGCGTCACGCGCTGCGTCAGGTCTTCCGAGCCCGGATCGCTGGCCACGGTGAACCGCTTCACCTCGGTCAGCCGCTTGTAGGTGTCGTAGGTGTAGGTGATCTTCTGGTTCTTGGCGTCGGTCTTCGAGGCCAGCGTGAAGTCGGTGTTGTAGGTGAAGGTGGTCGTGCCGTTTTCGGGCAGCGTCGTGCCCGTCAGCTTGCCGCGGTTGTTGTAGGTGAAGGTGCGCGTCTGCGTGGTGGAGCCGCGCGGCATCGACACGCCCACCAGGTTGCCCCAGATGTCGTAGGTGTAGGTGGTGACGAGGTCAGCCCCGCCGGCGGGGTTGGGCTCGTTCACCTGCGCGAGCTGGCCGAACGCGTTCATGGTGAACTTCTTCCATTTGCCCGCCGCGTCGGTGGTCTTCACCGTGTTGCCTTCGTAGAGGTAGGTGGTGGTGCCCATGCTGCTTGGCAGCGTCACGTTCGTGGTGCGGCCCAGGGCGTCGTAGGTGTAGGTGGTCCAGTAGACGGTGCCGCCTGGAGCGTACGGGCGCGACACCGCGCTCACCTTGCCCAGCGGCGAGCAGGCGCACGGGGCGTAGGTGGTCTCCGCGACGGAAACGGTCGTCGTGCTGTAGCCCGATTCCACCTTAACGGCGCGGCCGAAGCCGTCCACCGTCGTCTTCGTCCAGCGCCCGTTGCCGCCCGCGCCGCTGTTGTTGATCGTCGTCGTGGTAGTGGCAGGGTAGGTTCCGCCCGTGGAGTAGGTCGTGTTCGTCACCGCCCCGTGGGGCGAGGTGACGCTCGTCGGACGGCCCCAGGTGTCGTAGCCGTACGACGCGCTGGCGCCGTTCGGACCGGTCTCCTGCGTCAGCCCGAGGAAGGTGTTCCAGCTCATCGTGCTCGCCAGCGACGAGTTGCCGTTGGGCGTGATCTGGTAGGGCACGGCGTTGTTCTGGCTGGGCGTCACCTGCACGCTCGTCGCGCCTTGCGTCGCCTTCTCCACCATGCCCGTGATGTCGTAGCGGTGGGTGGCCTCGATGCCCTCGGGATAGCGCTTCACCAGCGTCGGGTTGCCGCGGTAGACGACGCCCGTGCCGTAGTTGGCCGAATCGTGCTGGCGCAGGCCGGTGCGGGAGACCAGCGTGTTCGCGCCGGAGTAGTCGTCATAGGTGTTGTCCACCGTGTCGCGCCAGGAACCGCCTGCCAGTTGCATGTCGGCCCAGAGGACGAGGTTTCGCATGTAACGCGAGGTGTAGTTCGTGTCCGTGACATAGGTGGTTCGATACGTGGCCGTCACCGTGGAGGAGGGCGTCGTGCCGCTGCCGAAGTCATACACCCGGCGCTCTGTTGTCAGGCCGTAATCGTTCACGTCCTGCTCCACCTTGGACTGCTTCTGATAGGCCGCGCCCACGTCGATGGTGGACAGTTCGCTGGAGACATACTTCACGCCGCCCGCCGTGGTGGCGTAGGTGTACTGCCCGCGGCGCTTCACGGTGGAAGGCAGCGCGATCTCATCAAACTGCGTCGGCCGCCCGAAGTACGCGCTGGCCGTGTTGGTCTCAAAGAACCACTGCTTGCGCCCGATGCCGCCCGCGTCGTCGAGCTTCGTGCAGGCGTGCGTGCTCTTGCCGGCGTCTCCGGCGTCGTCGCGCGTGAGCGGGTAGGTGTGCGTCGTTCCGGTATTGGTCATCTTTAGCTTGCGGTCCTGCACCTCGCGGAACCTGCGCGAACCGGTGTAGGTGAAGTTGCGGTAGGTCCACTGCAATTCGCCGCCGTGCGGGAATTGGACCTTCGTCAGCTCGCCGGAGTCGTTGGTCCCGTAGGTCAACGTGTGCGTCAGCCCGCCCGTGCCCGAGCGCTCCAGGGAAGCCAGGTATTTCGTCGTGCCGAACGTCAGGCTGCCGTTGAACGGCGACTTCAGCGTGATGTTGCCCGAGTAGAGCCGGCTGGCACAGGTGACATTCTCCGAAGGCTTCCTCCCCGCCGGCCGCGGGTAGGGAGGTAGCTGGGTGGCCAGAAGCTTGAGGATCCTCTTCTTGATTGCCACCGGCCGGCGCCGGAATCGCTTGGCGTGCTTCTCAAGAAGTTGGGATGCGAATGCCGCCACGTCGGCCGCAAGCGTGTCCTTGCCCCTGCCTAAATCATCCGGTTTGGGCAAGCCGGTTGGAGCGGGCATAACCCGTTTCTTTGGGGAGCTCATCCGGCGATTCCACCCTCATATTTCTGGCAGGGCCCGCCAGCAGTGTAGTGGGCGTCCCAGGCCCGGCGGACGCTGGTAGGACTAACCCCGAGCCGGAAACCGATCTGTGACCAGGAGTGGCCCTGTTCGCGGAGGCGAATCGCCTCACTCCGATCCAATATGCGCCGCGGGCGACCCGGCAACTTGCCCTGCTCGCGTGCTCGCTTCTGTCCTGCCTTGACCGCTTCGCTCCGCTCCTCGTTCTCCATCTCTGTAGACCAGGCCTGAATAGCCCATAGGAGGCGACCCATGCTGGAGGAGATCGGACCCGTCTGCGATTTGATTGGGAAGACTTCAATGCCGAGGTCCGATAGCTCGAACACGTTGGAGATCACCTCCCGCATGTCACGGCCGAGGCGACTGACCTTCCAAACCAGCACGCGCTTGAACTTCCCCACCGCCGCGTCGCGTTGGAGGCGAGCGAAGCCAGATCGCGCCTTTGCTCCTCGCTTACCACTTCGACCCTGGTCGACATAAACGAAATGCTCGATAAGGCGCGCAGCGACCTCTGAATCCAGACCGTAGACGATTCGGCTGCCGTCATGTTCGAGCGACCGATCTTCCGCAAACACAACCTGGCTCAACAACCGGCGGATGCCAAACCAATCTCGGTCAGGATTGCATTGTTGGGCAACAGCGACCAGATCCTCGAACTGATTCTCCGTAGTCTGGCGGTCGCTGGAGACTCTGAAGTACAACGCGTCCATAAATTCCCTTCCCTATATCCGTACTGCTTTCAAACGGATAGGCGGGATCTCAGGTCGAGTCTGGGGTCGAGGATGATCCCTGAGAGGGGAATCGAGAACGGTGTGTAATGCTGATTGAAGCCGTCCCTGGCCACCACGTTTTCAATAACTTAGCGGTGGTCAAGCAGCAACGTTAGCAAGCTTGGGAACAATACGGGAACATCTCAGCGAGATGCCACCTGTTGTTCCCCTTCCCTTCCCCTGGGCATCTTCCACATCTCTCGTGCCGTGCTTCCTGTTCTGGCGATGTGTTGCTTCGCCAGCTTTGCGTAGCGCTCGGTCATCTTCAGGTTCGAGTGACCGAGTATTTTCGCCAGCTCATACAGGTCGCCGCCGTTCATCATGTACCAGGATGCGAACGTGTGGCGGAGGTCGTGGAAGCGGAAGTCTTCGATACCTGCCAGGGTCAGCAGGTTGTCGAAGCTCTTCTCCACCCGCTGGCGGTCACCCTTCGCGTCCGGTTTGGGCGAAAAGAGGCGGTCCTCGCCGAGGACGGCTGGGTAGCCCAGACTTTGACGCGGCCGGTCGTAGCGGCCGGTCGTAGTTGTAGAACCGAAAGTCGCTTCTCAGCCCGGCCCCTGCTTCGGCCACGCTACCGTAATCCTGTAAATAGACCTCGTCGTACTTCGCACTCCGCCAAAGTCGTTCCGCGAAGATGCTGTCCAGGGCCCGCACGCGCCCGTCCGTGCTGATCTGGATGCCAAATTCTCGCAGGATGCCGGTGAAACCAGGGTTGGTGTACCGCGGCCCTTGGTCCGTAGTGAAGATCTCCGGCCGGCCAAGTTCCAGCGCATGTTTCAAAGCGTCCCCATGCTGATTCGTCCCAGGCGTCATCTCAGGCAGGCCGCGGAGCATCCAAGCGGGGCGATGGGATATGCTGAGTCGGTCCGGGATGGTTGAAATGGGAAGTTCCGGTCAAAAAGGAGAATCTCGCCGGGTATGGCTGGTGCAGGTGCGATCCGCCGGATTTCGAAGGCGCCCGTATTGCTGGGCTTGTACCTCATCGTAGGTTTGGCCTCGCCTTGCCGCTCGATGGCCGCCGATCACGAAGCGCTGAAGGCCGACGCCGAACAGTTTTTTCGCGGCCGTGTAACGCCGTTTGTCACCACCTATTGCCTACCCTGCCACCAGAACAGGCGCCCTACGCGGGCGGGAGTCAATTTCTCCCCGGCGCTCAAGGCTCCCGGCCACGCAGCCTTCACCGAACAATGGAGGAAAGCCGCGGCCCGAGTGAAGGCGCACGACATGCCGCCCAAAGGCGCTGCTCAGCCCGACGAGGCCGATCGCCAGATGTTCGTCGATTGGCTTGCGAAGCTGAAATACCTCAGCCACAAGGATCCGGGACCATTCGTCATCCGGCGGTTGACCAAGACCGAGTACGGCAACACGTTGCGGGACCTGTTCGGCGTGGACCCGTCGATTGCCGATGGATTGCCGGATGAAGTCAGCGGCGCGGGTTACCTCAACTCGCTTTCACCCCTCCAACTCGAGCAGTATCTGACCATCGCCGACAAGGTGCTGCGCCGGATCGTGGCGCCGGACGGCGCCCCACCCACCACGGTACAGAAACGGCTGTTCGGTGAACCATCGGCGCCGAAGACGGACCCACGGGGCGAGGCGCGGAACGTCGCCCGGTCTCTTGCCAGGAAAGCCTACCGCCGGCCACCCACGGAGGGGGAGTTGGATGTCCTGGTGGCGACATTCGACCTGGGACGGCGCAACAACCTGGCCTACCCGCAGGCACTCCACTTGATGCTCAAGGCGATCCTCGTGTCTCCTCAATTCCTGTTCATTACGCCGGCGCGAGGAGCCGAAGCCGAAGCCGGATCGAGCACGGGGATCGTTCCGCTGGACGACCATCAACTCGCTTCCCGATTGTCGTATCTGTTATGGGCCACGATGCCCGACGACGAACTGATGGCGCTGGCCGACAGCGGAAAGCTGCATGAGCCGGGGGTTCTGAAGGCGCAGGCGAAGCGTTTACTGGACGATCGCCGTTCGCGGGCATTGTTCGACGGCTTCGGTGCGCAATGGTTGAGCGTCGGCGGGTTGAAGCGTCAAGTCTTCGATCCCGCGTTGTTCCCGCAGATGACCGCTACGATGCGTCAGGCGATGTATGACGAAGTCCGCCTGTTCTTCGAAAGCATCGTCCGCGAGGACAAGAGCGTCATTGGTTTCGTGGAGAGTGATTACACCTATCTCAATGAGACCTTGGCATCGATTTACGGTTTGGAGAAAACCACCAAGGGACCCCAGATGCGGCGGGTCCGGCTGAATGATGGCAATCGTGGCGGGGTGCTGGGGATGCCGGGTATTCTCGCCGCAACCTCGTTCCCCAACCGCACGAGTCCGGTGAAGCGTGGCGTTTGGGTACTGGAACAGGTGCTGGGCGACCACGTGCCCGCCGCCCCGCCTGACGTTCCGGCCCTGGATAAGCAGGATCAGGCGACTGTCGCGAATCTGACGGTTCGCCAGCGTACCGAGTTGCACCGCACGAATCCCGTGTGCGCCAACTGCCATCAGATCCTCGACCCGATCGGGTTCGGTTTGGAGAAGTTCGATGCCATCGGGCGATGGCGCGACCGGGACAGCAATGGCCAGCCGATTGACGCGGCCGGGGAGCTTCCCGGTGGGAAGCGTTTTGCGGGCCCCCGTGATCTGAAGGCCATCATCGCCGCCCGATCCGGCGACGTTTCCCGCAACCTGCTGGAGAAACTGCTTGCCTACGCCCTGGGACGAAAGTTAGAAGGCTACGACGAAATCGTGGTGGACAATCTGATGGAGGAGATCGCCGCGGACGGGTACCGCATGCGGTCGCTCATTTACGGGGTGATTACGAGTTATCCCTTTACACACCGGCGAGTGGAAGAACGAGGAGCCATCAATGAGCAAACGCGCAATGATTGACCGGCGAGCTTACCTGAAAGGTTTGGGGGTTACCCTGGCACTGCCGCTCATGGATTCCATGGGGTGGGCAGACACGGTCAAAACCAAACCGCCCGTGCGCCTTGGCTTTATGTATATGCCCCACGGGGTGATCATGGATCAGTTCTGGCCGGCCAGTGCGGAGAGTTTTCTCACGACGCCGCCGCCAGCCCTCGAAAGTTTGCGTCCCGTCCTGGATCAGTGCCTGACGATGAAGGGGATCTCCGGCGTCCCGATCGCTCCCTTCAACGGGGCGCCGCACGCGCTGGAACTCTCCACCTGGCTTACGGCGACATTGCCGGCCGCCGACAAGCGGAACGAGATCCATATCGCCATCTCCGCCGATCAGATTGCCGCCAACCACGTGGGGGCCTTCACGGCCCTGCCGTCGTTGGAGTTGGCCACGATGCCACAAACCTGGAAGGAGAACCAGGAAGGTCTGAACGAGGCCTACTACTCGCACTGCAGCTTTCGTTCCCCGACGCAGGCGGTTCCGGCCGAGGTCAATCCACGGAACGTGCTCTATCGCCTGTTCAACAAGCGGGAGCAGACGGGCGGAGCGGGTGAAGCATCGCCGCTGAGTTCACTGGACCGGAGTTTGTTGGACATCGTGTTGGGTGGCGCCAGAGACCTGCGGCGTACATTGCCGGCCTCGGACCAGCGGAAGCTCGATGAGTATCTGGACAGCGTGCGCTCAGTGGAACGGCGCATCGCGGCCATCGAATACCGCCAGAAAGAGGCGGCACTGGAGAAGGCCGGCGTGCGCTCAAGCAAACGCCACGCGTCCGATTCGCCGCCGATCGAGATCAGGATGCCGGAAGGCGAGAAACGGAGCGAGTACATGCAGGTGATGTGCGACCTGAACGTCCTGGCGTTTCAGACCGATACCACACGGGTCAGCACCTACATCGGCTCGACACCGAACGGGGCCTCCTATCCGGAACTGGGCTTCAACGACCAGCACCATTCGAACACGCATCACAACAACAACCCGGAAATGGTTCGCAAAATCGCCCGGATCACCGAGTTCAACATCGCGCAGTTCGCTTACATGGTGAAGAAGATGCACGGCCTGAAGGAAGGCGGCGGCACCTTGCTGGACAACTGCATCCTGATGTGGGGATCGGGCCTCGAGGATGGGAACAAGCATACCCGCGAAAACCTTCCCTTCGTGATTGCCGGCAAAGGCGGCGGTTCAATCAAGACGGGACGTTTCTTCGCGGATGTAAAGGGAAATCAGGGAGACCTGCTCACCACCCTGCTCGCGTGCGCCGGCATTCCGATCGATCGCCCCGTGGGAATCGCGACGAAGCAACTGGAGGAGATCAAGGCTTAGAGAGATGCGCGTGGGTCCGGCCTGAGTAGTAGACGCACTCGGCCATGAAGAAATGGCTGGTGTGCAGGCAACTCCACCGGTAGTGAGTGAGGGCTTTGAGGACCTGGGACCTCGCCGGGGCGGTAGAAGCCCGGTTGCCCGCGAGGTTCACGATCCAGGCGGCGAACAGAGGATCGCGCACAAAGTCGCATTCATACACCTTTCGTGGCGAACGTTTGTGCCATTCGCGCACCTGGGTGGTAGCCAGCCTGACGGCGTCCTGGATTGAGCTCTGCGGCCGCCAGAGTTCGTTCAGGAAGCGCCAGTCATGCTCGAAAGCGGATTGGTCGAGATTGTTGAAGCCCTGGTACCGATCCACGTACCGCGCCGCGCGGGCGGCATTGGCATCGAGCCCCTTGCGATAGTGGGAGCGGGCGCCCGGATCGGGCTCCATTCGCAGAAGCCCAAGGAGGGCCGCTTGCGAGCTAGCGGATGTCCACAGCGGTGGATGATCGGGATAGCGAGCCGGGGTTCCGGGCGGGGCGTACTCCACGCCCTGGGCGCAGATCTCCAGGCGTGAGCGGGCGGCTTCACCGGGCCGTTCGTCCCGCCGCTGGCGATAGAGATCCAGCCAAGCGCGTTTGCCCGTCAGGCGGTACAGGGCCAGGTGAACGAACAGCAGGCGGGAGGCTGCGTCGAAATGCGGTTCGGCTCCGGTCAAGGTTGTATTGGCGTCGGAGAACGCGCCGAGCCAGTCGCCGAAGTGTCCGAATCCGGCACGGTCGCATGGCATGCGCCAGGCATTCCGCTGGAGACCATCGGCCACCTCTTCCATGAGCCGCACGAGTTCCCGCTTCTCGTTGCCCTTGACGATACCGCTCATCAGGTATGCAGTCATGCCATAGAACCAGGGAAAGGTCTGGTCGCTGGAGCTGGCGGGGAAGTGCGTGAGGCCGTCGGTGGATACGCCGCGCGCAATGAATCCCGGCGTGCCGCCGGCGCGGGCCAGCCGGACCAATCCCGACGCGACGCGGCGCGCCCCCTGTTCATTCGCCGCCGACCGCGCGAGGCGGAAGCGGTCACTCAACGCGCTCAGATAGAGGCCGCCAAAGAAGCCGCCGTTCTCGATGGGAGACCACCAGGCGAGGGCGTTCGGTTTCAGCTCACGGCACTCCTGCGGCGTTGGCAGCAACGGTGTGCCGCCGGGCGGCGCATAGTCGTAGGTCGTCCCATACTCAGGATCGAGAAACCGCCGGAACATCTCCTCATGGGCGCCCTCGATGGACTGAGCGACCTCGCGCTCACCAGGCGTATTCGAGGCGGCAGGGGCGGGGGGGAGGAACGCGCCCAGTCCCGCCGCGAGCACGGTGCGTCGTCCCATCGGGGTTTGGTGCATGGTCAGCCTCCCGCGCTCCGTGCGGCAGGGGCCGCATCGCGGAGTTCGTAATAAGCGCATTCGGCCATAAAGAAGAGCGAGGTGAAGAGGCGTTTCCAATCGAAGTGGCAGAGCGCGCGCCGGATGGCGGGACGGGCCTGACGCCGGACGGCCTCGTCCCCGCTCAGAGCCACGATCCAGGCGGCAAACAGTGGATCGCGCATCTGTTCGGTCTCGCGCACGCGGCGCGGGGAAAGGGCCAGCCAGACGGGTTTTTGCCGGTTGCCGAGTTGCACGGCCTCCTCGATACTGGCTTGGGGCGACCAATGGCTGTTGAGCGGCCGCCAGTCGGCGGTGTAGTTGTCGGCTTGGGCGTTGTCGTAGGAGCCGGCGAGCTCGATATAAGGAAGCACGCGACGGGCGTTGGCCGATAGGCCTTGCTGGAAGCCGGCGCGAAGCTCGGGGTCGTCCTCGAGCTCAAGAAGAGCCCGGAGGCCAGCCTGAGAGCTGGCCGAGGTCCAAATGGCTGGACTTGCCGGGAAGCGCGCGGGCGTACCAGGTGGAACGTAGGGGACACCGGCGGTGATGACATCGAGGCGGGAACGGGCCGAGTCGCTGGCGCGCTCCCGGAGCAGGGTGTGGTAGCCGGCGAGCCAGCGCTTTTCGCCGGTCACCTGGTGGAGGGCGCGGTGTACGAAGAGAAGCCTGGCGGCGGCATCGAAGTCCGGTTCGGCGCCGGTGAGGATTCCCTTGGAGCCGGCGAACCCGCCCAGCCAGCGGCCGAAGTGTCCGAAGTTTGGGCGGTCGCATGGCATGCACCAGGCGTTGGCTTCAATCGCCGTGATGACGCGTTCCAGCAAGCCTTCCACCTTGGCGCGCTCAGCGGTGGCAGGCAAGCCGGACCGGCAATAGCGCCAGAGCCCGTAAAACCAGGGAAATGTCTGATCGCTCGAACTGGCGGCATAGTGGCTTGCGCCATCGGTGGAGATGCCGCGGGCGACGAAGCCGGGCGTTGACCCGATGCTTGCGAGCTGGACGAGTCCCGAGGCGATGGTCCGTGCGCGCCGGGCGGTCGCTGCTTCGCGCGTTTGCTGCCAGCGGTTGCACAGCGCATCCAGATACAAGCCGCCGAAGAACGCGCCGTTTTCGATCGGGCTCGACCAACCGAGGGCGTTGGGCTTGCCCGAGGCGCATTCCTCTGGGGTGGGAATTCGGATCTCGCCGGAAGGCGTGACGTAGTCGTAGAAAGTGCCGTGCTTGGGATCGATAAACCGGCGCCAGATCTCTTCCTGTGCCGCGTGCATCGAGTCACGCTCGTCCACAGGCGTGGCTTCGGCGGCAGGGGCGGAGGCGGTATTTAGCAATGCGCCCGCCAGGAAGCGGCGGCGCGAAGGACTCCAGGGGGGGGTGCGCATAAGAGCTTACTGGCGGCGGTAGTCCCAGAGCAGGAGGCCCTGATAGCCGGCGGGCACAAGAGCCTTCCCTTCGTGCTCGATGATGTGGCCGGGATGCTCGGGCAGTTCGAGGGTGGACAGCAGCTTCGGCCGCGCGCGGTCAGAGACGTCGACGGCTGAAACGCGACCGGTCAGCGCGTTGGCGATGAACAGGGTGTTGCCGTAAAGAGTTGGTTTACCGCTCAAATCATGACCATCGATGCCGACCAGCCCGATCTCCCGCGGAGGGCGCTTTTCTCCCGGGGCGAGCGCAAAGTAATTGCCGGCCGTCGTGACCAGCCACTTGTCTCCGTCGGCGGCGGCTCCATTTTCGGTGCCGATGCGGAACGGGTATTGAAGGCCCGTGAAGCGCGGCGGGGCATCCGGACTGAGGTCAAAGAGAAAAGGGCCGGAGACGGTCCAGGTGACCAGGGAGTAGCGCCGGGCGGCGAACGAGAGCGGTATGGCGCGTTGATAGAAGAGTCCCGGGTGCAGGTCCTCGGTGAGACGCGCCGGCCGGTGTGGGTCGGTCACGTCGAGAATGTGAAGGCGATTCATGCCAATGTGGACCAGGGCGCGATTGCCCGCCGGCGAGATGACCACCTGCTGCGTGGAGTATCCGGGCACGCGATAGCGCGCCACTTCCCGCAGGCGGCCGGCGGCGTCAGGTTGGTAGACACCCAAGCCGCCCATACCCTCGGCGACGTAGACTGTGTCGCCGTGGTGGCCGACCGAGCAGGCGAAGCCCTTCGTGGGGTAGGCCGCCACCTGCTCCATGCGGCCATCGAGCCGGACCACATGGAGTCCGGCCATACCGGCGGCAACCAGCAACAGTGACTTGCCTGCGGCATCCTTCTTCCAGGGGTCGACGGCGTAGACCTGCCCGCCGGGGCTGTAGAGGCCAGGGTTCGTTTGGAGCGGTTTCGTTTGCGGCCGGGCGGAAAGCGCGAAGGCGGGAGGAGTATCCATGGGCGCCGCCAGCTTGGGAGCGGGCACAATGTGGACGTCGCTCCACGAGCCGGCGATGTAGAGGTAGCCCTTCGTCAGGGCAAGCCCGACGGCCGGGCCCGGCTGCGCCTCCACGGGGAGGTCGCCGTCGCCGATGCCGGGCACGACAGGCAACTGCCTGTGGGCCAGCACGCGCGGGGCTTTCGGATCCGCAATGTCGAAGACGAAGATGCCGTTATAGGTGTCGTTGACAAAGGCAAGGTTGCCGGAGAGGCGCACGCGCCAGGTGTCCATGTAGAGGCCATAGAAGACCGGAAACTTGGTGCGCGAAAGCAGTTTGGGGTGTGCACGGTCGGTGACATCGAAGATTTCCAGCCCATGGCCCTTGCCGTAGCCGGGCTGCCCGGCGGTGGGGCGGATCTTGCCCGATTCGGCGGAATGGTGACCGGTGGTGGCGTAGGCAATGTTGCCGCGGATGGCCACGCCGTCGCCATAGCCGTCCAACGGAGTGCGCGACACCTGCTTAGGCCTGCGCGGGTCGCGCACGTCGGCGATGACGAGTTCCCGGGTCGCCCACACGCCGATGTACATGTACTCACCGTCAGCGGCGAGCGATTGCGCTTCGCCTACACGGAGCGTGCTGAGGTGCCGGGGCTGTTTGGGGTTGGAGATGTCGATGAGTTCCACTCCGGCATGGCGGCAGGCGATGAAGGCGATGTCGCCGGAAAGCGCGAGGCCGGTGGCCAGCTCGATGGTGTCGTAGTGGGTGATCAGGCTTGGCCGCGCGGGGTTGCTGACATCGATGAGAAAGAAGCCATCTTCGCGGGCGGTGACATAAGCGATGCCCTTGCGGACCACCATCTGGCGGACGTGCCCGAGGCCCTCCAGTTTGGCGATCAACTTCGGCTTGGCGGGGTCAGCCAGCGAGGCCACATGCAACGCCCCGCCGGCGATCACGTAGAGGTGCCCGCCGTCCACCACGGCGTCGAAGGCAGGCCCCACGCCGAGCGTACCGGAGATCTCCAGTTCCTTGCCGAAGCGGTCAGACGCGGCCGCGGGGGAGGGCAGCAATGCCAGCAGGCACACTCCAGCGATTACGGTGCGAAATGCGGTCATGTCGCGTCCTTCCTTAGAAGCTCAGCCTCAATCCGAAGCGCACCTGCCGTTCGTCGCCTTGGGCAGCGGTCACCGAGAGGAAGTTGCCGAGGTTTCGGATCGTACCATCACCATTCAACGACATGTTGGAGACATTGGCGCCCGGATTGATGAAATGCGGGGTATTGGTGAGGTTGAACGACTCGGCCTTGAACTCCAGCTTGAAGCGCTCACTCAGCGAGAAGGTCCGGAACAGGCTGAAGTCGAGGTTCACGATGCCGGGGCCGGTGAGGATGTTGCGTCCCGTCGACCCATAGCGGACCGTGGTGATGGCGCGGAAGGCGAGGGGATCATAGAACGGCTCGCCCGGGCCGATGCGCCCGGTGCGTTCGACGGTATCCTTCACCTGGTCGGCGGTTTGGATGTTGCCGGGAGCGTTGAGGGAGGTGCCCGAGGCGGTCACAGTGAACGGCGTTCCCGTGTAGGCGCTGAAGAGGGCGTTGGTTTGCCAGCCGCCCAGCAGGTGCGCGGCCCACCCCTCGGACGCCAGGCGCTTGCCGGGGCCGAAGGGGAACTCGTAGCTGGCGCCCATCACGAGCATGTGCGTGCGGTCATAACCGGCGCGGGCGCGGTTGCGATCGAGCATCGGTTCCCAGTTCCAGCTCATGCCGGCCCAGGCGGCATCATCGGTCATGTTGATCGCCTTGGACCAGGTGTAGGCGCCCTTGAGCATCAGGCCGTTGGAGAACTGACGGTTCAGCGAGAGCTGCAGGCTGTGGTAGTTGCTGCTTGCCCAGCTATCCCACATGAGCGATTCCACGGCGCGGCCGATGGTGGCATAGAGCGGCCGGCCGAGCTGGCCCGCGCCGGGAGCGGCGGCGTTGAAGTCGCGGTCGGCGAGCATCTTGGTGGACTGGGTGCCGACATAGGCGGCGGCGCCGATGAGGTCCGCCGGCAGCCGGTGTTCGAGCGTGAAGTTCCACGACTGAATGTAGCCGCGGCTCATCAGGCCGCCCCACGGGCTTCGCGGGCCCATGGAAACCGTCGCCGGGAGGTTGATGACGCCGGAGGAGATGTCCGGGATGGGAATGGCCGGAATGCCCTGCTCGACGGGCCGGAAAGGCGTGAAGGTGTTGACGCCAATCGAGGTTGCCTCCACCACCGAGGGATAGATGGCGCGCAGCGGACGGGCAAAGGAAGCCGGATCGCTGTTCATTCCATAGCCGGTGCGGATCACCGTCTTGTCGCTGAGCCGGTAGGCGATGCCGACGCGGGGAGCGAACAGCTTTTTGCTCACGTCGATGCCGGCGTTCATGGGATTGCCTCCGATGCCGCCGAGGTAGACCTTGTTCGTGAAGGGGTCCCAGCGTTCCAGGCCACGGTCGGAGCGTGTCATCAACGGGTAGAGCTCATAGCGCAGCCCGAGGTTGACGGTGAGCTTTCGGCTCACCTGCCAGCGGTCCCGGACGTAGAGTCCGTATTGCCACTCGCGCGCCGTCTGCAAGTACACCTGCGTGCTCTTGGACACGCTGTACTGCTGGCCAAGCACCATGCTGGCGAATGAGTTCAGGAAGTTCGGCGCGGCGCCGCCGTTCAATGCCGTGACGCCGCCTCCGAATGTGATCAGCCCGCGCGGACCGCCGCCGATGTTAGGCTGCCAGGTGTTGAGGTGAAGGTTGATCAAGTCGAAACCGGCGCGCAGTTCGTGGGCTCCGGCCATTTTGCTGATGTTGGTGGAGAAGGTGTAGCTGCGGTCGGCGCGGAACATGGGCATCCAGTTGTAGGGGTTGCCCCAATCGCCGAAGTCCGTGCGGATGGTCGGCATGCCGCTGTAGCGCTCGTCACCTGAAGTGAGCCCGACGTTGGTGCCGGGAATGCCCCAGACATCGGTGCCGAAGTTGGTGCCGTAGTCGGAGGTGGTGCCGATGGTATCGAGGCGGATCATGCCGAAGGTGCCATCCAGCAGCAGCGTCGGGCTCAGCGCCCAGGTGTGGCCGACGGTGGCCAGGTGAACGGTGGTGTCAGCCGTGCCCACCCCGGCGCTGCAGAGTCCAGGCCCGCCTGCGGCGCCGAGCGCATAGTCGCAGCCCACCAGCGCGCCCATGTGGCTGTATTTGCCCCAGATCGTGTGATTCGAACTGCGGTTCCAGTTGATCTTGCCGTCGTAGTTGTTGCGGTCGAGACGCTGCGTGCCGGCAGCGGAGTAGTTGGTGAGCGTTCCAGGGGCATTGGGAAGCGGCAGCAGCCCGATGATCTTTTGCGAAACTCCGCTCTGACGCGCGGCGGGGATGATGTTGTTCGGGAACGGAGAGCGTCCGGTGCCGTTGGCGGCGCCGGTCGTATGGTCAAACAGAGTCACCGGCAGGGCGCTGAAATCGCCGCGCCGCTGGTCAGCGGTGGGAACCGAGAGGTTGGCCACCTGGCCGGAGCGTTCATGGAACCCCTCCCAGCCGCCAAAGAAGAAGAGCTTGTTCTTCACGATAGGCCCGCCCAGCGTGCCGCCGGGGACCTTCGTACTGCTGGCCGGCTTGGGCCGGCGCAGGAAGAAGTTGCGGGCGCGCAGGTCCTGGTTATCGAAGTACATGAAGGCAACGCCATGCAGCTCATTCGTGCCCGATTTGGTCACCACGGTGACGCCGCCGCCGCCGGCCATACCTTGCTCGGCGTCAAACGAACTGGTGGTGACGTTCACGGTCTCAATGGTCTCCACCGGCGGGATGTAGGCGACGTGGTGGGGGAGTGAGACGAAGATGTTGGCCGCACCATCCACGCGCGTGGTGTTGAAGTTGCGGTTCGTCCCATTGAGGTTGGTCGTGAGCGAGCGCTGCGGCGTATCCATGACGGCATTCTGCAACGCGGCCGGTGTGGCGCCGGGGGTGAGGTTGATGAAACTCTGGTAGTTCCGGTAGCTGGCCAGCGGCAGCTCGGTGAGGGCCTGCGGGTTCAGCTCCACGTGGACGTCGGCTTTTTCGGTTTGCAGCGTCGCGCTGCTGCCTGATACCGAGATGCTCTCGGACACCGTCCCCAGCTCGAGCTTCAAGTCGACACGGCTGACGACGCTGGCGGCAACCACCAGCCCGGTCCTGGTGACGGGCCGGAACTCCTTCGCATTCACGCTCAAATCGTAGGGACCGGGAAGCATGTTCAGGACCGAGTAGCGGCCCTCGGCGTCGGAGGGCACCTCACGGACCAGCCCGGTCGTCTGGCTGGTAAGCCGGACGGTGGCGTTGGGCACGGCCGCGCCGGTAGGGTCAGCGACGATTCCCACCACCGAACCATAGAGGACCTGGGCTGACGCCTGGGGCGCAACCACCATCAATTGGGTGAGGACGGCCAGAGCGAGGATAGCGGCTTGGCCGAGCCGGGAAGGACGGATCATTCGCAGGCATTCCGAGTGTCGATTCATGGACGGGCTCCCCCTGAGAGCACAGGCCAATTCTGGGGGACCGCGATGGAAAAAGACAGTCTCGTAACCGTTACGAGGCGGCTACACTCGTCTCGTATCTGATTGAAATCATTATTTGATCAGCGCTGTCCATCCCGTCAGCAGGTGGACCTGGATGGAGGGCACCCCGGTCCGGTTCTCAAGGAGAAAGAAGTTGCGTCCGTCTGGTGAGACGGAATAGGGGCTCTTGAAATCGCCCCTTGTGGTGGTGTGAATCTCAAAGAGGCGGGTTGGGGAGGCGAACTGCATGCTGCCGGAAGGGCTTTGTGTCAGAGCCACACTCATCAGGATGCGGTCGTTGGAAATGAAGAAAACCTCTTTTCCATCCGGACTCCAGCGCGGGTGGGTGCCACCGGAACCGCTCAGCTTCCACCGGCTTCCCCGGCCGCCGGAAAGGGCATCGAGGGACTCTACATACACCTCAAACTGCCCGGACTCATCAGAGGTGTAGGCGAGATGACGGCCGTCGGGAGAGAAAAACCCGTGCCGTTCGTTGAAGCGCGTGCGGCGGAAAGGAATGGGCCGTGGCGGCGTGCCCTCGGGGGTTCCCTGGAGTGGAATGAGCAGCAGGTCCATGAGAGTGGCCGGGTTGTCTTCGAAGGCGCACAGGAAGCGTCCGTCAGGTGAAGCGTCGGTGGGGAACACTGTATTGGTGGAACTCCACACGACGCGTGGGCGGGACTGATCCTGAATTTGCTTGCTGTAAACCGTGATCAGGCTCTCCACCGGATTGCCGAAGAACATCGACCGCCCGTCGCGCGACCAGACCCCATGCCCCCCGCCGTCGAAGCTCAGCCTCAGCAGCGAGGGCCGGTTCAGTTCGGAGATATAGATGTCGCTCTCACCCTTCTCAGGCATCATTTCCACGGCGATGCGGCGAGCCTGGGCGTCGACGGTCATCGACTCGTAGCTGCCCGGCGGCAGGATCTCACGGGTCACCCGGCCGGCACGGTCGACCTCAACGGGCCGGAACTTCTCCCGGTGCGCGGTATGGTAGGCCAGCATGCGCCCCCCGGCCACGGAGAAGGCGGCGCCGGAGGCGGGCGTATAGCTGACGTTTTCCGCCAGCGTGGCTTCCGGCCCCTCCAGCGCCCCCGCGGCGAGGTTGAGGCGACGAACGCGAATGCTGTTGTCGCGAGCAAAGAGAAGGTAATCGCCGCCGGCAGTCCGGGCGTGATGGACCTGCGACTGGATGGGCGAAAGGCGCACCGGCGCGCCCCCATCCAGGGAGGCCAGAAAAATGCCGCCCTTGCCCGGCCTGCGCGACCGGCTGGAGTAAACGAAGTGGCGGCTATCGGAAAGGAACTCGGGCCAGCGATGGTCGTTCTCGGCGGATTCGACATCCAGTTTCGTAACGGCGACCGGCGTACCGCCTTCCTCGGAGATTTTGTAGATGCCGGCTCCGCTGGTGCGGGGAGCAAACAGAATCGTGCCGTCGGCGGCCCATGTGCCCCCGCGTCCAATTGGGGTGTCGCACAGCACGCGAACCGAGCCATCGCTCAGCCGGAAGATCTTCATTTGCCCACCGGCGAAGAATCCAATTTGCGATTCGTCAGGGGACCAAAACGGCAGGTAGCCGCCACTCGATCCGGCCAGAGGCAGGGCACTGATGGATTCCAGCGCGCGCATCCACAAACGTCGCTCGCCGGAGGGCTCAATCAGGGGAAAGACGACATAGCGGCCTCTGGGAGAGAGAACAGGAGCGCCGCGGTCGACGTCGAGTCCGCCGGCGGCGAACAGCGGCAGGCCGAGGTGCGCGGGTTGGCTGAGAGGCGTGTCCTGGGCGAGGGGCAGGCCGCGCTGGATGAGGAGGACAACAAGGAGCGAAAGGCCCACCGCTGCCAGTCCGGCAGCCCAGAGACTCCAACGATGACCAGTCTTCGCCGTCGGCGTTTCCTCATGACCCGCCACCGCGGGCAAGGGCATGGGTTCGTGGTGTCGGAACTGAGGAACATACGAGCCCTTGGGTAAATCGATCAACACGGGGTCGTCGCGGCCGTCGGTCTCATAATAGTGAGCCAAGATCGTCCGCAGGCGGTGCGCCTGCGTGCGGACGATCGTATCGACGCGCGGATCGAAGGCGGCGGAGCGCTCAAACACCTCCGTGCCGATGAGGTATTCCTTCAGCTCATCGGAACGGCCCTTGAGCGTCTGCTCCACGGAAAAGC
>JAFLBB010000052.1 GCA_017304135.1 Acidobacteriota bacterium | reverse complement strand
CCGCCACGACGGCGATCGTCCCTTCCCGTTTGGGCAGGGGCGGCTTTTCGACCGTGACGCAGCGGGCGGCTTCGTGGTGAACAGCCTGGCGGAAGGCGCGACGGAGCCGGGCGGCGTGGGCGGCGGCAGGGGTACGGCCGTTTGCGTGGGTGAGCCGCCTGGGGTGTGGGCGTGGAGGTAGGCGCGGAGGTTGAACATCGACTCGTCGGGCGCCGTGACGACATAGATGGCCCCGGCGAACTCGCCGGTTTCGAGCAGATCGGGGGCGGGGCCGGAGGCGAGCCGCCGCCCGACCTCGGCGGCCAGATCGCGGGTGGCTTCATTCACCGGGAAGACGTGCAGAAACACCTGGCGCGCGGTGGCGCTCTGCGTGGCCCGGAAGACCTTGGCTTCGCCCTCGTGGGCGAGGCGCTGCAACTCGTATTTTTTGTAGAAACTCATGCCCGGCGTTCCCCTCCCTGGTCGATGGCGCTCCAGCCCTTCGATTTTTCCTCCAACGCCTTCATTTTCAAACGTCTCCCTATATTTAGCGTAGTATCATGATGACATGCCGGGCGGGGATGTCAACGGACGAAACCAGGGCACAGTCTGACGAGGGTCATGAGAAACCTGTCGCGAGTCGTTTGGTCGGAAGGCATGCATCTGGGTCCGCACCATTTCCAGGCGCAGAACCGGTATTTCGAAGACTCGGTTCAGTTCCACACCGCCAGTCTCCAATTTGAGCCTCACGGCTTTGCCGGTTTTCAACTGGACGCCGAAGCGTTGCGCAACGGGACGCTGGCTTTGCTTCATGCGCGCGGATTGTTCTCCGATGGGCTTGGCTTCCACATGCCGGAGCTCGATCCGCTTCCGCCGCCGCGCAAGCTCGAAGATCTGTTCCCGGCGATGCAGGACCGTGTGGATGTGTTCCTGGCGGTTCCGGAATTGAGAGCCGAGGGGCCGAATTGCGCTCTCGATGCGGAGACCGGGGTGCTGCGCTACCGTTCAGAGCCCTCGGCGCTGGCCGATGAAAATACGGGACGCGACGAGAAGCCTGTTCCGCTGGGCCGCAAGAACATCCGTTTTTTGCTGGAGACCGAGGACGCGGCCGGTTATGTGAAGATGCCCGTGGCACGCGTGCGGCGCGACGGCAAAGGGACCTTCGCGTTCGATGAACGGTTCATTCCTCCGCTGCTCACCGTGCAGGGCTCGCCTACGCTGGCCCTGATGCTGCGGCGGCTTCTGGATTTGCTGGAAGAGAAGTGCCGTGGGGTGGCGCGGCCGAAGGATCTTGCCCATCAGACCGTAAGCGGCTTCTCGGCCGAGGGGATTGCCAACGCGTGGTTTCTACATTGCCTGAATGCATCGGTGGGTCCGCTGCGCCACCTGGCGGCGGCCAAGCGGGCGCATCCGGAAGAGCTGTTCGTCGAAATGTCGCGGCTGGCCGGCGGATTGTGCACCTTCTCCATTGAGAGCCATCCCTCGCAATTGCCGCGCTACGATCACCTGCGGCTGGCCGATTGTTTTGAGCATCTCGATCTGCATATTCGGCAGCACCTGGAGTTGATGGTGCCGAGCAACACGGTGCGGTTTGCCTTCGAACAGGTGGCGCGCTATTTCTGGCAGTCGAAGATCCTGGATGAGCGCACGCTCAACCGTTCGCGCTGGGTGTTCGGCATTTCGTGTCCCAAGATGGGCGAGGCGGATCTGATCAATGCCGTGCCGAGGCTGGTGAAGATCTGCTCGATGACGTTTCTGCCGAAGCTGGTGGAGCGGGCCTTGCCGGGGCTGACCCTGACACACGTCAGCGTGCCCCCTCCGGCGGTGCAGGCCAAGATCGACTACCAGTATTTCACCGTGGATAAGGCCGGACCGTGCTGGGATCACATGGTGCGGTCGCGTGAGTTCGGTGTCTATGTTCCGGGCGATTTGCCCGATCCGCAGATTGAGCTGACAGTGGTTCTGGAATCCTAGGGCGAGCCATGACACAGATTGCAGAGACGATGGTGGGCGTGAAGACGGAGAACCTCGCGCTCGTCTTCCAGGAGCTGTTCACGGCGGCCATCCGGCTGCGCAGCGGGCGGCAGGAAGTTCGCGACGCCGAGCAGTTCCGGGCACAGGTGATGCAGGCCATCCGCATGGCCGATCAGAATGCCAAGGCGCGCGGCTATGTGGACACCGATATCCAGCTGGGTGTGTTCGCGGTGGTGGCTTTTCTCGACGAATCGATTCTGAACCTGCGCCAGCCTGTGTTCAAGGACTGGGTGCGCAAGCCGCTGCAGGAAGAGTTGTTTGGGCGTCACGTGGCGGGCGAGATTTTCTTCGAGAGCCTGAACAAACTGCTGGGGCGGCGCGATTCGGCGGAAACCGCCGACATCCTGGAGGTTTACTACCTGAGCATGCTGCTCGGGTACCTCGGCAAATACAGCATCAGTTCGCGCGGCGAGCTGCGCTCGCTCATGATGCAGACGGCGGACAAGATCCAGCGCATCCGCAAGACGCCGCAGGACTGGTCTCCCAACTGGGCACTGCCGGAGGACACCAGCACGGTGCGGCAGGACGACCCGTGGGTGAAGCGGCTGGTGTGGGTGATGGCGGGCATCGGGGCGTTCGCGATTCTGCTGTTCGCCGTTTACCGGTTCCTGTTGAGTTCGGGAATCTCCACGGTGGAGACGCTCGCGGGCGGGGGGGCGCGGTAGGCCATGGGTGGACTGAGCGGTTATTTCGCGATGGCGGTATCGGTGGCGCTGCTGGGCGTGGTGAGCTGGCTCGTCATTGGCAAGATGGGGTTGAGCGGCCCCGCCGAGATTGTCGCCCGCAGTGTGCTGATGGGCCTGCTGATGGGGCTGTTCGGCGTTGGCACCTGGTGGCGTGAACGGAAGAAGCGCAAGCAGCAGGAGGCGCAGGCGGCGGGGGGGGCGGCTCCGGCCGGAGCGGCGCAGGAAGAAGATCTCAGCTTCCTGTTTAAGGCCGCCGAACAGCGTTTGATGGCTTCCCCGCTGGGAGCCGACGCGCGCGTGCGGAGCCTCCCGGTGGTGTTCGTGGTGGGCGCGGGCGGGGCGGCCAAGACGAGCACGCTCATCCACTCCGGCATCGAGCCGGACCTGCTGGCCGGGCAGGTGTATCAGGACAACACCGTCATTCCCACTCCGGCGGCGAACCTGTGGCTGGCACAGCGGACGGTGTTCATCGAGGCCGCCGGCAAGCTGTTCAACGATCCGATGGGTTGGACGGGCATGATCAAGCGGTTCAAGCCCTCCAAGTTGCGAGCCCTGTTTTCCCGCAAGCCGCAGCCGCCGCGGGCCGTGGTGGTGTGCGTGGACGGCGAAGCCTTCCTGCGCAGCGGCGCCGAAGACGCCCTGTCAGGCCTGGCCCGCGGCATCAACACGCGCGTGTGCGAAATTTCCAAGGAACTGGGCATCCGTCTGCCGGTCTACGTGCTGTTCACGCGCATGGACCGCATGGGCTATTTCGGCGAATTCGTTTCCAACCTGAGCGACGAGGAAGCCTCGCAGGTGGTGGGCGCGACGCTGCCCATTCGGGATGGCGTGGCGGTGGGCGTGTACGCCGAAGTGGAGTCGCGCCGGCTGACCTCGGCGTTCAACGACCTGTTCTACTCGATCTGCGACAGGCGGCTGCCGATGCTCGAACGCGAGCATGATCCGGCGAAGCAGGGCGCGGTGTATGAGTTCCCGCGCGAATTCCGCAAGTTGCGCCAGTTGCTGGTGCGCTTTCTGGTGGACCTTGCGCGTCCCAGCCAGTTGCACGTCAGTCCCTTTTTGCGCGGGTTTTATTTCAGCGGCGTGCGGCCGAAGGTGGTGAAAGAGAACGTTGGCGTGCGCTCGGCCGAAACGCCGGCCTCGATGCGCCGGGGCGGCCTTGTGGACGACCCCCTCGGCCTGGATGCGCCGCAACAGGTGCAGCAGCAGGCCCAGAGCGTGCGTACGCGCCGTGTGCCGCAGTGGATCTTCCTCGGCCACCTCTTTTCGCACGTGATTCTGCAGGACCGCACCGCGCAGGGGGCCAGCGGCACCAGCGCCGGAGCGCAGATGACACGGCGGCTGGCCGTGAGCGCCTTTTCGGCGCTGTTCTTCCTATGGATGATCGCGCTCACGGTGAGCTACTTCGGCAACCGGTCGCTGGAGAACCAGGTAATCGATGCGGCCCGCGGCATTGGCGCCTCGGAGTCGGGCGGCGCCGGGCAGGAGTTGCCTTCGCTCAATGCGCTGCAACGGCTGGACACGCTGCGCCAATCCGTTGAGCTGCTGTCGCGGTATGAGCGCGAGGGCGCGCCATGGCGCTTGCGTTGGGGATTGTATGTCGGCAGCGATCTGTATGAGCCCTCGCGGCGGCTCTACTTCAACCGGTTCGCGAGGCTGATGTTCAGCGCGACGCAGGCCTCGCTGCTGGCGCACTTGCGCCAGTTGCCCGCCGCGCCGGGGCCGAGCGATCCCTATCGCCCAACCTACGACACGCTGAAGGGCTACCTGATTACGACCTCGCATCCGGACAAGAGCACGCGCGAGTTCCTGTCGCCGCTGCTCACCGACCGTTGGGCGGCCGGTCGTCAGGTGGACCCGGAACGCATGGCCCTGGCCCGCCGCCAGTTCGATTTTTACTCCGATGAGTTGAAGATCAAGAACCCGTTTTCCTCGAGCAATGACGGCGAGGCGATCGAACATGCGCGCGACTACCTGTCGCGCTTTAATGCCGTGGAGAGCATCTACCAGTTCATGATCGCCGAGGCCTCGCGCAAGCACCCCGGCGTGAACTTCAACAAGCAGTATCCGGGCTCGGCGGCGCTGGTGGTGAACAACCGCGAGATGCTGGGCGCCTATACCGCCGATGGTTGGAAGTTCATGGACGATGCCATCCGCAACGTGCGGCGCTTCTTCGGCGGCGAGCGCTGGGTGTTGGGCGACCGCGCCCTCGCCGACCTCGATCCGGCCAAGCTCGTCCCGCTGCTGACCGAGCGCTATCACAAGGACTTCCTCGACAACTGGCGCGCCTATCTGGCGGCCTCGCAAGTGGTCCGTTACGCCAACATTGCCGATGCGGCGAACAAGCTTGGCCAGTTGAGCGGCAATTCAAGTTTCCTGCTGGCGATGTTCTGCGTGGCCTCAACGAATACCGAAGTGGCCACGGCCGCGCTGAAGGAGCCCTACCAACCGGTTCACTTTGTTGAGAAGGCGCCCTGCCGCGATCGCATGGTGACGGATAACAACACGCCCTATGTGCAGGCACTGGTCGGCCTGCAGGCGGCCATGGATCGCGTGGCCAAGACCGGCGGCAACGAGATTCCCGAGGACCTTGTGAACTCGACGCTGAACGAGGCCACGAACGCTTATAAGGTGACGCGCATGATTGCGCAGAAGTTCACCATTGACCGCGAGGGCAACGTCCATGGCATGGTGCAGAAGCTGATGGAGGACCCCATCAAATATGCCGAAGCGCTGCTCGGACGGTTGGGCCCGGCGCAGTTGAATTCGGCCGGTAAAGGCGCTTGCAACGACCTGCTGCGGCTGACGGCGAAGTACCCCTTCAAATCGGATTCCCGTGTCGACGCGACGCTGGATGAGTTCGGTGCATTCTTCCGTCCTGGCGACGGCAGGCTGGAGCAGTTTTACCAGACGACGCTCAAGCAGTACATCGACAAGCAGGGCAGCCTGTACATTCAGAAGGCGGACAGCAAGGTGTCGATCACGCCGCGCTTCCTGCAGTATCTGAACAACATCATGGCCTTCCGCGAGGCCTTCTACAAGGGCGACTCGCGCGAGCCGCGGCTGAGCTACTCGATGAAGGCTCTGCCGTCAGAAGGCTTGCGCGGGGTGACGCTGACGCTGGACGGCCAGACGCTGAAAGGCTCGGGGAAGGGCGGCGAGACACGTGAGTTCGCCTGGCCCGGATCGGGGGGCGCGCAGCTTTCCGGCAACCTCGGCGGCGGCGACATCGGACTGATCAGCTACAGCGGGTTGTGGTCGGCATTCCGCTTCTTTGGCGACTATGACCGCTTTGAAAGCTCGGGCGCGCGGTACACGCTGAGCTGGGTGCCGCGGCAGGGCCAGTCGGGCCAGGCGATGAAGCTGGGCAACGGCAAGGACCTGACGATTCCCTTCGAACTGGACATGAAGGGCGCGCCGCCGATTTTCCGCAAGGGCTATCTGGCGTCGCTTGGCTGCGTAAGCGAAGTGGCGCGCTAAACGCGCGAGGTGAGGGCGGCGGCGCGCTGGCGCGCTTCGGCCGCTTCGGCCGGACGGCTTTTCTCCTCGAAGACGGCGGCCATCATGAGGTGCGGCTCGGGGTCGAGGGGATCGATGCGGGCAGCCTCATGGCACCAGCACTGGAAGGCGCGCACTTCGTTCACGGAGAGGGAGAGACGCGCGAGCAGCTTGCAGGCCTCGGCATTTTCAGGGAAGAGTTGGACCGAACGCTCAAGGTGGAGGAAAGCCTCCGTGAGTTCCCCGAGTTCCGCGTGCGCGCGGCCCTGGGCGAAGTGCTCCGCTGCCGTCATGGCTTCATTGTAGCGGCGTGATGGGGTCGCCGGCGAAGCTCTTCCACATGGCGTCGATGGCCGGCGGCGCGGGCACGCCGTCATGGACGTAGAGGCCGTAACGCAGCCGCAGAGCATTGCCGGGACGGAGAGTGAGGGCGGCGTTGAGTGTGAGGCAGGCGCCCATCCAGCCATCGCGGCGCACATGAAACGGCGAGGGGTGGCTGGGGTTTGAGGGGTGGTCGAGCAAGGTGATCCCCTCCTGGATGAGCGCGCCGCGGGGGCCGTTGGCGACGGGGCCGGAGTAGTCGACCCAGCGCGCCGGTTTGCGGAAGATGGCGGGTTCGCCGGCAAGGCCTTCGGAGTTTCTCAACTGGCCGCCGCCGTCGTTGACGCCGATGGTCTTGGCCATGCGGACGCCGATGGGGCCGAAGGGCGACTGGCCGAGGGTGACCGTTTCCAGGCCGGTGGTGAAAGAAAGGTCGAGCAGCAGCAGCCACTCGCCGCCGGTCATGTCGCGGAGCGTGATGCGGCGGCGCTCGGCGAGCAGCGTTGCGCCGTTGGGGCCGTTCCAGGTCAGGTCGGCGGTGAGACCGCAGTCGCGGTTGCCATCGTCGAGAGCGCGGAGGCGGACCTGCCGGATGCGCCCGTGCTGGGGCGAGTCGGCGTCTTCCCAGAAGTTGATGCCGTTCACTGACTGGTGGGAGATCCAGACTGAGTTGTGGTGGGAGTGGCCTTGCGGGTCACGCGGATGGCCCATGCGGGTAAGCGGCCTTCCCGAGGGGCCGATGATGGGGTGCAGGAAGGGGCGGCGGAGGGAGGGGCTGTAGTAGTAACGCGCCAGCTCGCGCTCGGCACGGGTGAAGAGGACCTGGTCCAGCGGTTGCGGGATTGTTTGCATCCGGGGCACCGGTTTGGGGGCGTCTTGAGCGAGGAGCGGGGCGGCGGCGAGAAAGGCGCGTCGGGAGATCATGCCATTGGGGATGATACACGAAGCGAGGTGGCGGGGTTCAGCCGCCCAGGCTCCGTTGTGCGCGGCAGAGAAATGGAGGAACGAAGTGGGGAGCGCATAGGGCCGGGCGGCGGGGTTCAGCCGCCCAGGCTCCGTTGTGCGCGGCGGGAAGGTGGAGGGACGAGGTCCGGAGCGCACAGGGCCGGGCGGCGGGGTTCAGCCGCCCAGGCTCCGTTGTGCGCGGCGGGAAGGTGGAGGAACGAGGTCCGGAGCGCACAGGGCCGGGCGGCGAGGTTCAGCCGCCCAGGCTCCGTTGTGCGCGATTCAAGCAAAAGAAAAGGCCCCCCGCGCCAGCCAGAATCGCGGGGGGCCCAAGCGGCTAATCCGGCGAAAAAGGGCCGGCTAGCCAGGAGCGAACTTGGTTACTTCGTGGGAGCCGGTTTGGGCTCACTTTTGGCCGGCTCAACGGTGAGGATGACGGGCTGTACAAGCAACATCGGCTCTCTCACCATCAGGACGGCAGGGTTATACTTGCCGGGCTCAAGATTGGCTGGAACACGAAACTTGATGAACGCCTCGGTCTGCTCGAGGATCTCCACGGAGACCTGCTTGCTGATTGTGGTCAGCATGAGATCGGCGACCTTCGACTTATCCAGGGATTCGCCGAACACGGTGGCGACTTCGCCTGCCTTTACGACCGCGGGTTCCACGCGGCGCATCATGGGAACGGAGTTATTCGTGTCGGCGGCCGACACAAACGGGACGAAGAGGACGGCGAGGAACACAACCGCCATGATCGTAAGAAAGGCTGATTTGGTTCTCATGGCTGAAAAACCTCGTACTGTACGAGTGCAATTTTTGCGCCAAAGCAGAAATGCCAAAATGTATTGGAACTGAGAAGGCTTCGCGGGACACAAGTGCGGACTCTCGCCCACCTGTGAGGGAATTGGGCCAAGTGGGTGAAAGCCGCTGCCGGGAAATTCCGCGTGGGTGTTGGATTTAGCCGTTTGGCAGGCAGCGTGCTCATCACTCACATCGTAGGGACTACTGGAATCATGACCTGGGTATTAGACACAGTTCTCGTGCAATCGCTGGTGGTGGCTGGAGTCGCGCTTCTGCTGGTGGTTCGGACCGCCCGCTAGCTCAGATTCCCCCCTCCGCGCCCTGCGCCCCACGCCAAGCTCGCCGCCGGCCTGCGGTAGAGATAGGATGGATGCGTGCCGCGGCACCTGCTCATCCTTCTTGCAACACTGGCCCTCCAGGCGGAACCAACGATCCGCGTGGTGTGGGATGTGGCGGGGGCGAACATCCTGGGCGCCCCGACGCCGGACGGACGCTATCTCTCGTGTGTCGATCCTGGCTCGGGCGATCTCGCCCTTCTGGAAACAGCCACAGGGCAGCTTCGGAGGCTCACCCACAAGGGACCGGGGGCAGCCAAGGAGTTCGCCTATTTCAGCGCCCCGTCGCGCGATGGCTCCCGGGTCGCGGTGGCCTGGTTCAATGAGGCGGGCTTTTATGATCTGCGGGTGGTGCCGGCCGAGGGGGGCGAACCACGAGTCCTGTTCCGGAACGAGGAGTCCGGTTTCGTTCAGCCGACCTCCTGGACGCCGGACAATCAGCAGATTCTCACGCTTTTTTTTCGCAAGGACAACATCAGCCAGATTGCGCTGGTGCATGCCAAGACGGGGGCGGTGAAGGTGTTGCGGTCGCTGAACTGGGTGTATCCGAAGCGGATGGACATCTCCCCGGACGGCCGTTGGATCGCTTACGACTCGTTTGGGGGCGAGCAGGCCGGGCCGCGTGATATTTACGTCCTGGCCATGGACGGCAGCTCGGAGACGAAGGTGGTGGAGGCGCCGGGGGAGGATCTGTTTCCGGTGTGGTCGCCCGATGGCCAGGAGATTCTGTTTGCCAGTGATCGCGACGGGACGATGGGTGCGTGGGCGGTTCGAGTGGAGAACGGCAAGGCCGCCGGCACGCCGCGGTTGGTCCGTTCCAACCTGAAGCAGTTTCTGCCGATGGGGGTGACGGCCAAGGGAGACCTGTACTACGGGCTGCGGACCGGCTCCAGTGAGATCGCGCTGATGCCGGAGGGGGGGAAGCCGGCTGTATTGCCGACGCGGACACCGGGGCGGAACTCGGCTCCGGCGTGGTCGCACGACGGGAAGCGGCTGGCCTACTTGTCGCGCCGCGGGGCGGAGAACTTCGGCGTGCAGTCGGTGGTGATTGTCGTGCGCGATCTTGACTCCGGACGGGAGCGGGATCTTCCGGCGCGGCTGGCTACGATTGCTTCGGTGCGATGGTCGCCTGACGGTGAGTGGCTTCTGGCGTCGGGGACCGATGGCAAGGGGCGGGCCGGGCTGTTCAGAGTGCGGGTCCGCGACGGCGCAATTCGGGTGGAGGTGGTGGCCGAGGGCGCGGGCCATGGCGGGATTCCGGGCGATTGGGAGCCGGATGGCAGGGTGGCGGCGGGCGAGGATGTGCGGGCGATGGCCGTGTCGCCGGATGGCAAACTCACCGCGCGGGCCTCAAGGAACAATGTGGTGGCCGGGGGCAGGGAGTGGGCGGTGGACGGCGTGACGTGGCTTGCCTGGAAGGGGGCGAGTCTGCTGGCTTCGCGCGGTGGAGTGGCCCTCAGCTTGAGCGGCGAGGGCGTGCGCCGGCTGGCCTGGCCGAACTATGATGGGGGCCCGTTCAGCGTTCAATCCAAGACGGGCAGCATCGCGTTCGGTGCCGGGGGAACGCATTCGCAGATTTGGGTTATGGAGCACGTCTTTGCGCCTCTCGATTCTCAGCGCTAGCTGCGCTGCGCTTGCCTTCGCCGAAACGCTGCCGGTCCCGCTTGGACTGGATGCGTATGTGCCGGCGCCGGCGTCGAATCCGATGACGCGGGAAAAGGTGGAACTGGGGCGGGCGCTATTCTTTTTTCGGGGACTGTCGCGGGACGGCACGCTCTCCTGCGGCGGTTGCCATTTGCCCGAACGGGCTTTCACCGACGGCAAGCCGGGCGCGGTGGGGGTACGGGGGCAGGTGAGTTCGCGGCGCACTCCGCCCTTGCTCAATCGCGCCTGGGGTAAGTCGTTTTTCTGGGATGGCCGCGCGGCGACGCTGGAAGCGCAGGTATTGCAGCCGATCCTCAATCCGAAGGAGATGGACCTCACGCTGGAGGAGATTCGCCAACGGGTGCGGGCGGAGGAGACGATTCACAGGCGCATGAAGCAGGTGTTCGGGCGCGAGGCGGAGAACGAAGACATCGCGCTGGCGCTGGCCAGCTACGTGCGCACGATTCTCTCCGGCGACTCGCCCTACGACCGTTTTGTGGCCGGGGACCGCACGGCGCTGTCGCCGCAACAACAACTCGGGTTGCGGCTGTTCCGGGGCAAGGCGAACTGCGTGGCCTGCCACGTGGGGCCGCAGTTCAGCGACGAGCGCTTTCACAACACGGGCACGGCGTGGCGCAATGGGGAGTTCGTCGATGCCGGCCGCGCCGCAGTGAGCCAGGAACAGGCGGACCGGGGCGCGTTCAGAACACCGGGGCTGCGTGAGGTCGCTGGCGCTGCTCCGTACATGCACGATGGAAGTCTGCAGACGCTCGAAGAGGTGGTGGATTTCTATGATGAAGGCGGGCGCGAGAACCCTGAGCGCGACGCCGAGATGAACGAGTTGAAGCTGACAATGGAGGAGAAGCGCGCGCTGGTGGAGTTTCTGAAGAGCCTGAGCGGAAAGGTGAGTGAGGGATGGCCCGAAGCGCGCTGATTCTGCTTGCCGCGGCGCTGGCGGCCCAGCAGCCGGACTTTGAGTATCTCTACCGGCAGGCATTGGAGCAACGCGAACAGGCGCTCGGCAAGGACGCGCCGAAGACGCGCGCGAGTGCGCGCGACCTTGGGCTGTATCTGGCGGCGAGAGGCGAGTACGCGCGGGCCGAGGCATTCCGGGAGGCAGTCGTGGAACTGGCTGACACGCCGGCCGCGGCGACCGTGCTGCACAATTGGGCAGTGGCGCTGGAGGAGCGGGACGCGGCGCTGGCCGAGCAGGTCTACCGCAAGGCGCTGGCGATTCGCGTGAAGGCGCTGCCGGCGTTGGATGTGGAGTTGGCCACGACGCGGCTCAACCTGGCCGCGCTGCTTCTTGCAAGGGGCGAGGCCGAGGCGGGGCGATTGGCCTCGGCGGCGTTGGGTTCGTTTGAGAAAAAACTAGCGGCGATGGACGCTCGGACCGGTGCGGCGTGCGGGGTGCTCGGCGCGAGTCTGGCGATTCGAGGCGATGTGGCCGGGGCTGAGCGGTTGTTCCGGCGCGCGCTGGCCATCGCGGAGAAGGCGCATGGGCCGGAGACGCCGCAAACGGCCAGCGCGTTGGAAAACCTGGCCGACCTGCTGGCGCAGACGGGGCGTGAATCAGCGGCGCGTCCGCTGCTGGACAGGGCGGAGAAGATTCGCACGGGGGCCCGTTAGCCGGTAGACGCCGATCCAGTGGTTGACGAAGCCGAGCAGCGGCGAGGGGTTGACCACCGGCATGTGGCAGGTGACGCAGGAGTTGCCGGCGATGGCCGTTGTGTGGCGCGGTTTGGCGTGGCACTCGGCGCACTTGGCCTCGCCCAGGGGCTTGGTGTCTTCATGCGGATTGTGGCAGGAGAGGCAGGAGAGCTTGCCCTCGCTTTTGAGGAAGCAGGCGCTTTGGCTGAAGTAGACGGGCTGGTGGCGGACGTTCCAGGGGTTCTCGAAATTGGTGGCCTCGCCGCGTGCGGGGGGCATGCGGTGGCACTGCCCGCAGAGATCGTTGATCTCGGTGGCTGTGAGCCTGGCTGGATTGCGGATGTTGTCGCGTTGCGGTTTGGCGGCATGCTCAGCGCCGGGGCCATGGCAGGTCTCACACCGCACGCCCGGCTGGCCCGGTTCGATGGCGCGAGCGGGTGTGAGCCGGAGTTTGCCTGTGGAGTGGCACTGGAAGCAGCGCAGGATGTTGGAGTCGGCGGCGAAGGTCCGGTAGGTGACTCCATCGGGCGAGGTGTGGCCGGGGGTGAGGGCGAGATCGCCAGATTTCTTATACCAGGAGAGCCCGTGTTCGACGTAGGTGTCCTCGCTTGCCTGCGAGACGTAGGTGACCGCTTGTGCACCCGCGCCGAAGGCCCAGCGGCGGTCGCGGGTGCGTCCGAGGGCTTGTGCATGATGCGTGCCCGCCTGCGTGCGGGCGATCCCGGAATGACAAACGGCGCAGGACTTCGACCCTGCGAAGTCCTGCACCGCGAGCAGAAGTAAGGCCAGCCCTACCAAGTAAAGCGGCCGCTGTACTGCAACTGGCGGCCGAGATAGCCCGGACGCTGGGCGACGATGGAACCGAATGCCGAAGTGCCGAAGTTCGTGCTGGGCAGATCGCCATTGAAGGTGTTGGTGGCGTTGTAGGCCTCCATGCGCAGCTCGAACTTGACCTGCTCGGTGATGGAGAACGACTTGGCCAGGGTGAGGTCGATGTTCTTGAAGCGCATGCCCTTCACTCCGTCATACTGCAGCGGATTGGTGCGGCGGGTGAAGGCAGGGAGGCGTTGGAACTTGGTGGTGTCGAAGGCCTGCGTCTTGCTGGGGCTGTCGATGGAGGGGTCGCCATCCACCAGCAGGCCGCCGAAGCGGAGGTACTGGCCCGTGTTGATGGAGTAGAGACCGCTGAGCGACCAGCCGCCGAGGACGCCATCGACAATCCGGTTGGCTTCGTTCATGAACTTACGTCCTTTGCCGAAGGGCAGCTGATAGATGGCGGCGCCGGACCAGCGATGGCGTGGGTTGACGGCGGGCTGATAGGTGAGGTTGTCGAGGAAGTTGTCCTGTTCGTCGTAGTACTCTTCGTTCCGCTCGCGGTTGTAGTTGTAACCGAAGAAGAGGTTGAAGCCATTGACGAAGGGACGCTGCAAGGAGATCTGCAGGGCCTGGTAGCGGTTGCCGGCCTGGCCGGTGAGGCGCTGCTGGATGTCGCCGTACTGCGGGTAGAGGCGGAGCAACTGCGACACGGGCACGTTGGCCTGAGTGCGGAGCTGGCCGGGCATTTTGTCGGCGGCGAGTTTGTTGAAGAAGGGATTGGCGACGTTGGCGGCGGTGGCCGCGCCGCGTGTGTAGCCGATGCGCGGATCCACCTGGTTGAGGTTGCGCGTCACCGGAGCGTTGCGTCCGAAGTTGGTGAAGTAGGTGGCATCGAGCACGAATTGGCCGGGCAGGGCGCGCTGCATGCTGAAGTTGATGCGGTCGTTCACGCCGACCTGGAAGTCCTGGTTGTAGAAGATCGGCGAACCGCCGAGGTCGGTGTAGCGGCCAAAGGTCTTGCCGCTCACCGGAACGAGCCCGCCGGGGAAGGGGTTGCGCAGCGTTGACTGCGGTACGCCCGTCAGCAGGGGCAGGCCGCGGCTGGTGGCCTCAAAGCCGGGATAGAAGACGCTGCCCAGCACGTCGAGGCCGTCGGTGAGTGTTGAAGGCACGAGGTAGCGGGCGTAGCCGAAGCGCAACGCCGTCTTGTCGTCGACGCGATAGGCGAGGCCGGCGCGCGGCATGAAGAGGAGCTTCTGGGCATTCCAGGAGCCGCGGTTGGAGGAATCGGTGAAGATCCAGGCTCCGTTGAAGAGCGGGTTTCCGGTGCGTAGCGCCGCCGCGGCGGCCGGGATCACGGGCGCGTTGGCGCCCTGGAACTCAGGAATCGGAGAGCTCAGGTCGAGGAAGCGCGAGAGGCGGTCTTCGGGGTCGATCATGGGCGACTCGTATTCATAGCGCAGTCCGAGGTTCAGCGTGAGGCGCTGGGTGACTTTGAAATCGTCCTGGACGTAGAGGCTGTAGAAGCTGTTGCGGTGGCGCTGGATGGGCAGCGACTGGATCAGCGTGTTGTTGTCCAGCGCGCCGACGAGCAGCGTCGCCCAGGCGTCGCCGCTGAGGTTGAGGTCGGGGTTGAGGAAGGTGCTGGCCGTCAGTTCCGGACGGATATCGAAGGAGACGGGGCGGGGGCGGACCGCTTCCACGCGCTGCGAGCGCCATTCACCGCCTACCTTGAAATAGTGGCGGCCCTGGGCGCGCGAGATCTTCGACTGGATATTGTAGGTTTCGGGATCCTGATACCAGAAGCCCGTGCGGCCGAGTGCCGTGGCCGACGGCCCGCGGCGGACCGTGAAGCCGGGATAGTAGAGCGCCGGATCGTTGCTGGAATATGGCGTGTGCCAGTCGCTACCGAGGATTTCGGTCAACTGCGCGCCGGAGATCTGGGATTCACCCACGGCGAAGGAATCGAAGATGCGGTTCCAGCCGCCGCGAATATTGAAGACCGTGCTGGCGTTCAGGGTGTAGACAAGGTCTCCCACGGTTGTCCAGGCGTGGCGCTCGCTGCCGTTGGGTTGCACGGCGCGCGTACCGGCGTAATTGTCCTGGGCCACGTAGGTCTTGAACATGGAGTAGCGGCCGAAGATTTTCAGCTTGTCGGAGACGTTCCAGTCGGCGCGGTCGGAGAAGTTCCAGTATTCGACGCGTTCGGCAAAGCCGGTGCGGTAGTTGTTCACGCCGTCGGAGCCATCGCCGGTGAGGTTGGGCTTCCAGACGTCGTTCATCACGCGGCGGCCGACAGGGTCCTGCTGGCTGGCGGGAATGATGTTGCCGGCGTAGGGTTGGCGGGTGGCCGTGCCGTTGGCGTTCAGCACCGTCGTGAACGGGTTGTAGATGGCTCGAAGGCCGCCGCGGGCGTTGATTGACTTCGAAAAGTCGCCCGTGCGTTCGGCGTCGGTGGGCAGGGTGAAGGCCACCGAGCGCGGGTCCTGGCTGCGCCATGCCTCGTAGGAGACGAAGTTGAACACCTTGTTCTTGATGACGGGCGAGCCGAGCGTGCCGCCGAAGATGTGGTTGCGGGTGAGGTTGGCGCGGCGCGTGATGTGGTCGGCCACGGCGTTGATCTTGGGGTTGCGTCCCAGGTAGTAGCCGGTGCCATGGAATTCGTTGGTGCCGGACTTCATCTGCACGGTGATGACGCCTCCGGCCGAGTGGCCGAACTCGCTATCCACGGCGTTCTGTTGAATGTTGACTTCCTGCACGGCGTCCATGGCCGGCGTGTAGGCCGACTTCTCCGACGCCATATTGGGGGCGCCGTCGACCACCACGTCGTTCTTGGTGGACGTATTGCCGCCGACGTCAATCTGCGTGGCGGCCCAGTGATGGTAGGGGCTCTGTTCGGTGGTGGAGCGCAGCACCGCGGCCGGGTTGAGTTGGGCCAGCAGGAACGGGTTGCGGTTGATGACCGGCAGTTCGTTGGTCATCTTCTTGTCGAGCGTAATGCCCATCGTCGAAGTGTTGAACTGTACGGAAACCGGGGCCGCTTCCACGGTCACGGCTTCCGAGGCCGAGCCGACGTCAAGGCGGGCATCCACCGTCAGGTCACCGCGGCTTTGGACGAGGATATTTTTCTGGACGAATTTGCGGAACCCCTGCATCTCCACGGTAAGGCTGTAGTTGCCTGCGATCACGAAGTCGAAGAGATACTGGCCGTTGTTGTTGGTTTTGGTGGTTGCCGCCACGTTGGTGCCTTCGTTGGTGAGAATTACGTCGGCGCCGACAATCACGGCCTGGGAAGAGTCGGTCACGAGCCCCTGCACCCGCGCGCGGACGTCCTGAGCGAACGCCGGCGCCGCGAGAAGACACAGGGACACCAAGAGAATACGGAACTTGCTCATCTGCTAACCCCTCAAAAGGTTGAATCTGCGGAGGCCAGTATATAACAGTTGCGTAGACCAAATTGTAAAGGTTTGCAGCACGGCGGGCCGACCGTTAGCTGGCTGGTTCGTAGTCCCAACCCCAGCCTGGACGCTCATGCGGCTGCGTGTAGATGCCTTCGGGGCCGCGCGAAATTTCGTATTGCTCCTCGAACATCTTGTATGCCTCGGGAGGGCCGCCGGGCGGGGGCATGAACAGTTCGGCCCAGGGCGCGTTGACGTGGGAGATCGAATAGTGGGTGGCCCCGTTCAAGCCGCCGCCGTGGGGAATGACGGGGATGTCGTAGGCCGAAGCCATGGCGGAGATCTTGAGCAACTCGGTGAGCCCGCCGCACCACTGCAGGTCAGGCTGCCAGATGGAGGCGCCGTTGTGTTCGAGCAGGTAACGGAACCCGTAGCGGCCATACTCATGCTCGCCGGTGACGATGCGCGTTGATTTGATGGCGGCATTCAGGCGGCCGAAGCCGGCGTAGTCGTGAGGCTGCAACACCTCCTCCATCCAGTAGACGCGATAGGGGGCCATCATCTCGGCCATCTCCAGGGTGTAGCGCTCGGTCCAGGCCATCCAGCAGTCGAGCATAATGTCGCCGTCGGGGCCAAGCGCGGTGCGGGCGCGCTTCACTAATTCGACGTTTTTGCGCATGCCGTCGATGCCGTCGGCCGGGCCGTGGGGGATGGCCAGTTTCAGGCGCTTGTAGCCGAACTCGACGTGCTGCTCGATGTCGTTGCCGGTGCAGTAGGCGGGCACGCGATCCTTCACCTTGCCGCCAATCAGCTTGTAGACCGGCACGTTGAGCGCCTTGCCGACGATGTCCCACATGGCCACGTCGACGCCCGAGATGGCGTTCATCGTTACGCCCATTCGCCCGTAGCTCATGGTGGCGCGCCAGCAGAGATCCCAGTTGCGCTCGAGGTTGAACGGATCCTTGCCGAGCAGAAGCTTGGTCAAGTGGCCGGTGACGATGGCGCCGCCGCCGGCGCCGCCGCTGCCATAGCCCTTGATGCCCTTGTCCGTGGTGATCTCGACGGTGAAGCCGGGCACGTTTTCGGCGGCAAACAGCGACCGCGTGGCTTTGTACTCCGGGTAGATCGAAACCGGGTTGGCCACCTCCACGCCCTGCGTCGACCACGAGCCGGCCGATGGCGTGTAGGCGGGCAGCGGCTTCAGGGGGCGTGTGCGCACCAGGCGGATGGCGGTGATCTTGAGGTTGCTCTTCTCCTGTTGAAAAGGGAAGGCGGGCAGGGCGAATCCGGCGGCGGTGGCCCCGGACAGGGTGAGGAAGTGGCGGCGGTTCATCGGGGAACAGCCTATCGAGCGAGGAGCGCCGGGGTCAAGCGGCAGCGGGGCTCGCCAGGCCCAGCATCACTGGAACTGCTCGTCGAAAAGGCTGCTTCGGAAACGCGTTCGTGAGACGATAACTCCGAACGAGCGCCGGCGCTGGCCGGCCCGCTGGAGGCGAGATGAAACGGATTCTTATTCTCATGGCCGCAAGTGTGGCCGCCGCGTGGGGACAGAAGTATGAGCCAATGTGGGAGTCGATCGACAAACGGCCCACGCCGAGCTGGTTCACTGATGCCAAGTTCGGCATCTTCATTCACTGGGGCGTTTACTCCGTGCCCTCGTATGCGCCGGTGATTCCCGGCAAGCTTGCCTATGCCGAGTGGTATTGGAACGCCATGACGCAGGGGCGGGAGAATGCCAAGGCCAATCCCGTGCAGAAAGGCACCTGGGAGTACCACCAGAAGCAGTATGGCGCTTCCTTCCCTTATCAGGACTTCGCGCCGCAGTTCCGCGCCGAGTTGTATGATCCCGACCATTGGGCCGACGTGTTCGCGCGATCGGGCGCGCGCTACGTCGCGTTGACATCGAAGCATCACGAAGGATTTGCGCTCTGGCCGAGCAAGGAAGCTTCGGCCACCTGGGGCCGTCCCTGGAACGCCGTGGAGATCGGGCCGAAGCGCGACGTGCTGGGCGACCTCACCGATGCCGTGCGCCGCAAGGGCCTCAAAATGGGCTTCTATTATTCGCTCTACGAGTGGTACAACCCGGTGTGGCTGAGCGACAAGCCGCGCTACATCCGCGAGCACATGACGCCGCAGTTCAAGGACCTGGTGACGCGCTACAAGCCGTCGATCATTTTCAGCGACGGCGAATGGGATCTGCCTTCGGCCGATTGGGGCAGCCCTGCCCTGCTTGCCTGGTTGTTCAATGAGAGCGCGGTGAAGGAGGAAGTGGTGATCAACGACCGCTGGGGCAAGGACTCGCGCCACAAGCACGGCGGCTATTGGACGACCGAGTACACGCCAGGGATGGCCGGCATGGATCACCCTTGGGAGGAAAGCCGCGGGATGGGCTTCAGCTATGGCTACAACCGCGCCGAGAAGCTGGAGCATTATCATTCGGGCCGCGACCTGGTGATCATGCTCGCTGATCTCGTCAGCCGCGGCGGTAACCTTCTGCTCGACATCGGGCCCGACGGCGACGGCACGATCCCGGTGGTGATGGAGCAGCGGCTCATCGAGATCGGCGACTGGCTCAAGGTGAACGGCGAGGCCATCTATGGAACCAAGCCGTGGACGGCAACGCGACAGTGGAGCACGGGTGAGCAGCCCAAGATCGAATACAACAAGGAGTACTCGACGGCCTACGACGTGACTCAACTCACGGCGAAGCAAGCGCCGGGGAAGGCGTCGATCGAGGCCTTCTTCACGGCGAAGGGCGATGCCGTGTATGCGATTCTGCCGCGCTGGCCGGGCAAGCGTTTTGTGGTGAATGACGTGGCCGACGTGAAGAGCGCGTCGTTGCTGGGCGCTGCGGGCGCGCTGAAGTTCCGTTCCCGGAAGGGCGGTGTGGAGATCACATTGCCCGAGGCGCCGGAAGAGTTGATGCGCCAACCGGCGTGGGTGTTGAAGCTCAGCCGTTAAGGAAGCGCGAAGGCGACGTAGCTGCCGCCCGAGGGTGCGCCGCTCTTGCCGCCGCCCGCGGCGATGGCGACATACTGCTTGCCCTTCACCTCGTAGACAACGGGCGTCGCGTTGCCTCCAGCCGGGAGTGTTGTCTCCCAGAGCATCTTGCCGGTGCGCTTGTCGAAGACGTGGAACTTGCGGTCGTGGTTGGTCGCGCCAATGAACAGCAGGCCGCCAGCCGTCACCACGCCGCCGCCGTAGTTTTCCGTGCCCGTGTTGCGCAGGCCCTTGGCGGCCAGTTCGGGGAACTCGCCGAAAGGAATCTGCCAGGCGTACTCGCCTGTGTTCACGTTGAGCGCGTTCAGCGTTCCCCACGGAGGCGCGATGGCGGGGTAGCCGTCGGCATCGAGGAACTTGTTGTAGCCATCGGTGCGGTACTTCAACTGGATGCCGGAGGACTGCCGCGTCGCGGGCAGTTCGATCTCCTTGTTGTCGCCCGTGCGCAGGAATTCCGTGAGCGCCTTGGTGCCCTCATCGCCGAGAAAGGCAAAGCCGGGCATGCGGCCGGCGCCCTTACGGATCACCTCTTCGACATTCTTGCCTTCGAGGTTGAGCAGGGCGGGGAACTCAGGCGGAGTGCCCTTGCGATCTTCGCGATGGCAGCTCGAACAGTGGCGCGAGTAGAGTTGGGCGGACGTGGACTTGCGCGTGCCGTCGCCTTGCGGCACCAGTCGCAGGATCCACGCCATCTCGTTCGAGTTGATGTAGAGCATGCCTGTCTCGGGATCATAGGCTTGGCCGCCCCACTCGGCGCCGCCGTCGAAACCGGGGAAGATCACCGTTCCTTCAAAGCTGGGTGGGGTGAATTGCGGGCCGCTGCGATAGGTGCGGAAGCGCTTGAGCGCGTCGGCATGGGCTTCCGGCGTGCGGCGCGTGAGCATCTGTTCGGTGAGTTGCTGGCGGGCGAAGGGCGCGGGCTGGAGCGGCAACGTCTGTGTGGGGGAGAGCTGTTCGCCGTCAGCGGGCGAGGGCGGCGTTCTCACTGTCTCAAGCGGAAAGAGCGACTCGCCTGTTTCCCGGTTGAACACGAAGACGTGACCGGACTTGGTGCATTGCGCGACGGCGTCGATGGTGCGGCCGTTGCGCTTGACGCTGACCAGTACGGGGGCGGTAGGCAGGTCGCGGTCCCACACGTCGTGCTTGACGAATTGGAAATGCCAGACATGCTTGCCGGTGGCCGCGTTGAGGGCGATGAGGCTGTTGGCGTAGAGGTTGTCGCCGGGGCGGTTGCCGCCGTAAAAATCGAAGGCCGCCGAGCCGGTGGGAACGAACACGAGGCCGCGCTTCAGGTCGACGGCCATGCCGGGCCATGAGTTGGCGCCGCCGAGTGTCTTCCAGCCATCGGCGGGCCAGGTATCATAGCCGGGCTCGCCAGGGTGCGGGATGGTGTGGAAACTCCAGCGCAACTTGCCCGTGCGCGCGTCGAAAGCGCGGATGTCGCCAGGAGAGGAAGGCAGTCCTTCGCTGGTGAGGAAGCCGACGATGAGAAGGTCGTTGTAGACCACGCCCGGTGAGGTCATCTGCAGGCGCTGCGTGTCGGGATCGCGGCCGAGACCCTGGCGCAGATCAACGCGCCCGTTGTCGCCGAATTCGGTGACGAGTTGGCCTGTCTTGCGGTCGAGGGCGAAGAGTTGATGCCCGGCGCCGAAGTAGAGGCGGCCGTTCCAGTGCATGAAGCCACGGCTCCGCTGCTTGCTGGTGACGGGCTTGCCAAAGAACGGATCGAAGCTCCACAGTTGCTTGCCGCTGGCGCCGTCGAGGGCCACCACTCGGAGCTTGGGCGTGGTGGCGTAGAGCACGCCGTCGATCACGAGCGGGCGGCACTGGATCTCGGATCCCTTGAACTCGTCGCCCGAGTCGAACTGCCACGCCTTCACGAGACGGGCGGCGTTGGAGGGGGTGATCTGTTTGAGGGGCGAATAGAGTTCCGGCTGCGCGGCGGCCAGCGCGGCAAAGGCAATCAACAAAAAGGCGGTGCGCATGAGATTGGGGTGGCAACCAGCTTACTTGCGCAGCGTAGGGGCGGGCAAGGGACGGGCGCGGCTGCCACCGCGTGTGCCGTCCCACCACGGTTCGCCCTGCGCTTCGTATTGGCCGAGCTTGTCCCAGCTTTCGCGCGTGCGGCCGTTGAGATCGTAGACGACGAGGCCGGAGGCGACGGTGAGTTCGTTCACCAGTCGCTGTGAGCCGTCCATGCGCGCGCCGTAGGAGTCGACGAAGGCGTATTGTCCCTTCTCCAGCCGCAGCACGGCGATGTCGGCTACAGCGCCTACGTTGAGATGGCCGATCTGTTCGCGGCGGATGATGCGCGCGGCGTTCCAGGTGGAGCGCAGGATGACATCGTCGAGCGACAGGCCCATGTTAAGGAACTTCGACATGACATTCAGTTGATCCTTCATGCCGGAGTTCAGGCTGCCGGAGTGAACGTCGGTGGAGATGGTGTCGGGTGGGAAGCCCTGACGCACTGCCGGCACGGCCTGGCGGAATTCGAAGGCCGCGCCGCCATGGCCGACGTCGAAGAGCACGCCGCGTTTGCGGGCCTCAAAGAGATAGGGCAGCAGTTTGCCTGCCGCGTCGAGCATCGGCACGGGCGCGTAAAAGCAGTGCGTGTAGATGTCGCCGGGGCGGAGTTTCTTGAGGACGAGATCCTGGAACGGTCGTTCGGGACGAAATTGTCCGAAATCGATCATCACGGGGAGGTTGGCGATCGCGCCGGCCTCGACGCCGCGCTCGACGGGCGTCCAATCGGCGCCGCGGTAGTGAGCCACTTTGAAGCCGACGATGGTTTCAGGATGGGCCATGGCCAGGGCGGCCGCGGCTTTGGCGTCCATCAGGTCGAGGCGCTGCTCGTCTGACTCGCCGGGCATGCCCGCGGCGCCGATGTTCAACAGCGCATAGACGCGCGTGCGGGCACGGTCGATCACGGTCTTCTTGAAATAGGCGAAATTGTCGCGCCCGGAGGAGCCGGCGTCCACCACGGTGGTGACGCCCACACGGAGAGCGAACGCATCGGGGAAGATGCTCGCTTCGCCTCCGGCCAGGCTGCGGCCCTCGGAGCCCGCGAAGACATGTGCGTGCAGATCGATGAGGCCGGGGACCAGATAGAGGCCGCTGACGTTCACCACTTTGCGGGCTCGCGCGGCGTCGATGGAGGGCTCGACGGCGGCGATGAGGCCGGCGCGAATGGCCACATCGCGTGGGGCGCTCAGCTTGCTCTTCGGGTCGATTACGTGCGCGCCTTTGAGGAGCAGGTCATAGGCCGGTTGCGCCGACAGCAGGCCCGCGCAGGCCAGGAAGATTGGCAGAAGCATATCGAGCCACTATAATCGAACCTCATGAAGCCCACACGACGCCGAATGCTCCAAACCGCCGCACTTGCGCCTGCCGCCGCGCTGCCCGCCGTGGCGGCCGCGACGGAGATTACAGCCCTGTCGCCCGCGCCGCTTTATAAGAGCCTTGGCATGCGGCCGGTGATCAACGGCATGGGTGTGGTGACGGTGTTGGGCGGATCGATCATGCCGCCCGAAGTGATTCAGGCCATGGAAGAGGCGTCGCGATTTTTCATCCCCCTGCCCGAGTTGGAGCGCAAGGTGGGCGCCCGCATCGCCGAACTGGTCCAGGCGCCGGCGGCGATGGTGACCTGCGGCGCGGCCTCGGCGATTGCCGTGGGCACGGCGGCATGTTTGTCGCAAGGCGACGCCGCGAAGTTACGGCAGTTGCCGAACCGCGACGGGATCAAGTATGAGGTGATCCAGCAGAAGTCACACCGCTCCGGCTATGAGCACCAGATGGAATTGTGCGGGGCCAAGGTGGTGACGGTGGAGACGCGGCAGCAGTTGGAGGCCGCGATCAATGAGCGCACCGGCATGATGTTCTACCTCAACAAGGCGGAGCATGACGGGCAGATCAAGGCCGAGGAGTTCGTGAAGATCGGCAAGGCGCGCGGCATTCCCACGATGAACGACGCGGCTTCGGATGCCACGCCGAAAGAGAACCTCTGGAAGTACACGAAGATGGGGTTCGACCTGGTGATCTTCTCCGGCGGGAAGGCGCTGCGCGGGCCGCAGGCGAGCGGTCTGCTGCTGGGGCGCAAGGACCTGATCGAGGCGTCCTATCCGGCCATGTCTCCCTACGGCGGCATCGGGCGCGGCATGAAGGTGGGTAAGGAAGAGTTGTGCGGGTTGCTGGCGGCGGTGGAGCGCTATCTCAAAGTGGACCACGCTGCGGAGTGGAAGGAGTTGGAAGCGCGCGTGGCGACGATCCGCGCCGCGCTCAAGGGCGTGAAACGGGTCACCACGGAGAGGCACATTCCCGTGATCGCCAACGAGGTGCCGCACGTCATGGTGCAGTGGAACGAAAGGACTCTCGGCATGACGACGAAGGAAGTGCACGAGCGGCTGATGGGCGGCGAGCCTTCGATCCACACATTGCAGCAGGGGCCGGGGAAGCTGTTGATCTCGGTCTGGATGATGCGCGGCGACGAGGCGCAGATTGTCGGCGGCCGGCTCGGCGAGATCCTTGGCGGGTAGCCCTACTGAGCGAGCGGCACGGCGATGATCTCCTCATCATTGCGCGCGTAGACGTGGCGGTTGGCATAGGCGGGGTGCGACCAGTTCACCATGCCCAATTCGCGGCGGTTGCCGGGATTGGAGGTGGGTTTGATTAGCTGCGCGCGGCTGATCTCCTGGTAGCCCTTTGGCGAAAGGCGAGCGATGATCAATTCGCCGCGGTCGTTGTTGATGAAGTAGCGGTCGCCGTTGCGGACGATGAAGCCGGAGGCCCAGCGCGCTTTCTCCTTTGTTACCTCGAGTGTTTCCCACACGCGCTCGCCGGTCTTTGCGTTGAGGCAGCGGAACTGGCCATAGCTGCAGATGCCGTAGATGTAGTCGCCGTCGATGACCGGTGTGTTCACCACCGAATGGAGGCCGTCGGTGTTGATCTCGCTGGCACTCTTGCCTTGCCAGAGCTTTTTCGCATGAGCGCCGTCGAGATGCATGAGCAGCGATCCGTTGTAGAACGAGGTCACCAGGAGGCGGGCACGGTCAAACACGGGCGAGGCAAGGGCGACGCCGAGGTTGATGCGGAAGGGCTCCTGCCACAGCGGTTTGCCGGTGGCGGGATCCAGCGATGAAAGTGCGGCGGGGTGCCAGACGATGAGCTGGCGCACGCCGGAGGATTCGATGAGTAACGGCTGTGAGTAGCCTTGTTCGGTATCGGAGGGGAGCGAGCGCCACAGCTCTTTGCCGGTGAGTTTGTCGAAGGCGACCACCTTCGCATCGGGTTGGCCGCCGACGACTGCGATGAGCCGGTTTCCGTCGACGATGGGCGCGCCGGCGATGCCCCAGACGGGCAGGGTGGCGCCGTAGTCGCGGACATAGTCCTTCTGCCAGAGGATGGCGCCGGTGCGGGCGTTCAGGCAGAGCAGGATGCCGCTTGCGCCCACGACGTAGACACGGTCGCTGTCCACGGTGGGTGTGGCTCGCGGCCCATAGGCATAGCTGATGCCCTGGTAGGAGGCGGGCCATTCGCGCGTCCAGAGGATCTTGCCGGTTCGCTCGTCCAGGCAATGAGCGCGTTCGGCGCCTTTGTTGCCGGCCGCGGCCACGTAGTCGGTGACATAGATGCGCCCCGCAGCCACGGCAGGGCCGGCGAAACCGCCGCCTAAGGGTGTGCGCCACTTCGGCGTCAATGCCGCCGAGGCGAAGCGGTCGACGATGTTTGTCTCTTTCCACACCCCGGTGCGGCCGGCGCCACGCCACTCGGGCCAGTCCCCGGCGTGGAGGAAGAGCCCGGCGAAAAGAGCGGCACATACGGCGAGGCGATGCATCAGTGGCATCATATCTGGATGGTTTGTCGTTTGTGCGCGATTGTGCTGATGCTGGCCGGAATGGCCTCGGCACAGGATTACCGGAGGTGGAGCGATTACGCGGGGTCGGCGGATTCGGCGCAGTACAGCGCGCTGACGCAGATCGATCGCTCCAACGTCGCGAAGCTGAAGGTCGCCTGGACCTTCTCCACCGGCGACGGCAACAAGTACTCGTTCAATCCGATTGTGGTGGACGACTGGATGTATGTGCTGGCGCGGAAGAACACGATCGTCGCCCTCGATGCGGCCAGCGGCAAGGAACGCTGGGCGTATTCGCCGGGAGCGGACACCACGGTGATCACGCACCGCGGCATGAACTACTGGGAGAGCAAGGACCGGCGCGAACGGCGCATTCTGTTTTCCAGCAATCACTACCTTCGCGCGATCGACGCGCTGACTGGGAAGCCCGTTGCCACGTTCGGCGACGGCGGCAAGGTCGATCTTAAGGTTGGGCTGGACCGTGATCCGGCGACGATCCGGCTTGTGCAATCGATGTCGCCGGGGCGGGTGTTTGAGGATCTGATCATTCTCGGCTCGGCCACCAATCAGGGCTACGGCTCGGCGCCGGGCGATATACGCGCTTATGATGTGCGCACCGGCAAACTGGTCTGGTCGTTCCACACCGTGCCGCGCCCGGGCGAGTTCGGCTACGACACCTGGCCGAAAGACGCCTGGAAGCGTGTGGGTGGAGCCAATGTCTGGACAGAGTTGACGCTCGATCCGAAGCGCGGCATTCTCTATGCGCCGACGGCGAGCGCGAAATACAACTTCTATGGAGCGGACCGCAGCGGCGCGAACCTATTCAGCGACTGCCTGCTGGCGCTGGACGCCCGCACGGGCAAGCGGCTGTGGCACTACCAGACGGTGCACCACGACATCTGGGATTACGACCACGCCACCGCACCCAAACTGCTTACGGTGAAGCACGAGGGCAAGACCATCGACGCCGTGGCCCAGGTGACCAAGCAAGGCTTCGTGTTCGTATTCGATCGCGTAACGGGCAAGCCGCTGTGGCCGATTGAGGAGCGCAAAGTCCCGAAATCCGAGATGCCCGGCGAAGAGACTTGGGCGACGCAGCCGTTTCCCACCAAGCCGCCGCCGTTTGCGCGGCAGACCTTCACGGCGGATGACCTGAGCCCGTACCTCTCGGCCGCGGATCGGGCGCGGTTTCGCGATGAGATGTTGAGCGCTCGCAACGAAGGGCTGTTCACGCCGCCGGGTACGCGCAACACGGTCCAGATGCCCGGCAACAATGGCGGCGCCAACTGGAGCGGCGCGGCTGTGGATCCCGCGAACGGGCTGCTGTATGTTGTTTCCAAGGACCTGCCGGCGATGCTGAAGCTTGCCAAGGACCAGGCGCAGGACAAACAGATTGCTGACCTTGCCGCCTCGGCGGGCGAGAAGTATTACACCGGGTTCGGCTTCATGCTGGCCAGCGACGGCCTGTCACCGATCAAGCCGCCATGGACTTCGCTGACCGCCTACGACTTGAACGAGGGAACGATCCGCTGGAAGATCCCGCTTGGCGAGGTGCCGCATCTGGCCGCCAAAGGCATCAAGGACACGGGCACGCATTATCCGAAGGTGGGGCCGGTGGTGACGGCGACAGGGCTGATCTTCACCGGCACACGCGATAAGAAAGTGCGCGCCCTCGACACGCGCGATGGAAAGGTGCTGTGGGAGCACACGCTCGACGCCGCGATGGAGGGCGTGCCTGCCGTGTATGAACTTGGCGGGCGGCAGTACATCGTGTTCTGTGTGGCCGCGCAGGCCGGACTCACGGTGGCCACGCAAGAGCCGATTCGCGGGGCCTACGTGGCGTTCGCTCTGCCGTGAGGAGTCCTGTTCCGGTTGCGGCTACGGGCGGCCGGGATCCCAGATGGTCCCGCCGATGAAGCGTTCCTTGGAGGCGTCTTCGTTGTAGTAGTAAACGGTGACGAGCAGCCCGTCGGGGCGCTGCACGGTGCGCGTGTAGCCGAGGTCGGTGCCGCCGCCGTCCTGGCGCAGAATGATCTCGCTGCTCCACGTCAAGCCGTTGTCGGAACTGATGCGGGCGCGGATGCCATAGGGCTGCAGACGGTAGCCATAGGTGACGGCAAGCCGGCCGTCGCCGAGGCGGACCAGGCTGGGAGGATTGCCGCCGATGTCCATCGTGGCCTGGTTGACGAACTGCCAGGATTCGCCGTTGTTGAACGAACGATGGATGTCGATCCAACGGCGCCGGCGGATGGCGGTGACGATGTCGGAGGGGCCGACGCGGACCGACGAAGGCATGATGGCGAAGTCTTCCGGCTCAGGGCCGACGAAGGAGACCATGTTCCAGGTCTTGCCGCCGTCGCGCGTGCGGACGCAAATGACGCGCCCTTCGCGTCCGTTTGATTTCGCCGCGGTGAGAAACGCCGTCAGGTCGTTCTTGCCGTTGACGAGATAGTCGGTGCGGGCGGCGGTGCCGGGTTGCCCGAAGTTGGGAAGCTTGCAGGGGCCGAGCCAGGAGTGGCCGCGGTCCATCGAATAGTGGAAGCGCGACTCGCCATCGTGGATTGAGGTCATGCGGAAGGTGATGACGAAGTCGGGGTGGGTGAAGTCGATGCCACCGGGACAATCGACGGGCGCTTTGCCGGTGAGTGCGGCGGGGACGTTGGCGATGCGCGAGCCGGGCGGCGGGCGCAGGCCTTCGGGGCGCTCCAGTTTCCAGGTCTTGCCGGCGTCGAGACTGCGGGCCAGCACATGCTCAGCGGGGCGGTTGTAGTCGATGTCGTGGCCGGTGGGGTTGTCCTTGAAGTAGCCGAGTTCGAATCCGACGAGGATTTCGCTGCCCCAGGACCAGACGCCGTGATTGGCGGGCCAGCCGCCGTAGCGGCCTTGCTCGTGGTGGACCTTCAGGTGTTCGACGACTCGCGGCGCCTGTTGAGCGGGCATCGCCGTCGCCAGAAGGCAGGCGGATAGAAGGAGGTTCGTTGTGCGCATCAGGGTTTCTCTTCAGACTATCCTCGCAGCTTGGGGGCGCGCATGGCGCTGGCGGAGGAGGCGAATCGCTTCGACTCGACCCTGGACAGGAACAGGGGTGGGGCTCCTTTTTCAACTCCGATGCTGGTATACTTCCCCCCATCGAAAAAGACGTGTAGGTTTGTCTGATTTCGCGTTACACGAGAGCTTTGGGGAGGTTTCCATGTCGCCAACCATCCGGCGGTCTCTGTTGTCCGCCTTTCTCGCGATGTGCCTATGGTCCATGAACCTGGGGGCGCAAACACTGGGTACGGTCACCGGCGAGGTGAAAGACTCATCGGGTGCTGTCGTCGCGGGGGCGGCCATCACGGTTCGCAATACAGCAACGAACGGCATTCGAAACGCGACAACCAACGAGGATGGGGCCTACACCATCCCCGCCCTCGTGCCGGGCCTGTACGAGGTGAAGGCCGAGCGCGATGGCTTCAAGTCGGCTTCCCGCTCAAGCGTTGAATTGCAGGTGCAGCAGACGGCGCGAGTCGACTTCTCGCTGGAGGTCGGCCAGGTGAGCGAGATGGTGGAGGTGTCGAGCGCGCTGCCGCTGCTCACCACCGAGGACGCGACGGTCGGTACGGTGATTGAACAAAAGCGCATCACTGAGCTGCCGCTGAATGGACGCAACTTTTTCAGCCTGGTGGCGCTGAGTCCGAATGTTACCTACGGCTTCAATCAAGCGGCGCAGGCGGCGGGCCGCCAGGGCGGGACCCGGTCGGAGTTGACCATCTCGATGGCGGGCGCGCGGTCAGCCTGGAGCAACTACACGCTGGATGGCATCACCAATACGGACATCAATTTCAATCTCTACATCGTGCTGCCCTCGGTGGAGGCGCTGCAGGAGTTCAAGGTGCAGACCGGCGTCTATCCCGCCGAGTTCGGCCGTGGAGCCGGCCAGATCAACGTTTCCACCAAGGGGGGATCGAACCAATATCACGGCGCCTTGTTTGAGTTCCTGCGCAACGACAAGCTCGACGCCAGGCCGTACTTCTTCAAGGATCCGGAGAGCCCCAACCAGGTGGCGCCCCTCAAGGCTCCCTACCGGCAGAACCAATATGGCGGCACGCTCTCAGGGCCCATCCAGATTCCCAAGCTCCTCGATGGCAAGAACCGGATCTTCTTCATGGCCAACTATGAAGGGTTTAAGTCGCGCCGATCAGTGCCCAGTTTCTTCACCACCATGACTCCGGCCATGCGCAACGGCGATTTCTCCGTGGTGGCTTCGGCGCTGCAGGACCCCAATACGCGCGTGCGCACGCCCAACCCCAACGGCTCCGGGTTCACCGTGACCTCGACGCCGTTCGCGGGCAACCAGATTCCCGCGTCGCGCATCAGCCCCGGCGCGAAGTATCTGCTCGACTCGTTTGCCCCGCTGCCCAATCTTACGCAGAGCGGACTGCCCAATCGGAACTACGAGTGGACGGCCAAGACGCCAGTGGATAAGGACCAGTTCACCGGGCGTGTCGACTTCAATGAGAGCGCCAATTCCCAGTGGTTCGGCCGCTATTCCTGGACCGATGAGCTCACCACGACACCCGGCGTCAAGCTCAACGGCACGCAACTCTACTCGCGTGCCAGCCAGTGGGTGCTCTCCAACACGCGTGTGTTCACTTCCTCCAAGGTGAATGAGTTCCGCTTCGGCTACAACTCCATGTTCAACAACATCAGCCAGGAGCTGGCCGGTGTGGAGAACGCGAACGAAAAGTTAAACACACCGATCAAGGTCACCGATCCGAACTCATGGGGAATTCCCGACGTGAACCTGACGGGGAGCACGCTCAACCGGTTCGGCAACGACGCAAACGGCCCATTCAGCATCGACAACAAGATTTACCAGGTGGTGGACAACTTCTCGTGGATGACGGGCAAACACTCGATCCGCTTTGGCGGCGAGTATCGCTATAACCAGTTTTTGCAGGTGGGCAATGAGTTTGCCCGCGGCCGCTTCACGCACACGGGCAGTTTCACGGGCAACGGCAACACGCTCACCGGCGGTTACAACGGAGCGGATCTGTTGCTGGGCTCCCCGAGCACGGTCGAAGCCGCGGTGGCGCTGGCGCGCGGCGACTTCCGCAACAACGAGATCGCTTTCTATGTCGACGACGTGTACAAGGTGACGCCTCGACTGACCATCAACCTTGGACTGCGGTACGAACTGGCCCAACCGCTGCTCGACAAGTTCGGACTGCAGCCGAATTTCCAGCTCCGGCAGGCGCTGCCTTCCATCGCCAATGTGCCGGATGTCAATCTGCATCCGGTCTTCGTGCGCACCGGCCAGGGTGACTTTTATGATGATTTGGCCTTCCGGTTCACCGGACCGGTGCAACTGGCGCGCGACGGGCGTTTGGGTGACCGGCTGATTACAACAGACCGCAACAACTTCGCTCCGCGGCTGGGCCTCGCGTTCAGCCCGTCAGCGAAATGGTCGTTCCGCGCCGGAGCGGGCGTGTTTTATGCGCAGGAGAGCAAGAACTCGATCTTCGATATGAGCCGCGCCGCCGGCGGGCGCGCCAATCCGGTCATCGATCAGCAGGGCGTGCCCACGCTGACCTACAGCAACTACATCAACACGGCGCAACTCCCCGTGCGGTTCGCGCCGGGGCTCACCTGGGGCGCTGACGATAACCTGAGAACAACCTATTCCATCCAATATCTGTTCAACGTGCAGCGGACCCTGGGTCAGAATTCCGTGCTTGAGGTCGGCTACACAGGGAACTCCAGCCGCAAGGTGAATTATCTGGTGAACGCCAACGCGCCGCTGCCCGGCATCACGACGTTCGACGCCCGCGAGCCGTATCCGGAATGGCACGGCATTCAGTTTCTCAACGGCGACGGCATCGGCAACTACAACGCCTTCTCCTCAAAGTTGACGCAGCGGTTCTCCAGCCGGCTCACGGCGATGTTCAGCTACACGTGGTCAAAGGCGCTCGATGAGAACTCGGCCATCCGCGGCACGGGCTCTGACTTCACGCTCATGAACCAGCGCTGCCGCACTTGCGACTACGGCTATGCCGGGTTCGATATTCCCCATCGCTTCGTGATGTCGGTCCTCTACAACCTGCCGTTCGGCAAGGGCCAGCCGTTCGCCAACAGCAATGCGATCCTCGACAAGTTCATTGGCGGCTGGCAGCTGTCCACCATCACGACGATGCAGAGCGGCACGTCGATCAACCCGGAGTCCTGGGACGCAGCGGGTATGGGCGCCGGCTTCCCGCACTCCAACCGGTTGAACTGTGTAGCCGGTGTCGATCCGGTGGCGAGCAGTCCCACATCCGATCGTTACTTTGTTCGCGAGGCCTTCACGAACGTTACCGCGGGCCAGTTCGGCAACTGCGCGCGTAACTCGCTACGGGCGCCTTCCAATTGGAATGTCGACTTCTCCACGATGAAGGACTTCCGCATCCATGAGAATCACACACTCCAATTCCGCATGGAGATGTTCAATGCGCCGAACCATCCGGCGTGGGGCCGTCCTTCGGGAGCCTGGGGGACGCAGGGCGCCAACCCCAATGCCGCCTTCGGCCGCATCCGTTCCACAAGCCAGTTGCGGCAGATTCAGTTCGCGCTGAAGTACTCGTTCTGACCGGTCATGGGCGAATGCGGAGCCGCGCTCCGCGCCAACCGGCTTCCCATTGGCGGGTGAGCTGTGCGAGCGTGCCCGCCAGCGCGGGATCTCCCGCGATGTTGGTGTTTTCCTGGGGATCCTTCGAGTGGTCATACAACTCGACGGCGTCCACCTTGCTGGGGTCGTCACGGTGCACCCAGCGCGTGAGGCGGTAGCGCTCGGTCCGCATGCTGTAGCCCATCAGCCGGACGCCGCGTGCGCCCTGCCGCGGATACTGGCTGAAGGCGGCGCTCTTCACGCTGCCCCGTGCCGGATCACGCAGCACGGGCACAAGGCTGGTTCCTTCCAAATGCCGCGGTTGTGGCAGGCCGCACAAATCGACCAGCGTGGGGTAGAGATCGACGAACTCGGCCAGCGCCGAGGTGCTTTGCCCCGCGCCGCGGCCCAGCGCCGGCGAGGCGATCAGCAACGGAGCATGAGTGTCGTTCTCCACGTTGCTGTGCTTGCACCAGCCATCGTGCTCGCCCAGTTTCCAACCATGGTCGCCCCATAGCGCGACCACGGTGTTGCCGGCCAAGCCGTTGCTTTCCAGGGCGTCGAGCACGCGGCCCAACTGCGCATCCATGTAGCTGATGGCCGCGTAGTAGCCGTGTTTCAGCGTGCGCGCCAGGTCGTCGGGGATCTGTCCGGCGGGGATGCCGTAGTAGTTGCGCAACTCGCCGCCCGGCAGTACGGCATAGTCAGGTGCATTCTTGGGACGGAATGGATTCGTCGCCAGCTGGATCTTCGCCGGGTCGTAGAGATCCCAGTACTTCTTCGGCGCGACGAACGGCAAGTGGGGCTTGATGAAGCCAACGCCCAGCCAGAACGGTTGTTCAGGATGAAGCGCGCGCTCCCGCAGTGTCGATACGGCGAGGTCGGCGACCGCACCGTCCTGGTAGGCATTGTCGGGAACGTCGGCGCTCTCGTAGGCGGGACCGTTGGTGCGGGGGCGGCCCGGCCCCTTCTTCGCTCCGGCGCCCACCTCGGCCTGCCGCTTGCGCACGATCGCCCGGTTCTCTTCGAGCGCATAGGGCTGTTGCGGCGCGCGAGGCGTGGTCCACGGCACCGACCAGGAGGCCTCGTCATCGAAGCCGCCGTGATAGAGCTTTCCCATGCCTTGCGCGAAATACCCGTGTTGCTTGAAGTGCTGCGGCAGCGTCACGACATCGGGAATCGCCGTGCGGAAGTGAGTGTCCAGATCCCACACCTTCGTCGTGTCCGGACGCGTGCCCGTCATCAGGCTGGAGCGCGACGGTGAGCAGACGGCCTGCTGGCAATAGGCGCGGCGGAAGAGCACCCCGCTTCGCGCCAGGCGATCGATATTGGGGCTCTTCACAATCGGACTGCCATAGCAGCCCAGTTCGGGCCGCAGGTCATCGACAGCGATCATGAGTACATTGAGACGCCGCGGGCGTTGCGCCATCGCCGTCAGTGGGGCGGCCAGCGGTGCGGCCAGCACGGCGCGCCGGGTGAGGATGTGTGCCACGTGCACAGGCTATCATCCAGGCGGCACAGGCACACGCGCGCTTAGCGTCCGGCGAGGTTGGATAGCCATTGCCGCACGGCGCGTCGTTCTGGAATGTCGCGCAGCGTCCAGGCGTCGTTGTGGTTGCGAAAGGCGAGTGTGCGAAACGTGAAGCCGCCGTTCACGCCGGTGTTCTCCAGGTAGTGGCGTGTGTCCTCGACTGAGTTCTCATGAATGATGAACTGCGGCCGCCCACGCAGTCGTTCCAGGCGGCTGCGGGCGGAAGCGCGATCGCAGTCGGCATAGGGCCAGGTTTCGCGCACGCCGTCGTAGTGGCTGTAAGGAATGAAGCCGGCCCACAGGGCGGCGATGGCGTCGGTGCGTAGCCCGATGTAGTTGCATGCGATGGCCCCGCGCGAGAAGCCGGCCAGGATTACGCGGCGCGGGTCGCCACCAAAGCGGGTGCAGGCCTCGCTCACAGCCAGTCGCGCGTACTCCACCGTGGCATCCACATCGCCCCACCACAACTCCTGGTTGCGCTGTTCGCGCGCATTCACGTAGGGCAGGCACAGCCACAGGAAGCCTGTGCCGCCGGAAAGGCCGTAGCCGAGGTTGGAACCCTCGACAGTCCCCTCGGACACATCGCCGAAACGGTTGCGGTAGTTGCCATTGCCCGCGTATTCCACGATCACCGGATAGCGTCCGCCGGGCTTCCAATCGCGCGGAAGGTAGAGAGCGTGGTGCACCTCGGTGCCTTGCCAGCGGGCAATGGACTGCCTGACGCGCTTACCCGCGGCGGCATCGCCGGGCTCGACCGGCGGTGTTTGCAAATCAGGCGGTACGCTCCGAATATCGGGGTATTCAGTTTGCGCCGAGGCTGCGCCCCCGGCCAGCAATGTGAGCGCTGATCTTCGCGAACACAACACCGCTCCAGGGTATCGGAAGACGGCGCCGCGCGTCCGTGCCGTGCTGCTGTACTATCGACGAGTGATTTCCATGCGCGTTGCCACCCTCACCCTGCTTGCCGCCTGCGCGTTGCAGGCTCAGAACGCTTCACGTCCCGGCCGTTTTCATGTCGAGCACCCCACGCTGCTGAACCTTGGCTTCGAATGGGCCATCGAGGGCGATGTGAACCGCAACGCCACCGTGGAGGTGCGCTTCCGCAAGGCCGGCACGGCGGCATGGCGTCCGGCGCTGCCGCTGTTGCGGATCGGCGGCGAACGCGTCTATCGTGAGCGCGAGAGCATGACCTACACTGTGCCGCATGGCTTTGCTGGCAGCATCCTGAACCTCGAGCCCGCCACTCGCTATGAGTGCGAGTTTACGATGCGCGATCCCGATGGCCTCACGGGACAGGCGCAGCAGCGGGTCACCGTGGCCACGCGCGGCGAGCCGACACCCTATGCCGGAGGCCGTGTGCTGCACGTCTATCCGGCGGATCATGTTGGCCCGCGCCAGGAGCCGAGCTTCATCGGTCTGAAGGCGGCGTACTACGGCGAAGGGCGCGGTGATTGGACTGCGGTTCGCATGAAGAAGGCGCAGCCGGGCGACACCATCCTCATCCATGCCGGTCTGTATCGCCCCGAGCGCCATAACTACGTCGACCCGTTGAGCGCGCCCTTTACCGGGTCCTGGTCGCTCTCGCTGAAGGGCACGGCCGAGAAGCCGATCACGATCAAGGGTGCGGGCGACGGTGAAGCGATCTTCGATGGCGGCGGCAACGGCAAGCTGTTCGATGTAATGGCATCAGCCCACCACATCTTCGAAGGGCTGACCTTCCGCAACACGGAGATCGCCATCTTCGCCGGTGAGAAGGATGTGCTGGGCGCTGTTGGGTTAACCGTTCGCCACTGCCGGTTTGAGGATATCGGCGTGGGCGTCTGGACGGAGAACGCCGGTTCGAGTGACTTCTATATTGCCGACAACCTGTTTCTCGGCCGCGAGGACCAGATGCGCCTCATCGGTTGGAATCAGGCCGGCAGTCGTGCCGCGGGCATCTATCCGTCGCACCAGTTGCGCAGCTTTTTCGCCGTGAAGGTGTATGGGCCGGGACACGTGATCGCGCACAACGCGGTCGCCTATTTCCACGACGGCATCTGCATCTCCACCTACGG
>JAFLBB010000051.1 GCA_017304135.1 Acidobacteriota bacterium | reverse complement strand
GCTCAACCATTTCGAATCGTCCATGCTGATGTTCAATCCCCAGCATCCCGACTCCGTCCCCCTTCAGGCTCATCTCGTGTGAGAATCTGTGCCCCCCTTCAGGCTCATCTTGCATGAGAAAAGACTATCCACGAAGGAGTGCGATACACTAGCCCACCATGACCTCGTATGTCTCGCTTTTCGCTTTGTTTGGAATGGTTGCGTTCGCCCAGGTGCAGAGCGGAACGATTGTTGGCACGGTTACAGATCAGGGCGGCGCCGCGGTAGGTGGCGCCCGCGTCACGCTCGTCAATGAAGGAACGAGATTCACGCGCACGGTGGAGACGGGAGCCGCGGGGCAGTATGTGGCTACTTCCGTGCCAACAGGCGCCTACAGCATCACGGCGGAGATGCAGGGCTTTCAGAAGTTGGTCACCAGCGGCTTGCAGTTGACCGCCGCCGACACGTTGACCGTCGACCTCAAGCTGCAGGTGGGCAACGTGCAGGAGACGATCGAGGTAAAAGAGACGGCTCCGCTGCTACAGTCGCAGACGGCGGCGGTGTCATCGCTTGTGTCGAACCAGCAGATGATCGAGATGCCTCTCAATGGACGCACGTTCACGGCGCTGCTCAAGCTCAGCCCGGGCGCCTACACAGGATCAAGCGGGAACCTGGCGACATCGCAATATGCCATGCGCGGAGACGTGAACATTTCCGTCAACGGTTCAAGCGCGCAGAACAACACGTATCTCATCGACGGCGTGGTGAACCGGAACCTGTGGTTGTCGACCTTGATCATGGTGCCGACGGTGGACTCGATTCAGGAAGTCCGCATGATGACGAGCAACTACACGGCGGAGTACGGGGCGGCGGCGGGAGCGATCACGATCGTGCAGACGAAGTCCGGAACAAATCAGGTGCACGGGAGCTTGTATGAGTTCCTGCGGAACAACAAGCTGGACGCGAACACGTTTTTCAACAACCGGCTGGGGGCGCCGCGGCCATCGTTCCGGCGCAACGAGTTTGGAGGCACGGTGGGAGGGCCGATCCGCAAGGACAAGACCTTCTTCTTTGGCGATTACCAGGGCATCCGCGTGCGGCAACCGCGTTCGACCATCTCGACGATCCCCACGCTGGCGCAGCGGCAGATGATTACAACGGGTGATTTCTCCGCGTTCGGCGCGACGATCCATGATCCGACGGTGATGGTAAATGGGCAGCGGCAGCCGTTCGCGGGAAATCGCATTCCCACGACACGACTGGACCCGGCCGCGCTCCGCGTTACCAGCCTGCTGCCCGAACCGACGAATTCAGCGACGACGCGGAACTTCGTCTTCAACCCGACCTTGGAGCAGCGGACCGACCAGTTTGACGTACGGCTGGATCACAACTTGGGCCAGAGCGACCGCGTGTTCTTCAAGTACAGCTACGACGACACGCTGCTGCTCACGCCAGGCAACGTGCCGGTGGGCGGAAACACGCAGAATCTGGCGATCAGCCCGTATCTTTCCGCCGACGGCACGGACACGGGAACGGAGACGCCGTTGAAGAACTGGTCGGCGACATTCAACTACGTGAAGGTGATCGGGGCGAACATCGTGAATGAAGTCCGTCTGGGTGCGGTGCGGTGGAACCAGTACATCTCGCCGTTGGGCAATCCGCTTGCGACGGCCAACGCGCTGGGCATTCCCGGCGTGAACATCAACGATAAGTCGGGCGGGTTGCCTTCGATGGCGATCACGGGCTATCGCAACCTGGGCGATGCGTCGACGTATCCGGAGAACAGCCAGACGGTATCGTTCCAGTACGAAGACATTCTCACGATCGTCAAGAACAGCCACACGCTGAAGTTCGGCGGGCAGTATGTGAACCACCGCTTCAATGGCTTTTCAGCCTTTCCCACGCGCGGGACGTTTGATTTCAACGGACAGTACACGAGGCAGGTGGGAACGACCGGCGCGGCCACGGCGCTGGCGGATTGGGCGCTGGGTGCGGTGAGCGCCACCAACCGCAACGTGCTGGTGGGCACCTTCGGCATGCGCTTCTACAACTTCAACGCGTTTTTTGACGACACATGGCGCGTGACGAACCGGCTGACATTCAACTATGGAGTGCGGTATGAATTGCTGACACCGCCGTATGAGGTCTATGACCGTTGGGCCAATTTCAATGTGACCACCGCGCAGTTGGAAATCGCTGGGCGCGACGGCGCCAGCCGCCGGCTGCGCAACCTGGATAAGAACAACCTGGCGCCGCGGCTGGGCATCACGTATATGCTCACGTCGGACCGGCGAACGGTGCTGCGGATGGGCTTTGGAAGCTCGTTTGTGGAGGCGGGGCAGGGCGGCGGGCAGTTGTACAAGAACCTGCCGTTTTTCTATTCGAACGTGCTGGCGACGGACCAGAACGCGGCTCCGGTACGGCGCCTTTCGCAAGGCTTGGACGCGCCGGTGGCGCCCGACCTGAACAATAAGGTGCAGCTTTCCAGTGGGAACCCGAACGCATGGGACTACGGCCTCAAGTCGACCAACACGATGCAGTGGAGCTTGGGCATTCAGCGCGAGATTCTGGAAGATTTGCTGGTGGACGTCTCCTATGTGGGTACGCGCACGCTGGGACTGATCGCAAACGTGAATATCAACCAGTCCGTGCCGGGCGCCGGGGCCCAGCCGCAGCGGCGTCCGTTCTTCTCGGTCAACCCGAACGTGACCAACATTACCTATCGCACTAACTTCGGCGCGGCCAAGTATCACGCCTTGCAAACACGTGTGGAGAAGAGGGCGCGCGGCGGGCTGACGTTGTCGCTGGCGTATACGTGGTCGCACTTCCTCAGCAATGGCGGCAACATCAACGGCGGCGGCAATGCCCCGCCCCAGGATGCGCGTTGCTACAGTTGCGAGTGGGGCTCGATGCCGGAAGACCGGCGCCATATTGCGGTGTTCAACCATGTATGGGAACTGCCGTTTGGCAAAGGGAGGAAGTTCGTCACGACGGGACCAGCGGCGCTCATCCTGGGTGGTTGGAGCGTAAACGGCATCTGGTCAATGGCCACGGGCGAGCATTTCACAGCCACGGCGGCGGCGGCAGTGTCGAATTCCGCCGGTGGCGGCGGTGACCGGCCCAACCGGATTGCCGACGGCAATCTCTCTGGCGGCCAGAGGACCATCGACCGTTGGTTTGACCTTGGAGCCTTCGCCACTCCGGCCCAATTCACCTTTGGCAACTCCGGGCGCGGCATATTGGTGGGTCCGGGGAACTTCAACGTCGATGCAGGCATTCACCGCCAGTTCGCCATCGGAGAGCGCTACAAGCTGACCTTTCGATGGGAGATGTTCAACGCCTTCAACCGCGCCAACTTCGGCAATCCGAACTCGGCGATCGGCAATCCGCAGGCAGGCCAGATCAGCGGCACCGCGCCGGCGCGCATTCAGCAGGCGGCGCTCAAGTTCGCCTTCTGAAGCGAGGGCACGGGCATACAATCAGAAGCGATGAGAACGATCACGCGGCGCCGGCTGGCGCAGGCTGCAGCGGGTGTGTGCGCGGCCGGACAGTTACAAGCACAACGCGCGGAGGCGGCAGAGGTCGTCGTGTATGGGGCGACGCCGGGCGGCATCGCCTCAGCGGTAGCGGCGGCGCGCCTGGGGCGGACGGTGCTGCTGTGCGCGCATGAAGATCACATCGGCGGCATTGTCTCCAACGGGCTCACGAACGCCGATATCGGCAAGCGCCAGGCGGTGGGTGGGCTGTTTTACGAATTCACACGGCGCGTGGTGGCCTATTACGAGGAGATGGACAAGGGCAATCCGGCCAAGCCGAACGTGAAGCTGTGCCGCGATGGGTATTGGTACGAAGCCAACGCGGCGGAGAGAATTTTCCACCAGATGATCGGCGCTGAAGGGGGGCGCATCCGGCTCCTGTTGCAGCACGAGTTACGTCGGGCTATTGTGGAGCGCAACCGGTTGGTTGCTATTGAGGTGAGCGGCGGGCAGTTGGTGCGCGTGACGGGACAAGTGTTCGTCGATGCCACATATGAGGGCGATTTGGCGGCGATGGCCGGCGCGCCCTTCCGCACGGGGCGCGAAAGCCGCTCTGAATACGGCGAGCCGCACGCCGGACGCATCTACATGAAGTTTCGCGGCGAGGATTTGCTGCCCGGTTCAACGGGCGAAGCGGACAACGCAACGCAGGCTTACTGTTTTCGGTTCCATGTGACGAATGACCCGGCCAAGCGGGTGCCCATTGAGAAACCGGACGGCTACCGGCGCGAGGATTACCACTTCGTGCTGGAGGACATTCGCTCAGGCAAGGCGACCAAGTTCCGCGACATCATTCAGGTGTATCCGATGCCGAATGGGCGGTTCGAATTGAACAGCGACCATGTGCATCCGGACACGGGGGTGCCGAAGGAGTCGCTCGACTTGGCCGAGGAGTGCTGGCCATGGCCGACAGCGACGGTGGCCGAGCGGAGGAAGATCTATGAGCGCTATCGCACCCACAACGTGGGCATGATCTGGCTGCTGCAGAACGACCCCGAAGTGCCGGAAGCGTTGCGGCGTGATGCGCTGCAATATGGATGGCACATTGACGAGTGGCTGGAGAACGGGCATGTGCCACGCCAGGTGTATGTAAGGCAAGGGCGGCGCATCGTGGGCGACTACGTCCTCACCGAGCGCGACGCCGATTTCGACTCGGTGATGGAGCGGACGCGCGTGCGGCGTGATTCGATCGCCGTCATCGAGTGGGCGTTTGATCCGCATGGCCACCATCGCTACGATCCGGCGCATCCGGGTGTTCGCGAGGGCTATTTCTTCGTTTTGCACGAACCATTTCAGGTGCCGTACGGGGTTCTCGTGCCGAGGAAGATTGAGGGATTGCTCGTGCCGGTGGCCTGCTCGTGCAGCCACGTAGCCTACAACGCACTGCGCATGGAGCCGGTGTTCATGGCGCTCGGTGAGGCCGCGGGCATCGCGGCACACCTGGCCATCGCGAGAAACGTCGAGGTGCGGCGAGTTCCAACGGGCGAGTTGCAGGCTTTGCTGGTGGAACGGCGCGGTGTGATCACGTTTTATGAGGACCTGGCGTTCACGGATGAGCGAATGGCGGCGATGCAATGGCTGGGGGCACGCGGGTTCGGCAAGGGCTATCGCGCAGGGGCCTCGGAGACGCTGATACGCGCCGACGCCGCTGCTCGCGTGATGCGAGTGCTCACGCACGAGGGAAAACGCTGGAAACCTCCGGCCGGAGAAGGCAAGTTGAGCGAGGCGGAGGTGGGCGACTGGCTGCGCTCGGCAGGGTACGTGCGCGCCCAGGCTGCCGGTGCGGGAGAACCGCTCACTGCGGGGGCGTTGGCTCGCCTCCTCTACGCCGCGATGCGACCGGACACCACGTAAAATTGGCTTCGGATTCCGCTGGGCCCAACCAGTCCAATCTGCTAGAATGGCCCTATGGAGCTACCAGCCATTGTGCTTTCGCACGACAGCGGTGAACCGCTCTATCGGCAGCTCTATGGCTCGATCAAGGTGGGGATCTTTGACGGGCAGATTCCGGACGGCATGCGGTTGCCTGCCACGCGCGAGTTAGCAGTGACGCTGGGGGTAAACCGCGCGACTGTCGCTCAGGCCTATGAACTCTTAGAAAGAGAAGGGCTTTTGCGCGCACATGTGGGACGTGGCAGCTTCATCCAGTCACCTGCTCCGGTGGCTGAGACGGTGATCTCGTTTGCCTCCTCGCGACCGTCGGACGATCTCTTTCCACTCGATGCGGTGGCTCGGATTCTGCAGGATTCGACGCGGGATGCGGCCCTGATGAGAACACTGCTCCAACTCGGCAGCACACTTGGTTATCAACCACTTCGGCAGTACATCCTGGACCATCACCTAAGCCTGACCGGCGGCTTACCTGGGGAGGCCACCCGCGGGGAACAGCGGGAGCGGGGCGAAGTGCTCATCACCTCCGGCTGCCAGCAGGCGCTCGACCTGGTGGCACGCGCCTTTGTGCAAGCGGGCGATCTGGTGATGATGGAAGACCCCGTTTATCCCGGTCTGCGCGAGGTGTTCCACCGGTCCGGCGGTCGCCTAATTGGCCTACCCGTATCAGACATTGGCCTGGATCTGGATGCGCTGGAATTGGCCCTGCGGCGCGAGAGGCCGCGGCTTCTTCTGGTGACTCCGGACTTCCAGAATCCGACCGGGGCGACGCTGCCTCTGGACGCACGGCGGGCGCTCATGGCTCTGACACGCCAAAACGGGGTGATGCTGGTGGAAATCGGCATCTATCGCGGATTGCGCTACGAGGGCGACACAATCCCCAGCCTGCGAGCGTTGGACGAGACGGGCGAGGTGGTCCACATCGGCAGTTTTTCGAAGATTGCGTTTCCCGGCCTGCGAGTGGGCTGGGTATGCGCGGGGCATGAGGCCGTGGAACGGCTAGTGGAGGCCAAGCAGTGGTGCGACCTGCATACTGACCACCTCTCGCAGTACATCTTGCATGAATTTGCCCGGTCCGGGGGGCTGGCTGCGCATCGCGAGCGTGTGCTCGAAGCGGGGCGCGTCCGGTTGCAGGCGGCCGTGGAGGCTCTTGAGGCGCTGCCCGAAGTTGCGCAGTTCACACGGCCGCAGGGCGGCATGAGTTTGTGGGCGACACTGCGCGCGGGCATCGACGCCGAGCGCGTGCAGGACGCGGTGGCCGGACGCGTGAGTTTCCTGCCGGGCTCGGCGTTCGCGGTATCGCGGCGTCATCCGAACTCATTCCGGCTCAGTTTCGCCGGCGTGCGTCCGGCGGCGATTCAGCAAGGGATTGAGTGGATTGGAGAGGGGGCGCGGCGGGCCGCCGCCCCGGCTCCGGACCGCTATGGGTCGCCCCACATGGCGATTGTCTAATGTTTCAAACAAGGGAGTAAGGCAATGTTTTTGACTGATCAGTTCCGCGTCAAAGTAGGCTTGGCCGAGATGTTGAAGGGCGGCGTCATCATGGACGTCACCAACGCCGAGCAGGCGCTCATCGCCGAAAAAGCGGGCGCATGCGCCGTGATGGCGCTGGTGAAGGTGCCGTCGGACATCCGCAAGGAAGGCGGCGTGGCGCGCATGTCGCCGGTGAGCAAGATCCGTGAGATCCAGCAGACAGTGTCGATTCCGGTGATGGCCAAGGCGCGCATCGGCCACTTCATGGAGGCCCGTGTGCTGGAGGCGCTCGAGGTGGACTTCATCGACGAGAGCGAGGTGCTGACGCCGGCCGACGACGAGCATCACATCTGGAAGCACGACTTTAAGGTTCCCTTCGTGTGCGGCGCACGCAACCTGGGAGAAGCCCTGCGGCGCATTGCCGAGGGCGCGGCCCTGATCCGCACCAAGGGCGAGGCGGGTTCGGGCAATATCGTCGAGGCGGTGCGCCACATGCGCACGATTGTGAAGGAGATGAGGGCTATCCGCGCCTACTCGGTGGATGAACTGACGGCGGAGTCAAAGAAACACCAGGCGCCACTGGAACTGATGCTCTACATCCACGAGCACGGCAAGCTGCCGGTGCCCAACTTCTCGGCAGGCGGTGTGGCAACGCCGGCTGACGCGGCGCTGGTGATGCACCTTGGCGCCGAAACCGTGTTCGTCGGTTCAGGCATCTTCAAGAGCCCCGATCCGGCCGCGTTCGCCAAGGCCATCGTGAAGGCGACCACCTACTACAAGGACCCGCTGAAGGTTCTGGAAGCCTCCGAAGAGCTGCCGGACGGCATGCCGGGGTTGGACATCAGGCAGTTGGAAGAGACCGACCTGATGGCGACGCGCGGCTGGTAATCCATGCGCCTGGGAGTCCTTGCCATCCAGGGCAATTTCGAAGCGCACGCGAAGGCCTTTGCCGAAGCCGGCGCTGAGGTGTTCGAAGTCCGCACGACAGCTGACCTCGAAGCAGCCGATGCGCTTGTGCTTCCCGGCGGCGAGAGCACGACGATGTTGAAGCTGCTCCATGAGGAAGGATTGTGGGATGCGCTGCGCCAGGCGTGCCATTCCAAGCCGGTCTTCGCGACGTGCGCCGGGGCGATTCTGCTGGCCAAGGATGTGCATCATCCGGAGCAGGCCTCGCTGGGCCTGGTGGACATCGGCGTTGAGCGCAATGCCTATGGCAGGCAGGTGCACAGCACGGTGGCGCAGATCATAACCGGCGAAGGCCAGACGTTGGAAGCCGTGTTCATTCGCGCGCCCATTATACGGCGCGTGGGCGAGGGTGTCCGTGTCCTGGCACGGTACGCGGGCGACCCGGTGCTTGTAGAACAGGACCACTACCTCGTGGCGACGTTTCACCCCGAGCTCACCAAGGACCGCACCCTGCACCGGCTCTTTCTGGAGAAGGCGGCTCGTGTCCCGGCTTAAGCCACCCGATCCCATCCAGCACGCCGCGGTAGCCCGAGTTTCCTCACTACCGGCGACAAAACGGCGGGTCTTGTTTGTGTGCGTGGGCAACTGCATCCGCTCGCAGTTCGCCGAGGCGTTTGCACGCGCCTATGGCTCCGACGTGATCGAAGCATTCTCGTGCGGGGTCGCGCCGGCGGGGTTCATCGCTGATCCTGTGCAGCGCATCTTGCGTGAACGCGGCGTGGCGCTTGCCGGTCTTACCTCCAAGTCGGTGTACGAGGCGGGTACGGGTCCGTTTGACATCATCGTCAACATCAGTGGCTCACCCTTGCCTCGCAACTTCCCCGCCCCGGCAAGCGAACGGACGGTGCGCGAATGGCTGATCCGGGATCCGATGGGCCTGAAGGAACCGGCCTACGAGGAGGCTGCGCGAGAGATCGAAGCCCGCGTCATGTCGCTCGTGCTGGAGTTGCGGCGGGGGTAAAATAGCGCCCATGCGCCTACTGTTGCTGGGCCTGCTCCTGCCCTGTCTCCTGCTTGCCGACCGTGCGGAGTCGGACTTCGATCCGGAGACCGACTTCTCGCGCTTCCACACCTTTTCCTTGCGGAGAGGGACGATTCGCACGAAGAAGCCGGAGATCAACAACGACATTATTCATAGGAAGGTCGAGGCGGCGATTCGAGCGCAGCTCACCGCGAAGGGGCTGACCGAGGTGGAGTCGAAACCCGACCTCGGCATCGTGTGGTCTCTGGGAGCGTCCGACCGGCGCGAGGTTGTGCGGACACCGGCGGGACGCCGCGGCTGGCGGACGCGCGTGGATGCACACCGGTTTACCGAAGGGACTCTGATCATCGACCTGCATGAGGCGTCATCGCGCGAACTGGTATATCGCGCCACCTATGTCGACGATGAGAGCAACGCGGGCAAACTGGCGCAGAAACTGGAACGCGACGCCCAGAAGGCGCTGGAGAAGTTTCCCCCGAAGAAGAAGTAGGCGGCCCGTTTGGACTACCGCGAATACAGGCCCTGCGCGCGGCTGCGCCCCTTCATCCGGTGTTACTGGACACTGCGGGCGAACGTGACCGGTGAAGCCGGCGCGCAGCGCGTCTTTCCCGATGGTTCGATGGAGTTGATCTTCCACCTCGGCGAACCGTTTTCACAGCGCAGGGAGTCTGGCGCGTGGGAGCGGCAAGCGCACTCATTGTTAGCGGGGCAGATCTGGGCGCCGATCGACCTTGCGGCCACACGATGCGCCGATGTCGTGGGTGTGCGATTTCAGCCGGCAGGGGCGTGGCCATTCTTCCGGTTTCCCCTGACCGGATTGGGCGGGCGGATTGAGAGCCTGGAGGATGTGTGGGGACGCAGCGTGCGGCTCTGGCGCGACCGGTTGGGCGAGGCGCAGGATCGCCTTGCTGCCCTCGAGGATTTGCTGCTTGCGCGGGCGCCGAACGAGGCGCCTGAGTTCCCTGCCCTCTGCGAGCGGCAATACCGCCGCCGCTTTCGGGAGCGTGTGGGCGTCACACCCAAGCTCATGGCACGCATCCAGCGCTTTCAGCAGGCCCTGCGGCGGGCGGGCACAACGCCCCTTGCCAGCGTGGCGGCGGAGTGCGGCTATGCCGACCAGTCGCACCTGGTGCGCGACTTTCGCCAGTTCGCCGGGATGCCGCCTTCGCAGTGGTTGCGCTCGCGCGAAGATGTCCGTTTTTTTCAAGACGCGCTGGAAGCCGAGAGCCTAGACTGAGTCATGCGATTTGCGATGTTGGTCCTGATGGCCTCTTGTGCGCTGGCGCAGGAGGATGCCGCCAGGCTGGGTTGGATGGCGGGGTGTTGGGAGACGCGTCCCGCGCCGGGACTCAGCATCGAGGAGCAGTGGATGAAGCCGGCCGGCGGTCTGCTGCTGGGCATGGGCCGCACGGTGAAAGGCGGGCGTACGGTGTTCACCGAGTTCCTGCGCATCGCGCCGCTGAACGGGAAACTGACTTACACGGCGCGGATCGGAACGAAAGGTGTCACGGATTTCCCCGTGCTGCGCATGAGCGAGACAGAGGTCGTGTTTGAGAACCCCACGCACGACTTTCCCCAGCGCATCGTGTATCGAAAGAACGGCGATGGCCTATCGGCACGCATCGAGGGAATTGACAAGGGCAAGGAGCGCAGCGAGGAGTTCGCTTACACGCGGGTGAAGTGCGAGTGAAACGGCTCCACCTTATGTGACGACGTCCGGCTCGACCCGGCCCACGGACTGCTCGAGTTCAAGCAACGCCCGTGTGGCCGCGGCGAGCGGCTCAATGCGCGCCGCGCAATCCTGGCCGATGTCATCCTTCGAATAGGACTCGTAGTAGAGGCGGAGGGTTGCGCCTTCGGTGCCCGTTCCGGACAGCCGGATGACCGCGCGGGAGCCGTCGGCAAGGAAGATCCGGACGCCCTGGTTGTTGCTGGTGTCGCCGTTGACGGGGTCGGTGTAGTTGAATTCGCCGGCGCTGGCGATGGTGGAACCGGCGAAGGGGTGGCCGCTGAGGGAATCGAGGCGCGCGCGCAAGCGGGCGATCATGGCATCGGCGGCGGATGACTCGAGAGCTTCGTAATCGTGGCGCTGGTAGTAGCTGCGTCCGAAGCGGCGCCAGTGAGCGTTGACGATCTCGGAGACAGGCTGGCGGGTTTCAGCGAGGATGGAGAGCCAGGCGAGTACGGCCCAGATGCCATCTTTTTCGCGGGCATGGTTGGACCCGGTGCCGAAGCTCTCTTCGCCGCAAAGCGTGATGCGGCCGGCGTCGAGGAGGCTGGAGAAGAACTTCCAACCGGTGGGCGTCTCGAAACTGGGAATGCCCAGTTGGGCGGCGACGCGATCGGCCGCCATGCTGGTAGGCATGGAGCGGGCGACGCCGGCGAGTCCGGCGCGGTAGGCGGGGATGGCCTGCGCGGCGTGTTCGGCAATCACGGCGAGGGAGTCGCCGGGGCTAACAAAGAAGCTCTTACCGAGGATGAGATTGCGGTCGCCATCGCCGTCGCAGGCGGCGCCGAAGTCCGGCGCATCGGGCGTTGAGAGGCGGGCCACAAGCGCGGCGGCGTGGCTCAGGTTGGGGTCGGGGTGATCGCCGCCGAAGTCTTCCAGTGGCTCGGAGCGAATGACACTGCCGGGAGCCGCGCCAAGGAGGTCTTCGAAGATGCGGTGGGCGTAAGGGCCGGTGACGCCGTTCATGGCGTCGAAGCAGATGCGGAAGCCGGAGGCGAGGTGGGCGCGGAGGCGGTCGAAGTCGAAGAGGGACTGCATAGCGGCGACGTAGCCGTGGAGCGAGTCGATGACGGTGACGCTCATGGCGCCGAGGGTGAAGTCGCCGAGTTGATCGATGGGGAGGTTGTCTTGTTCGACGATGCGGTATTCGGTGAGGCGCTGTGTGTGGTCGTGGATGCGGGCGGTGAAGGACTCAGGTGCGGGGCCGCCGTTGCTGGTGTTGAACTTGATGCCGAAGTCGGCGTCAGGCCCGCCGGGGTTGTGGCTGGCCGAAAGGAGGATCCCGCCGGCAGCGCCACGGGAGCGGATTTCGATCGACATGGCCGGCGTGGAGAGGATGCCGCGCTGGGCAACCAACATACGGCCGAGACCGTTGCCGGCGGCGATGCGGAGAATTGTCAGGACGGCTTCACGATTGAAGTAGCGGCCATCACCGCCCACGATCAGCGTCTGGCCGGCGAGCCCGCCGGGATGGTCTTCGCGCAGGACGTTGAAGATGGCCTGCACGAAATTCTCGAGATAACCGGGACGCATGAACTCGCGGGTCTTCTTGCGAAGACCGGAGGTTCCGGGTTTCTGGCCGGGGATGGGTTGCGTGGAGATGATGCGCGCGTTCGACATGTGCGATGTTGACCTCGATGTGCTGCCGGACGGCCGGCTGCGCAGTGGGGTGAAGAGAGCAGCGTAGCATGTTCGCCGTGCCGCGGTGAATGTTGGTTCGGGGTCAGGTATCGGAATCGGGGCAAGTGAACTAGAATCAAGAGGAGCAGTGAATGTCGGGGCGTAGCGCAGCCTGGTAGCGCACCTGCCTTGGGCGCAGGGGGTCGCGTGTTCAAATCACGCCGCCCCGACCAAACAAATGACGCGGCTAGAATGGCGGCCGAGCCCAAGCCCGACGCCCTCCACCGGAGGGCGTTTTCGCGTCGATGTGACTATAGTGTGACAAATTTCGAATTCCGAGTGGTTGCAAGCGGTTCTTGGCTGGGTGGCCATGTGGGACTTTCGTTGGACAGAATTGTCCCACAAACGATGCTCCCCGGATCGGCTGACCAGGTGCCTGGCAGGTCGGTTTCGAGGGGCGGAAGACTACTCGGTTTGGTCGTCGCTGGGGGGCGTGGGCGGAGTCAGGTTAGCGTCCTTGGAGCGTCGCTGCCGAAGATGCCGGTCCAGTTTCTCTGCGGCGCCGGTCAGATCGGTTTCGGAGACGATGTTATATTCCGATCAAGTTATGACACGGGAACACCTCTTCACAGCTCAGCTCCAAGAGCGGGAAGCTGGCTGCTTCTGATTCCGGTTCAGCGCGAGGAGGTGCGTGGAGGCGGAAGTGTCCTCCCCGTGAGGGCGCTTTCAGTCCCCACCTGCCCCTATTTCTTCCTCTTCTCGCCAGCTTCCTTCAAATATCCCGTGAACGCCTCCAGCGCCTTGGAGAGATATCGCCGCTCCAGCCGGACATAGCCCACCCTCCGGCTCGTCTTCGGTTCAATCTCGATCAGTTTGCAGCCATGGCTCAGCGTCCGCGCCATCTCCGGCACAATGCTGACCCCAAAGCCGGCGCGGATCAACTCAAAGATGGTGAGAAACTGGTCTGCTTCAAAATGCCCCGTGAAGCGCGCCCTCGCCCGGTCACACACCGACAGTGTCTCATCGCGCAGACAGTGGCCGTCTTTCAGAATCAGCAGCCGCTCCTCGGACAGCCTCTTCAGTTGCACCTTCTCTTTCGACGCCAGATGGTGATCCCCGGCCACCGCGAGATAGAAGGGCTCTCGGAACAACTCCTTCATCACCAGACCCGCACCTTCCACCGGAAGGCTCAACACGGCGACGTCAATCATGCCTTCCAGCATCTGCTCGACCAACTCCCCGGTTGTCCCCTCACGCACATGCAGGTCGATGTCCGGGTAACGCTCCGTGAAGCCCTTCAAGAGTGGAGCCAGAAAATAAGGCAGAATGGTCGGAATTGCGCCCACCCGCAGCGGGCCGTGCACCCCCTCGCGCGCCCGCTCAAAGTGGTCCGGCAGCGCCGCGGCGTCTTCGAGCAAAGCCTGCGCCTTGCCGAGAATCGCTTCGCCGAGTGGAGTCAACTCGATTCTCCGGTTCAACCGTTCAAATAGAGCTGCCCCAAGGCCCTGTTCCAGCCTGGCGATCTGTTCGGAGAGCGACGGTTGGGCAATGCCCAAATCTTCGGCCGCCTTGGTGAAACTGCCCGCCCGCGCCACCGCGCAAAAATACTCCAACTGCCGCAAATCGAAGCCGCGTACGCGCGTTTTTTGTGCCATAGGAAATCCCGATCAGGCAGATAGTCTCATTGCCGTTGACCTATGTCAAGGGCCGCCCTACACTGGGGGCCATGATGATTACCCCAAAGTCGCTCCTCACCGCGCTGGCGGTTTGCGCCGCGCCTTTTTTATTCACTGGACAACTCAGCGCCCAGCAACTCCAATCGGACAGATTCTGGTGGCCTGAGAAACTGAACCTCTCCCCTCTCCGTGCCAACTCGGTCGAATCCAACCCCCTCGGCAAGGACTTCAACTACGCCAAGGCATTCGCCACGCTTGACCTCAAGGTGGTGAAGCAAGACATCCAGAAAGTGCTCACCACCTCACAGGACTGGTGGCCCGCCGACTACGGCAACTACGGACCCCTCTTCATTCGCATGGCCTGGCACAGCGCCGGCACCTACCGCACCATGGACGGACGCGGCGGCGCCGACGGCGGCCAGCAGCGTTTCGATCCCCTTAACAGCTGGCCCGACAATACCAGCCTCGATAAAGCCCGCCGCCTTCTCTGGCCAGTGAAACAGAAGTACGGCCAGAAGCTCTCCTGGGGCGACCTCATGGTTCTCGCCGGCAATGTCGCCATGGAATCGATGGGCTTCAAGACCTTCGGTTTCGCCGGCGGGCGCGCCGACGACTGGGAACCCGAGTTCGTCTACTGGGGCCCGGAACAGAAGATGCTCGATGACAAGCGCTACAGCGGCAACCGCGATCTAAAGAATCCTCTCGCAGCTGTCCAGATGGGCCTCATTTACGTCAATCCAGAAGGCCCCAACGGCAAGCCCGATCCACTCGCCGCAGCCAAGGACATCCGCGACACCTTTGCCCGCATGGCCATGAACGATGAGGAGACTGTCGCCCTGATCGCCGGCGGCCACACCTTTGGGAAGGCCCACGGCGCCCATGCCCCGGACAAGTGCGTCGGTGCCGAACCGGCCGCAGCCGGAGTGGAGCAGCAGGGCCTCGGCTGGGAGAATAAGTGCGGGAAAGGCAACGCGGGCGACACCGTCACCAGCGGTCTCGAAGGCGCCTGGACAGCCACCCCCACCAAGTGGAGTTCTCTCTATCTCGACAACCTCTTTTCCTTCGAGTGGGAAATGACCAAGAGTCCGGCCGGCGCCACGCAGTGGATTCCCGCGAAGAACCAGGGCCGCAACCTCGTCCCGGATGCTCACGATCCCTCCAAACGCCATGCGCCGATCATGTTCACCACCGACCTCGCGCTGAAGTTCGATCCCAGCTATCGCGAGATTTCCATGCGCTACTGGCGGAACCCCGAAGAGTTCCGTCTTGCCTTCGCCAAGGCCTGGTTCAAACTGACTCACCGCGACCTCGGCCCGCGCTCTCGCTACATTGGTTCCGAGGTTCCCCGCGAGGAGTTGGCCTGGCAGGATCCGTTGCCCAAGGCCGACTATAAGCTCGTTGATGCCAAGGACATCGCCGCTCTCAAGACGAAGGTCCTCGCCTCGGGCCTGACCGTGCCGGAACTGGTCCGCACCGCCTGGGCCTCGGCCGCGACCTTCCGCGGCACCGACATGCGCGGCGGCGCCAACGGCGCTCGCCTCCGCCTTGCCCCGCAGAAGGATTGGGCCGCCAACAACCCCGCCGAACTGGCTAAGGTGTTGCCGCGCCTCGAAGCCATCCAGCAGGAGTTCAACCGCGCCCAGACCGCCGGCAAGAAGATCTCGCTTGCCGACATCATTGTGCTTGCGGGCAATGCCGCCATCGAGAAGGCCGCCAAGGACGGCGGGTTCACCGTTCAGGTTCCCTTCTCCCCCGGCCGTACCGACGCCTCACAGGCGCAGACCGACACGGCCTCCTTTGCTTTCCTGGAACCCAAGGCCGACGGCTTCCGCAACTACTTCCAGGCCGGCCAGTCCGTTTCCCCCGCCGACATGCTGGTGGAACGCGCGAATCTGCTGACCCTGACCATTCCGGAAATGACCGTGCTCGTGGGCGGCATGCGCGCCCTCAACGCCAACACGGGCCAGGCCGCGCACGGCGTCTTTACCAGCAAGCCCGGCACACTGAGCAATGACTTCTTCGTGAACCTGCTCGACATGTCCACCAAGTGGAGCAAGTCAGCCGCCAACGAAGGCGTCTATGAGGGCACCGACCGCAAAACCGGCCAGGTCAAATGGACGGCCACGCCTGTCGATCTGGTCTTCGGCTCCAACTCCGAATTGCGCGCCATCGCCGAAGTCTACGCCTCGGCCGACGGGAAGACGAAGTTCGCTCAGGACTTTGCCAAAGCTTGGGCCAAAGTGATGAACCTCGACCGCTTCGACCTGCGATAACGCATAACCCCACCACAACGGCAACGGCGGCGCTCATCACGCCGCCGTTGCCTCAAGCTCACTTCACTCCAGGCGTCAATTCACACCCTGGTTCGTTCGGGAACTTCTCCTTCAATAGCTGACAGAACCGTCGTCTCACCCCCGGATCATCCGACATCGTCAACAACTTCAACTCGTCCAGAATTTCCCTCGCTTCATAACGCTTTGGCGCCAGCCGCCACCACGCCTGCTCGTCTCGTGTTCTCTCCACCCAGTTGCGATATGCCTTCCGGTACACTTGGGGTCCAATCACTCCGTACCTCGAGCGCAGCAGCGAACCATCACCGAAATCCACGGTCTCCCAGCAGCCCTGCATGCTTGGGTATAGCCGCGACAACTCCTCGCACGCAGCGATGCGCACTTGTTGATGCTCATTCCTCAGCAATCCCCGCAACAACTGAGCAGTGCGAAACCTCCCCAATTCGTTCCACCCCATCGCTGAAGCATCCGAAAGGCCGGCACTGAATTCGTCGGGATCAAGTTCCGCTCCCGGCACAAAGAGAAGCATCGCAAGGCGCTCGGCGAGAGGCCTGTCCGGCGTGAGCGGCAACCGCACATGCCGCCCGCTGTAAATCCGGATGCTCGTACGAACCACATCGCGCACGGCGCGCAATCCCCCCTTGTCCCACATCAGGAAGTGCACATAGCGTTTTCCGGTCCGCAGAGAGTTGATTTCACCGGACACCGTTCCCCAAGGCGTATAGAAGTAGATCGGTACTCTCCGCCGTCCCAGCTCTCCCCGGATGACATTCTCCACATCCAAAGTCACCCGCACCAGCCGGTAGGAAATGCGAATGGGTCCTACGCCCTCCTGCCGCAGCACCTTTCCGATGATGACCACCGGAGCATCGCGGATCATGTCATCCAGGAATATGTGCGGACCAGAGACGAACGATAGGGATGGAGCATAAACGCACCCCACCAGGAGAATGATCGCCACTACGGCAATCGATGCCCGGCCGGTACCCATAGCCACTCAGACACCACCGTGGCCCGAAAAGTTGCTCAACGCCCCCACTCGTACACCCCTGCCGGCAGCTGCTCCAAATCAATCAGCGCCACCGTCTCCCCCGTCCGCCCCGTGTGGAACTGGATGTACCGCCCCTTGCGGTCAAACGACAAGTGCGCATGTACCGCCCGCACCTTGTCCCGGTAACCCGTCGCCAGCAACCGCACATTGCCCGTCGCCGTCTCGGCCAGCCAGATCCGCCCCTCGTTGTCGTCAATCGCAAGCCACTTCCCATCCGGCCGTGCCGCCACATGCCAGTACCGACCCTCGCGTACCAACCGCGCCGAACCGTCTTCCTTGACCACCATCACCCCTACCTTGTCGTTCACCATTGTCATGTCGCCCGTGTCCGCCACCCATGCCTCATGCGTGAGCCACTCCTTTTGCGGAGTCAGCCACGCCTTCGGATCCACCGGCTTGTACATCGGCCGGTTACCCGTCCCATCCCTTTGCACCAACCACGAGCGCTGCGGCGCATACCCGCCGGTCTCCCACACATAAAAAATCGCGTCGCTCTTCGGGCTGTGCTGCACATGCCCAATCTGGAACCCCTGCCGGATTACCGTCCGGTACGCGCCCGTCGCCACCTCGATCACGCCGATCTCCCACGTCCGCGCATCGGGCATCTTCGTCACCGTGATCCACTTGCCGTCGCCGCTCACGCTCGGCTGCCCGTGCCCGCCCAGGCTTGGCCCCGGAATCACACCCACCACGCGCTGCTCGAACGTTTCCATATCCAGCGCCCGCAACTCCTCCCCGCGCATGAAATAGACGCGCCGCGCCTCCGTCGGGTCCGGACACGCACTGCCCGCCGCCACTCCCGCCTCATCGGTCAATTGCACAATCTCGCCCGACTCCACCGCATAGCGGTAGATCTGCGCCGTCCCCGTGCGCTTCGACTGAAAGATGAGATGGCGGTTGTCCGCCGTGAAGTTTGAGAAGTGGTAGTAGAGGTTGTCGGCGTGCACACCTTCCGCCGTGATCTCCACCACACGCAGGCCCGTCACAGGATCGGTGTAGCTGCGCCGCTCCACTCCCCACGACTTGCCTACCCCCGGCGCCTTCTCCGCGCCGCCACACACCGTCGCAAGCAATACCGCCAGTCCGATGATCCGCATCGATCACCAGCCTACGACGTTTCGCCTCCACAGTCTTCCCGCAAGTCCTCCACCCAACAACGCAGCAGTTCCGCCACGCTCCACGCCTGCGCCACACAACCGCCCCACGCCTGCGGCGCATCGCCATCCGCCACCTCACTCACCTGGCCCAAACACTCCTCGCGCATCGCTTGCGAAAACGCCCGCACCCAGCCGCGCGCCGTCTCCCGCGCCTCCGCCGAGCTACCGTTCACCTTCATGGAAGCCGTCACAAACGGACCCATCAACCACGGCCACACCGTGCCCTGGTGATATGCCGAGTCGCGCTCCCACACACCGCCGCTGTACCGCGCCCGGTATCTCGCATCGCCCCGCGCCAGCGTCCGCAGCCCCTTCGGCGTCCACAACTCGCGCTGCACGAGTTCCACCACGCGCCGCGCCCGCTCGCCCTCCAAAAGCGCATGGTGCAGGCTCACCGCGAAGATCTGATTCGGTCGCACCGACGCATCCCGCTCCGCGCCGTTCACCACGTCATACAACCCGCCTTCGCTCTCATTCCAGAACAACTCGCCAAAGCTCGATCGAGCCCGCGCCGCCAGTTGCCCCAGGAATAGCGCCCGTTCGCCCTCGCCAAACTGCCGGCTCAAATCCCGCACCACGCACAGCGCGTTGTGCCACAGCGCCTGGATCTCCACAGGCTTGCCTGCGCGCGGCGTCACCACCCAATCGCCGATCTTCGCGTCCATCCACGTCAACTGCACCCCCGCCTCGCCGCACGCCAACAGCCCGTCCGCATCCATGCGAATCCCATACCGCGTCCCCCGCAGATGCCACTCGACCATTTCCACCAGCTTCTTCCACAGGTGCTCGCGCACAAACGCCGCATCCCCCGTGTGTGCCACATACGCCCGCACCGCCTCGACAAACCACAGCGTCGCATCCACCGTGTTGTACTCCGGCTTCTCGCCGGCATCTGGAAACCGGTTCGGCAGCATCCCCTGGTCCATGCTCTCTGCAAAGGCCAGCAGAATCCCTCGCGCCGCTTCGAAACGCCCGGTCGCGAGCGTCAGCCCCGGCAGCGCAATCATCGTGTCGCGACCCCAATCGCTGAACCACGGATACCCCGCGATCACCGTCCAGCCCTCGCCGCGCTTCACCAGAAACTGATCCGCCGCAGCCGTTAACTCCTCCACTACGGGCTCCCGTGCCGGGGCCTGCTCCTTCACCCGTGCCCGCCGCTTGCGCTCCTGTTCGCGGATCTCCGCCGCACGGCCTGCCTCGCGACGCTCCGTCGACGCCACGCACACTGCCGTCTCGCCCTCCCGCAGCCGGTACCGCAGCACGAGCGGCTGAAAAAGATCCTCGCGGAAGTCCAGCCCGCGCTCCCGTTCCCTCGCATACTCAAAGTCGCGATACCAATGCCCGCTGATTTCTACCGCTGTTGCGTTGTGGGCCAGGTACAAGCCCGGCATTCCCGAATACGGCGCCAGCCGCACCCATCCGTCGCCGCTCTCCCAGCGCCCATCCAGCGCGCCATTTTCGTGAGTGAGCGCATGGTAGTCCCGGAACGCGATCAGTGGCCGCAACTCCACCTCCACCTCGCCCGCACCTTCACACCCATACTCCACCACCGTCGTGTTCTCACCCCGCACCGCGAACACTCGCTTTTCCAACCGCACTCCGCCCGCTTCCCACACCCAGCATGGCCAGGGGTCCAACCGGAACTCTCGCAACCGCAGATGTCCCCGTGGATGCACGGCTCCCGGATACTCGTTCACCCCCAACTCGAACAGCTGTCCACCTACCACAAGCGTCTCCTCGACCTTTGCCAGCAGCACTAACCGCCCTACCGGAGGCTTTGTTGCCGCGGTCAACAACCCGTGATATCGGCGCGTGTTCGCCCCCGCGACTGTGCCCGAGGCGAACCCGCCTACTCCGTTCGTCTCCAGCCACTCCAGCCGCAGTGACTCTTCCAACCGTGAACACACTTCGCCCTCAACTCGAATCATGGTGATAGGTCCTTACGCTTTCGATTTTATTGGTGCGGATGAGAGCACTTGAACCTCCACTCCCTTGCGAGAACTAGAACCTGAAACGGAAATGACTTGTTTGCAGCCGTTTGGCTTCGGTTCTTTCTCCTTCGTAAGATATTGATCCGATTGCGGATGCGTCCTTACCTGAGTTTGCCTCAGTCCGGGCTGTTTGAGGCAGTTTGGCGGATTCCGCACACAGCCCGCACACTTTGGGGCCGTTGAATGTTCCCAATCATATGCGTGATCCGACCACAATCGGCAGGTTTTGCTTACGAATGGGCGGTCTTATCGACCACGCGGGGCGGACGGATTGCACGTCTTGTCAGAAATAAAGCTATACTTCTGACAGATATGGAAGCACTCGCAACAGCCGTGATCAATCACGTCGGCAAGTCGCCCGAAGGGGTGCCCGTGTCGGCGAAGGAACTTCTGCATCTCGGAACCCGCGAGGCCGTTGATCAGACGCTTTCTCGTTTGTTTCGTCGTGGCAGCCTCATCCGCGTGGGGCGCGGACTCTACGTTCGTCCGATTGAGGGGCGCTTTGGCGTTCGGCCACCCGAATCGGCAACAGTTGTGCAAGCAATTGTTGAACAGCGTGGCGAAAGCGTCGTTCCCCACGGAGCGGCGGCGGCGAACGAGTTGGGGCTCACGACACAAGTTCCGGTGCGTGAGGTGTATTTGACTTCTGGTCCAACACGGAAGTTGAAGTTGGGCAACCAGACTGTCGAACTTCGGCACGCTCCCGCCTGGCAATTGGCACTTCCGGGACGTAAAGCCGGCGCGCTGATCCGAGCATTGGCTTGGCTCGGGCCGGAGCAGGCAAGCTACGCGGTCGAAGCCGCACGAGGCATACTGCCGGAATCGGAATTGAACGCGGTAGTTGAACTACGCAGAATGTTGCCCACCTGGATGGCGCAGCAGGTGAGTAAACTTGCAGCCCATGCCTGAAATATTTGTCAAACTGTCGGCCTCGGATCGGCGCGAAGCGCTGGCCGTAGCCGCAGCGGCTTCGGGTCGCCCAATCCACTTGCTGGACAAAGACGTCTGGCTGGTCTGGTTGCTCGATGTCCTGTTCCAGTCGCCTTTCGGCGAGCACCTCGTATTCAAGGGCGGCTCGTCGCTATCCAAGGGATATCAGATCATCAGCCGGTTCTCCGAAGACGTTGACTTGACCTACGACATCCGCGCGCTGGCGCCGGACCTGTCGGGTACGGGGCTCGATCCGCTGCCGGCGACGCGCAGCCAAGAGAAGCGCTGGACCAAGGAGATCCGCTCGCGCCTACCGGTCTGGATCGCCAAGCAGGTCATGCCGCGGATTTCTGCCGCGCTCATGGAGCAAGATCTCACAGCAACGCTTTCGACCGAAGGCGAAAAAGTGTTCCTCGAATATGCACCATTGGCGGCGGGATCTGGATACGTGCGTCCAGTGGTGACGCTCGAGTTTGGTGCACGCTCCACGGGCGAGCCCTGGGAATCTCGAACGATTACCTGCGACGCAGCGCAGAGTGTTGCCGGCGTCGTTTTTCCATCGGCAACCGCCAGGGTCATGCGGCCACAGCGGACCTTCTGGGAAAAAGCAACCGCAGTTCATGCATTCTGCCAACAGGGTGAGTTTCGCGGCGGGGAACGCTTCTCGCGTCACTGGCACGACTTGGCCCAACTGGACCGCGCCGGCATCGCAGATACTGCGATTGCTGATCGAGCACTTGCGCTCGCTGTCGCCAAGCACAAGTCGATGTTCTTCTCTGAAAAGACCGCCGTCGGTGAGTTGATCGACTACGTCGCCGCTGTTTCCGGTGCACTGCAGTTGGTTCCGAGTGACATGGCGCTCGCAAGTCTTTCGCTCGACTACTCGAAAATGCTCGACGATGGTTTGTTGATGGGCGACGCCGAACGATTTGATACGTTGCTGGAACGATGTCGGGATTTGGAAGCCCGAGTCAATAAAGTGAAATGAGCGACAACCGGCCAGCCGACGATCCTCATCACGATTCGGCCGCGCGGTGTGGGCGACTGGAGCGGGAGATTGATCGGTTGCGGTCACTGCTAGGAGCTTGTTGAAAAACTCGAACCCGCCGCAGAATAGCCTCTGATCAGGGGATAGGAAATGCCTGCCGCGTTGGATTCGACGCGTTGTAGGTCAATTCTGCGCGAAGTTCTTCAGCCAGATTCCACCTCCTACCATCAGAGAATCGTTTTTCAACAAGCTCCTAGACCAGCACGGCATCGTCATCCCGACGGCCACGCCGCCCCCGCAACAGTACCGCTCCTGGCTTCGCACCTCAAGACTTCTGAGAAGATCGCCCTCTTCCGATCCCTATTTCGTGGACGCGAGGACGTCTACGCCAGGCGATGGGAAAGCCCCGACGGCCGCACTGGCTACTCACCAAACACCGAGCGCGACTGGACGGCCTACTATGCTGCCAAGCCTGAGGATCGAAAACGCGTCGACAAGGAGACGAAGAAAAACATCCCGCTCGACGACGAAGCGATCCACAACCATCTCGCCGGCAAGCACACGATCGGCGTGTATCCGCTGCTGCTCGATGAAACCTGCTGGTTCCTCGCCGTGGATTTCGACAAGAAGACATGGAAGCAAGACGCGGCTGCGTTTCGGGACACGTGCAACGCCCTCGGCGTACCCGCGTTGGTTGAATGCTCGCGTTCCGGAAACGGGGCACACGTTTGGATCTTCTTCGAGAGGCCAGTTCCCGCTGTTCTCGCACGCCGCTTGGGATCGCTGTTGCTCACCAAGACGATGGAGCGCCGTCAACCGGCAACTCACCGTCAGGCCTGCGCTCGAGTGATGTCGATGGGAATCGCCGCATGGGCCTTATTCTACGGCTATTCCCCGTGGCGCAAAGCGACCCTGCGGAGTGCCCGGAATGCAATTCGAGGGGACTTGTACGCCCGCTACGTTGTTCGACTCGTGGTTTCCTGGGCCAACAACGTTTGATGAGCTCGCTCACGTTGACCATAGACTTCATCGGCCTGCCTGTGAAATCCAACGGCCTCGCGTGAGGCTTGGTGACCTGTTGTCTGCCGGCATTGTGGACCGTGCAATCACAACTGTGCTTCGATGAAGGGGAGTGGCTTCCCAGATTTCATCGCGGTTGACCGCCTCGACGTCTCGCTTCTTTCAAGGGTTGGCCCTCGGGCTGGCGAGCGTGGCCGCGATCGTGGCGCTGTTCACAGAGATCCTCCGCGTAAATTCGACCACGGTCGGATTCGTCTTGCTGTTGGTTGTACTGGCGGTGGCAACTGCGAGAGGACTCGCTGCTGCGGCCATGGTATCGGTAGCCGCCATGCTCTCGTTCAACTTCTTCTTTCTTCCTCCAGTTGGGCGATTCACCATTGCCGATCCGGAGAACTGGGTCGCGCTTTTTACATTCCTAGCGACCGCGCTTGTCGCCAGCCACCTATCTGATCGCGCCCAGCAGCAGGCGCTTGAGGCGCGCAACAGTCAGCGAGAGACCGAGCAACTCTACGCTTTGAGCCGCGCGATCCTGCTCACCGAGTCGAATAGATCGATTGGTCTGCAGGCGGCCCAGAGCATCGCGCAGATTTTCGAGCTTCCGGTGGTCGCCATCCTGGATGCGAAGTCCGGCGAAGTTCACCGTGGGGGACCATCGGATCTGGCGCCCCCTCTGTTGGACCACTTGGAATCCGTCTTGAAAGAGGTGGTTCGGCAGGGCCAATTACATCGCATTAGCGATATCGAGGCGCGTCCAATCTCCTTGGGCGGTCATCCCATCGGGGCATTGGCGTTGCAGGGCATGGCCGCCTCCGATGGCGCTGTTCAGTCCGTCGTTAATCTTGTTGCGATTGCGCTTGAGCGACTTCGCACCCAGGAGACCGCTAGCAGGGCCGAAGCCGCGAAGCAGAGCGAAGAATTCAAATCCACCCTCCTCGACGCGATTGCCCACGAGTTCAAAACACCGCTCACATCGATCAAGGCTGCGGCGACAGGTTTAGGCATGGAAAAGTCGGTTCTGCCCGCCGACCAACGCGAACTGGTCGTCATCATTGAGGAGGAGGCCGACCGGCTGAGTCACCTGGTGACCGAAGCCGTCAAGATGGCGGAAATCGACGCTCGAAAGATCACGCCACAGAAAAGTTCCGTTGAGGTTCTGGAACTCTTCGAGGACACCAGACGGTCGTTCGAAGGGCGGGGTGCGGATCGTGTGCAGCTTGCGGCTAAGCCAGCGCTGCGAGTCTGGGCGGATCGAGAACTGATCGTGCTGGCTCTTCGGCAACTGATCGATAATGCGCTGAAGTACTCAGGCGCAGAGAGCCCCGTACACCTTTCGGCGGACTCAGAAAGCGCCGCTGTCTTGATGCGGGTGAGCGATCAAGGTTCCGGCATTCCGGAACGCGACGCGGAGCGCATTTTTGAGAAGTTCTACCGGAGAACGAATGCAAGGCAAGTTCCCGGAACCGGCCTCGGCCTTCACATTGCACGCGAGATCGCTCGGGTTCATGGTGGCGACCTGAGGCTGGATCAGAGCAGCGCGCACGGAGCCACGTTCTGCTTGTCGCTCGCGTTGGCCGAGGAGGCGCGCTCGTGACTCAGGGACGCATATTAGTGGTGGACGACGAGCCGCAAATCCGGCGTGTGTTGCGCACGACGCTCAGCGCCCAAGGTTACGAAGTGATCGACGCGCGCACCGGAGAAGAGGCGCTGCTCGCGATCCGTGATCAGCGCTTCGATCTGGTATTGCTCGATATGAACATGCCAGGCATGGGCGGGTTGGCGGCGTGCCGCGAGATACGAAGCGGATCCGAAGCCGCCATCATAATGCTCACTGTTCGCAACACCGAGCAGGATAAGGTAACCGCGCTCGATGCCGGGGCCGATGACTACATTACCAAGCCCTTCGGCATGCCCGAACTCCTCGCGAGAATCCGGGCCGCGCTACGCCGGATGCCCACGGCCGCGGGACCTGCTTCGGAGAACCAGGTGATCGATCTGGACGGCATACAGATTGATCTCGCCGGTCGGCGTGTACGAAGGGCGGGTGTGGAATCGCGGTTGACGCCGAAAGAGTTTGACTTGCTGCACTACCTGATTGCCAACGCAAACTCCGCCCTTCCGCATACCAAGCTCTTGCAGGCGGTTTGGGGTCCGGACTACGGGGATCAGGTTGAGTACCTGCGCGTGTTCGTGAATCAGCTCCGTAAAAAGATCGAGCCAGATCCGGCCAAGCCGCGCTATCTGCTGACCGAGCCATGGGTCGGCTATCGCTTTCATCTGCCATCCTAACGGAATCCTTAGCCAGTCCTTATGACTTCCTTATGAGTTGCGCTCTACCCTCGTGAGTGGAGATGCGACTTCATGCCTGATCTGTTGTATTTTTTTCTCGCCCTGGCCTTTTTTGCAGGCTGCTGGCAGTTTGCGAAAGCCTGCGACGAACTGTAAAAGGACCCAATCGCCATGGACTACCTGCTCGCAGCGGCATGTGCTGCCCTGCTGTTCCTTTACCTGATCTACGCGCTTCTGAAACCGGAGAAGTTCTAACATGACGTCGAACGGTGTTCTGCAGATCGCCTTGTATTTCCTTGCGGTCCTCGCCATAGCCAAGCCGATGGGCGCGTATATGGCCCGCGTCTTCGCCGGTGAAAGAACCTTCGCACACCCGCTGCTTCGGCCCTTGGAGAAAGGGCTCTACCGGCTGGTGGGTGTAACGGAGGATACAGAGCAGCGCTGGACAGCGTATGCCGGAAGCTTGCTCTCCTTCAGCTTCTTCAGTTTCCTCTTCGTGTATCTCCTGCAACGGATGCAGGCGGCGCTCCCGCTGAATCCGCAGAAACTGTCGAGCGCCACCCCAGACCTGGCTTTCAACACGGCAGTCAGCTTCACTACGAACACCAACTGGCAAGCATACGCGGGCGAGACCACGATGAGCTATCTCGTGCAAATGTCGGCTCTCACGGTGCAGAACTTCGCTTCTGCCGCTGCGGGTGTGGCGATCGCGATTGCGCTGATTCGAGGCCTTGCCCGGCAGCAGGAAAAGACGATTGGCAACTTCTGGGTGGATCTGACGCGGGCGGTAGTGTATCTGTTTCTGCCGCTATCGCTGGCTGGCGCCTTGTTCTTCTGCTCGCAAGGCGTGATCCAGACCTTCAGCGGATACACCACGGCGACAACTGTTGAAGGAAAAGAGCAAGTGATCGCGCAGGGCCCAGTGGCGTCGCAGGAAGCCATCAAGATGGTTGGCACCAACGGCGGCGGCTTCTTTAACGCCAACTCGGCGCATCCATTCGAAAACCCGACACCACTCACGAACTTTGTGCAGATGCTCATGATCTTTCTAATCCCGGCAGGGTTGACCTACACATTCGGACGAATGGTCGGAGACCAACGGCAGGGATGGGCACTCTTTGCCGCCATGAGCATCCTGTTTCTCGCCGGAGTGTTCGTGATCTACGCGGCCGAACAGTCCGGAAATCCGAACCTGACGCGCTTAGGCCTCGCCGCCGCCGACGGAAATTGGGAAGGCAAAGAGACGCGGTTCGGGATTGCGACGACATCGTTGTTTGCCGCCATCACCACCGCCGCCAGTTGCGGCGCAGTCATCGGAATGCATGATAGCTTCACGCCGCTGGGCGGGTTGGCGACGCTGTTCAACATGCAAAGCGGCGAGGTGATCTTCGGTGGCGCCGGCGCTGGCCTCTATGGCATGCTCTTGTTCGCCATTCTCGCTGTGTTTATTGCCGGCCTGATGGTGGGCCGGACTCCTGAGTACCTTGGCAAGAAGATCGAAGGCAAAGAAGTGAAAATGGCCATGCTCGCCTTGATTGCGACATCAGCGGCCATCCTGCTATTCACGGGCGCGTCGTCAGTTGTCAGCTTCTCCAAGGATTCGTACTGGAATGCCGGCTACGGCCCCGCGACCGGCAACCTGAACAACGCAGGTCCTCATGGGTTCGCCGAGGTCCTCTATGCGTACTCGAGCGCTGCGGGAAACAACGGCAGCGCGTTTGCTGGACTGAGTGCGAACACGCCTTGGTATAACCTGACGCTCGGCGTTGCGATGCTGGTCGGCCGCTTTCTAATCATCATTCCGATGCTGGCGGTTGCAGGGAGTCTGGCGGGGAAGAAGCGTCTGGCGGTGACCACCGGCACCTTGCCGACGCATGGTCCGTTGTTTGTCGGCCTGCTGGTTGGCACGGTGATCATTATTGGTGCGTTGACGTTCTTCCCGGCGCTGTCACTGAGTCCGGTGGTCGAGCACTTCTTGATGCAGCAAGGGGGACGCTTCTAGCCATGCAGAACGAAATGTCAGCGGATCTGTTACCGCAAAAGCTGGCCAAGTCGCGACCACTGTTCGATGGTGACATTCTGCGGCGCGCAATTGGGGAATCCTTCCGCAAGCTGAACCCCATGACACTCGCGAAGAATCCGGTGATCTTCGTTGTGGAAGTTGGCGCGTTGATGACCACGGTTCTGCTCGCCCGCGATGTGGCTACCGGGTCCAGCGAGTTCAGCTTCAATATCCAGATCGCGCTTTGGCTCTGGTTCACAGTGCTATTTGCGAATTTCGCTGAAGCGATGGCGGAAGCACGCGGCAAAGCGCAGGCTGATAGCTTGCGAAAGACAAAGACGGATTCCATAGCAAAGCGAATGCTCTCGAATGGCCATTCCGAGAAGGTCGCGGCGTCACAGTTGCGCGCGGGCGACATCGTGATCTGCGAAGCGGGTGACATTATCCCTGGGGACGGCGAGGTGGTCGACGGCATCGCTACCGTCGATGAGTCCGTTATTACCGGAGAGAGCGCCCCGGTGATTCGCGAATCGGGTGGCGACCGGTCGGCGGTGACTGGCGGCACGCGGGTTTTGTCGGACGAGATCAAGATCCGGATTACGTCGAATCCCGGCGAGACATTTCTGGATCGCATGATCGCGCTAGTGGAAGGCGCGGAGCGTCACAAGACTCCCAATGAGATTGCGCTGAACATCCTGATTGCCGGCCTGACTTTGATTTTTCTGCTTGCGGTGGTTACGTTGCAGCCGTTCTCACAGTACAGCGCTACGGCGGCTGGCTCCGGTGCCGTGCCGAGCGTCGCAGTGCTAGTCTCTCTGCTTGTCTGCCTGATCCCGACGACCATTGGAGGCCTTTTGTCCGCCATTGGCATCGCCGGCATGGATCGGGTGATGCAGCACAACGTTCTGGCCATGAGCGGTAAAGCCGTGGAGGCATCGGGCGATGTGAATACGCTGCTGCTCGACAAGACAGGTACGCTCACCATCGGCAACCGCCAGGCAGTCGAGTTTCTTCCCGTGCAGGGCGTGAGTGATACCGAACTGGCCGAGGCGGCCCAGCTATCGAGCCTTGCCGATGAAACCCCGGAAGGGCGTTCCGTAGTTGTGCTGGCGAAGGAGAAGTACGGCCTGCGTGGCCGCGAACTCGCGCAGCACGAAGCTCACTTTATCCCGTTTTCCGCATACACCCGGATGAGCGGAGTGGACATCAATTCCGACCGTCTTCGCAAGGGCGCAACGGATTCGATCGTGCAGTTTGTGCGGGAGCAGGGCGGCACGGTTCCGGACGACTTGAAGGAAATCGCCGAGCGGATTTCCCGTCAAGGCGGCACGCCGCTGGCTGTGGCCAATGGTCAGCGGGCACTGGGCGTGATTCATCTTAAGGATGTAGTGAAAGGCGGCATGAAGGAACGCCTCGCCCAACTCCGCCGCATGGGGATTCAAACCGTGATGATCACGGGTGACAATCCGTTGACGGCTGCGGCCATTGCCGCCGAGGCCGGCGTGGACAACTTTCTCGCGCAGGCGTCGCCCGCCGACAAGCTGAACTACATCAAGAAGGAGCAGGCCGAAGGCCGCCTGGTGGCGATGACCGGCGACGGCACGAATGACGCGCCCGCCTTGGCGCAAGCCGATGTCGGGCTCGCCATGAATACCGGAACCATGGCGGCGAAGGAGGCTGGCAACATGGTGGACCTCGATTCGAACCCCACGAAGCTGATTGAAGTGGTGGCCATTGGTAAGCAACTGCTCATCACCCGCGGCGCTTTGACGACGTTTTCCATCGCCAACGATGTGGCGAAGTACTTCGCCATCATTCCCGCCATGTTCATGGCCACCTATCCGGCGCTTTGCGCGCTGAATGTGATGGGTCTCAACAATCCCAAGAGCGCCGTTCTCGCAGCGGTGATCTTCAATGCACTGATCATCATTGCGCTGGTGCCGCTCGCGCTGCGCGGCGTGAAGTATCGCGCGGGTTCGGCGGATGCGCTGCTGCGGCGCAATCTGCTTGTGTATGGCTTGGGTGGCCTCGTTGTGCCGTTCCCGGCCATTTGGTTGATCGATCGCCTGGTGCATGCACTCGGCTGGGCTTAAGGAGACATCCATGTGGAATCAACTATTGCCAGGCTTCCGAATGACCCTGGCACTGACCGTTTTGACAGGCATGATCTATCCAGGAGTGGTGACTGCTCTTTGCCAGACGCTGTTTTCGGCGCAGGCCAACGGAAGCCTGATTGTACGCAACGGCAGGGTGGTGGGTTCGGCCCTTATCGGGCAGAGCTTTGCGCGGCCCGAGTACTTTCATCCCAGGCCTTCGGCTGCGGGAATCGACGGCTACGATGCGGCGTCGTCCGGAGGCTCGAACCTCGGGCCCACCAGCCAGAAGCTGATGGATCGAGTGAAGGCAACGGTGGCCAAGCTTCAGGCGCAGAACCCTTCCCATCAGGGAGAGTGGCCCGCGGATCTGGCGACCGCGAGCGCCAGTGGTCTTGATCCGCACATCAGCCCTGCTGCCGCTCGGATGCAAGTGGAGCGAGTCGCTCGCTCTCGATCTGTTTCAATCGAACAAGTTAAAGAGATGCTGGTCCGCTTCACTGAAAGCCGGGATCTTGGCTTCCTCGGTGAGCCCCGCGTCAACGTGCTCCTTCTGAATCTTGAGTTGGACCGTGTGTTGCCAACGAAGTAGCTTGGTGTAGGACCATGTTGATCCGCATCTTTCTTCTAGTTTCTTTCGCGGCCAGTGCCTGCTTGGGCCAGTCGGACCGTGAAACGTTTCTACTCGAGAAGATCGCAGCATTGGAGGCTCGCCTCGCTGCGCTGGAGAAGCGCTTGGGGGTTGTGGCCGTTCCAGTGGATGCGCCAGCCACCGTGCCCGTTGCGGAGAATCCGGCGCCTCCACCTGAGCAAGAGTCCTGGTGGAAGGACTCAGCCGCGAACTTCTACTTCGATGGATACTACTTGTGGAACACCAATCGCCCGTTGGGCCGTATCAACCCCTTGCGCGCTTACGATGCCACGGCCAACAATCTCAGCATCAACCAAACCGGATTGGTGCTGGGACGGAATCCGAATGCTGCGCGGCGATGGGGCCACCGAATGGACCTCATGTTCGGGCAGGCTACGAAAACACTACAAGGCGGCGCGCAGAACGAACCCCGTCCTCAGGTTTACCGGAACCTCTTCCAGGCCTACGGAACCTACGTCGCGCCGATCCACAAAGGGCTGACCATGGACTTTGGCAAGTGGGCCAGCGCGTTGGGTCCAGAAGGAAATGACACAAAGGACCAGATCAACTACTCGCGCAGCTATTTCTTTAACTTCCTGCCGTTTTACCATATGGGCGTTCGAGCGGTGCTTCCGGTCAACGACCGGCTGAGTCTGTCCTATTGGCTGGTAAACGGCGCCAACCAAACCGAAGACTTCAATGGATTCAAGTCTCAGTTGGGCCAAGCAGTTATCAAGCCTTCCAAGAGTGTCACGTGGACAGTGAACTACTACAACGGCCAGGAGCAACGTGATCTGCTTCCAGTGCTGAATCCCGGGCTACCTTCGTTGTCCACGCAGCCAGGCCTGGCGGCTACTCCGGTTCGTCCGGTCCCGCGAGGCAGGTTCCAGTTGATGGACACCTACTCACTGTGGAATGCGATGTCGCGCCTAACCCTGGGCGGCGAGTTTGACTATGTCGTGAATCGCGTGGAAACGTCCGGGCCAGCCCAGATCGTGACAGGCGGTGCCGGGTACCTTCGATATCAACTCCCCCGGAAGGCATATTTTGGCCAACGCTACACCCGACTGAACGACAACGCTGGGTTATTCCGTGGCGTTTCTCAGAGATTGAACGATCTCACCTCCACCATGGGCTACCGGCCCGCGGAAGGCTTCGAGGCGCGGCAGGAGTATCGCAGAGACTTCTCGAATGTCCCGTTCTTCCTTCGCCGAATCACGGGCGAATTGAGCCAGTACCAGAGCACGCTGACAGTCGGGCTGCCGTGGTGGTTTGGGGCGAAGAGCGGTGGATGGTGAGTCATGGGGAATGCTGACAGAATTCGGACAATTGGTGCGCTTGTACTGAGTATGCTGATCGCCAGCAGTTGCATCCGAACCGATGAGCAGTCGGTACGCCACGCCGTTACGGCCGAACTGATCGAGCGGTACCGGGTGAACGAAGACCAAGTGCGGCTGATCGAACTCGGAAGCGGTTCCGGCAGCTGGGTGGTCCGAGCGGAGATCTCGTCCGGCGGACGCGCGGGCGCAAGGCGACAACTGACATGCCGCGTAGAACGCTCAGCATCCTCTGCTTCAGGGGAAGCGCGCTGGACGCTGACCATAGTGGAAGATCGTGAGATCGGGGCGAGTCCCAAGCAATGACGGACGACCAGAAGCGCCCGAGTCCTGACGAACTGCTGCGGCGGGTGGAAGCGGAGGAGCTCCATGACCGGCGCGGGCGACTGAAGATCTTTCTGGGCTATGCGTCTGGCGTGGGGAAGTCGTTTCGCATGCTTGATGAGGGACGCCGTCGAAAGATGCGAGGACAAGATGTGGTCGTTGGCGCTGTGCAGCCCGACACTGAGGCGGAAGTCACACGACTGCTTGATGGCTTGGAAGTAATTCCGCTGCGTCGTGACCTTGGTTCGCCCTGCCTGGACGTCGCGGCCATTGTGCGGCGGCAGCCGGAGGTGTGCCTGATTGATGGTCTCGCCTATCGCAATCCACCCGGAGGGGCCAACGCCGAACGATGGCAGGATGTAGAACAGTTACTGAACGCTGGAGTTTCGGTGATCACGACCATCAATCTACAATATGTTCGCGAGAGACAAGACGAGGTGGAACGAATTCGAGGGAAGCGGGTGGGAGATTCAGTTCCCGAGTCGTTTCTGCGAACTGCCGACGACATCGAGGTAGTGGACTCGCCCCCCGAATATTGCATCCACCGCGCGCGGACGGGCGCCTTCGGAGGAGTGGATGCGTTTACGATGGAACGTCAGCTCTCCGGATTGCGTGAGATCGCTCTGCTGCTCGCGGCCGAAGTAGTGGAGGCGCAATTGGATGAGTACCTCAAGCGTCACGGTATTGAACACACCTATGGTGCTCAGGAGCGCGTGCTGGTGTGCGTCACGCCGCGGTCCAACGCAGAATTGATGATCGCGCGTGGGCGCAGACAGGCCGACCGCTTTCATGGCGACCTATTCGTTGTCTACTTTGAGCAAGACGAACTCTCGCCGGAGGACCGTTCCGCGCTGGACCGTCATTTGCAGCTTGCTCGCCAGGCTAATGCCCACATCGAGGTGCTTCGCGGCGATGATTTCGTTAGGACCGTCTTGCGCTTTGGCGAAGAGCACGGCATCACGCAAGTGTTTGTCGGGCACAGCCAGCGAACTGGATTCTTGCAGCGATTCCGGCCCAATCCAGTAGAGCGACTGATCGCCGAATCTAATGGCCTCGATGTGCGGGTCTTCCCGAACGCCCCGGTCCGCCGGGAAGGGTGAGCAATATGGCGTTCGAATCGGCAGTGCCTGAGGGCGGGAGGCTCAAGATTGTCCTTGGCTACGCAGCGGGCGTGGGCAAGACGTTCCGGATGCTGGATGAAGGGCAGCAGCTAAAGGCTGCCGGCCGAGACGTAGTCATCGGCTATTTTGAACCGCACGGCCGCGCCGACACCATTGCCAAGACACAAGGGCTCGAACAGATTCCGCGCCGAGTGCTGGAGTATCGCGGTCGGCAGTTTGAGGAGATGGACACAGACGCTATCCTGGCTCGCCGGCCCGAGATCTGTCTGGTGGATGAATTCCCTCACACTAACGTCCCCGGTTGCGCGCGAACGAAGCGCTGGGAGGATGTACTGGTTCTCCTCGAAGCGGGCATTGATGTCATCACCACGATGAATATCCAACATCTGGAAAGCCTCAACGATCAGATCCGCCAGATGACTGGAATTCATGTGCGCGAAACGATACCGGACTGGATGCTGAAGCGGGCTGCGGAACTAGTCCTTGTCGATCTGACTCCAGGCGCACTGTTGAACCGTCTGGATCGAGGCGTCGTCTACGCTCCTGAGAAGGCGCAGCGGGCAAAGGCGAACTTCTTCAAAGAGCCCACGCTCGCAGCGCTAAGAGAAATGGCTTTGCGGCAGGCCGCCCACGAGGTGGAGACCAGTCAACGCCATGACCATGCGGTGGGAGGCCATCCAGGTGCGGTCGATACTGCTGCCGCCATTGATGCAGACCGTGAACGGATCTTGATCCACATCACGCCCGCACCTTCGGCCGCGGCCTTGATTCGCCGCGGACGGCGCGTGGCGGACTACCTGAGCGCCGATTGCTTCGCCATCGCGATCGTGCCGGCAGGAGGAGTAGATCGATTGCCGGCTCACGAGCGCGAAGCTATTGAGCGGCACCTGGAATTCGCCCGCAAGCTGAGGATCGAAACAAGATTGATTTCGACAGCACCTGCCCAGGAAGATGAGGCCGAGGCACTGGTTGAATTTGCTCACCGTAATCGCGTCACCCAGATCTTCTTGAGCAAACCGGTGGCCGCCGCCTTTACCCGCTGGCGCTTCCAAGGGGACTTGATTTCGAGAATCCTGCGGCTGGCGGGAAGCCTCCAGGTTAACGTCGTTGCCAATCGCGGCTCGTAGTTCTTAGTTCGTCGCTCGGCTCTAATTCTCGGCCATCCTCTGCGGTGAGCCTTCGGTCTGACAATGAGGTGCCGACTCGGCCTCATGGCGCAGTGGAAAGTAGACAGGCGTTCTAGGAGCTTGTTGAAATAGCCACCGGCGAGGCCGCTTTCATGGCCGGCCGAAGCCGATCACTCGGGATCGAGAGCTTTCGAGGGCGTCGCATTCCGGTCCGCGGGCGACTGTATTGCCCGCAAGCCGGTCCTAAGGTTACGCTGCCGCCTCCAGTTTCGGAATCCTCCACAAGTTGAACGCCGCCGCCGCGAACTGAAACAACCACGCCACCTTTTCCAGCCCGCGCAGCTTCACCTTCTTCAGTCCGCCGATGGGTTTCAACCAGCCGAAGACCTTTTCGATGAGCGGCCTTTTGCGCTGGCTCATGGCGTAGCCTTGATGTCGCGTTGTGCGCCTGTCGATGGAGCTTCGCCGCCGGGTATCGTTTTGCGCCATGTGCGGTGTAACTTCCATTTCACGCAAAGTTCGCACCAGTTCCCCTTGGTCGTACGCCTTGTCGGCGCCGAGCGTGATGCGCCCGCCTGCCCGCTGGGCTTGCCGGTGTTGAGCCATCAACAGCGCCGCATCGGCTTCGGCCTTGCCATCGGCCTCGGTCACCATCGCTTCGACGATCAGCCCGTTCCGGTTCTCCACCATCACATGGCCCAGATAGCTCAGCTTCGCTTCGCTGCCGTTGGACTTCCGGTACAGCTTGGCGTCCGGGTCCGTGCGTGATTCATGCGTGTCGTTCTTCCGTTGCTGTCCGCGGAAGTTCCCGCCATCGTCCGAGCCGCCGTCCTTGCGCTGGAAACTCTTGTGCGAAGCCCAGGCTTCGATGAGCGTACCGTCCACCGTGAAGTGCTCTTTGGACAGGTGCGCCTGCGCCCGCTCCAGAACCAGCGCGAAAAACTCCCGTGCCAGCTCTTCGTTCAGCAGCCGGTCGCGATTCTTGGAAAACACGTGAGCGCTAGGTGAACCGCATCTTGTAAGCAGCGCC
>JAFLBB010000006.1 GCA_017304135.1 Acidobacteriota bacterium | reverse complement strand
GCCCAAAAATCCCACCCCGTTCGCACCACCCAGTTCGCACCACCCCGTTCGCACCACCCAGTTCCCACCACCCCGTTCGCACCACCCCGCACCCACGCCGCCTCGCTCAAGCCGCCTCGCTCCAGCCGCCCCGCCGGCCCCTCTTTTTGACAAAACGAACCCAAACGCTCACTGAAAACAAACCACTTGCCCATCCGCCCTGCGCCGCCCAACCCAAACCAATCCCCCCAGCCGCCCGCCTCCCCCCGACTTCCTGTCACCTCCACCCCCCCATTGCTATCCTGTTAACCATGCCTGCCCTGCGACCGCACCTTAGCCTCGCCATCATCCTCCTGCTCTCCTGCGCCTCCCTGTTGACCGCCGCCGAGCCCGTCGACCTCGCCGTCATCCACAAAATCAAGCTCGAAGCCTTCGACAACTCCAAGGTCATGGACCACCTCTTCTACCTCACCGACGTCCACGGCCCCCGCCTCACCAACTCCTCCGGCTTCCACCGCGCCGCCGATTGGACCGTCGAACGCCTCAAATCCATGGGCCTCGCCAAAATTAACAAGGAAAAATGGGGACCCTTCGGCAAAACCTGGGATTACTCCCGCTTCTCCGCCCACTTACTCAAACCCACTTACTCGCCCCTCATCGGCTTCCCCATGGCCTGGACCCCCGGCACCAACGGCGCCCTCAAAGGCCAGCCCATCCTCGCCGTCATCAAGGACGAAAAGGACTTTCCCAAGTGGAAGGGCAAACTCGCCGGCCGCATCGTCCTCATCGATGAGGTCCGCCCCACCCCGCTCCTGTTCAACCCCCTCGCCAAGCGCTATTCCGAAAAGGACCTCGACGACCTCGAAGCCGGCCTCATCCCCACCGGCAAGCGCCCTGAGTTCGACCGCGAAGCCCGCCGCAAGGCCATGAACGCCAAGTCGAAGTTCCTCCGCGAGGAAGGCGCCACCCTTGTCGTCACCGCCGGCTACAAAGGCGATGGCGGCACCGTCTTTGCCGCCGCCGGCGGCGGTTACCGCGAAGGCGATGAAGTGCCCCCGCCCATGATCGCCATCACGCCCGAACACTACAACCGCATCGCCCGCCTCATCCAGGAAAAGCAATCCCCCGAAATCGAAGTCGACATCGCCGCCACCCTCGACAACAAACCCGCCGACTCCTACAACATCCTCGCCGAACTCCCCGGCACGTCGAAGAAGGAAGAGATCGTCATGATCGGCGCCCACTTTGACTCCTGGCACGGCGGCACCGGAGCCACCGACAATGGCGCCGGCTCGGCCGTCATGATCGAAGCCATGCGCATCCTCAAAGCACTCGACGTCAAGCTCCCGCGCACCGTCCGCATCGCCCTCTGGAGCGGCGAAGAGAATGGCCTGCTCGGCTCGCGCGCCTACGTCAAGGAACACTTCGCCAACCCCGAAGACATGAAGGTCACCGAGCAGCACGGCAAGCTCGCCGCTTACTTCAACTACGACAACGGCTCCGGTAAGATCCGCGGCGTCTACTTACAAGGCAACGACATGATGCGGCCCATCTTTGAAGCCTGGTTTGCCCCCTTCCACGACCTCGGCGCCTCGCGCATCACCATCCGCGACACCTCCGGCACTGACCACCTCGCCTTCGACTCCATCGGCCTGCCCGGCTTCCAGTTCATCCAGGACCCGCTCGAATACGAGTCCCGCACCCACCACTCCAACATGGACACCTACGACCATGCCCAGGAGGCCGACCTCAAGCAAGCCGCCGCCATCATCGCCAGCTTTGCCTACCACGCCGCCACCCGGCCCGAAATGCTGCCGCGTAAGCCGCTGCCCAAGCCCAGGCCCGCCACCCCGGCCGCCAAACCGGATGTCAGCGGCCAGTAAGTCCGCCCGCCGCACCCACTCCCCTGCGCCCGGCGACACACCCGCCCCCCGCCCCGCACCCGTGCTATCGTATGGGCGCTATGGCGTCCGCGCCTGACTCTTCCACCGCGCGCCTGCCGAAACCCCCGGCGGGCGCTACTTACTTCAGTGATCCGGTCCGCTTCCGCGTCACCGTTCCCTCATCCTCGCCCCAAAGCTGGCTCGTCATGCCTTTGTTCGTGCTCTGGGTGGCCGTCGCTGTCTACGCCTTCGTCATTGGCCCCAAACGGCCCGACGACCCGGCCTCCACCACCCTCGTCATGGTCGCGTTCGCCGCCCTCATAGGCATCCCCCTCGTCGCCTCCGTCCTCTTTGCCCAGGCCGGACGCCTCACCGTCGCCTGCGAAGCCGGCCAGGGCGTCATCCGCGAACACATCGGCCCCTTCGGCCGCTCCCAGACCTTTTCCTGGGAAGCCCTCGCCGCCGTCCGCGAAGTGGAGATCCGAGGCCGCTACATGCGTGGCCGAGGCCTCGAACTCGACCTCTCCCGCGCCCGCGCTCACCGCCGCCTCTACTTCGCCAAAGGCCTCCCCGACGACACCCGCCGCTACCTCATTGCCATCCTCCTCGACGAGATCGCGCAAAACCGCCACGCTCGCCCCCTTGGACTCGACCTCTGATTCGTGAGCCCGCCCGCCCCTCTGCGCTAAACTGAAAACTGGTAGTCCCTGCGCAATGATCGATACCCTGTTGTCCAAAGTCTTCGGCAAGAAGAGCGACCGCGAGATCAAGAAGCTGCAACCTATGGTTGCCGCGATCAATGAAATCGAGCCGCAAATGCAGGCCCTCACCGACGAGCAGCTGGCCGGCATGACCGTCGCCTTCCGCGAAAAACTGGCCCAAGGCGCCACGCTCGACGACATCCTCATCGATGCGTTCGCCGTCTGCCGCGAGGCAGGCCGCCGTGTGCTCAACATGCGCCACTTCGACGTGCAGTTGATCGGCGGCATGGTGCTTCACCAGGGCGCCATCGCCGAAATGCGCACCGGTGAAGGCAAAACCCTCGTCGCCACCCTTGCCGCTTACCTCAACGCCCTCGAAAGTAAGGGCGTCCACGTCGTCACCGTCAACGATTACCTCGCCTCGCGTGACTCGGAGTGGATGGGCCGCCTCTACAAGTTCCTTGGCTTGAGCGTCGGCTGCATCATCCACGGCCTCGACGACGACGAACGCAAAGCCGCCTACGCCTGCGACATCACCTACGGCACCAATAACGAGTTCGGCTTCGATTACCTCCGCGACAACATGAAGTTTCGCCTGGAGGATTGCACGCAGCGCGAATTCCACTTCGCCATCGTCGACGAAGTCGACTCCATCCTCATCGACGAAGCCCGCACGCCGCTCATTATCTCCGGCCCGTCGGAGGAGTCCACCGACAAGTATTACCGCATCAACGGCATCATCCCCAAGCTCATCCGCGGCGAGGTGATCGAGGGCAAGGAGCCGGGTGAGAAGTACACCACCGGCGACTACACGGTCGACGAAAAGCACCGCAGTGTGGCCCTCACCGAGGAAGGCGTGCTCAAGTGCGAACGCCTGCTCGGCATCGACAACATGTACGATCCCGAAAACATCGAGATCAACCACCACGTCCAGCAGGCCCTGCGCGGCCACGTGCTCTACCTGCGTGACCGCGATTATCTGGTCAAGGACGGCCAGGTGATCATCGTCGACGAGTTCACCGGCCGCCTCATGCCCGGCCGCCGCTGGTCCGACGGCCTCCACCAGGCCGTGGAAGCCAAGGAAGGCGTCAAGATCGAGCGCGAAAACCAGACGCTCGCCACCGTCACCTTCCAGAACTACTTCCGCATGTACAAAAAGCTCAGCGGCATGACCGGCACCGCCGAAACCGAAGCCGCCGAGTTTGGCAAGACCTACAACGTCGACGTGCTCCCCATTCCCACCAACCGCGACATGGTGCGCAAGGACACCGACGACATCGTCTACCGCACGGCGGAGGAGAAGTTCCGCAACGCCGCCAAGGAGATCAAGGAACGCACGGCCACGGGCCAGCCGATTCTGGTCGGCACGGTGAGCGTCGAGAAATCTGAGAAGCTCTCCAAGATCCTCACCAAGATGGGCGTCCGGCACGAGGTGTTGAACGCCAAAAACCACGAGCGCGAGGCCTTCCTCGTGGCCCAGGCCGGCCGCAAGGGCGTCGTTACGGTCTCCACCAACATGGCCGGCCGCGGCACCGACATTCTGCTCGGCGGCAACCCCGAATACATGGCCAAGGAGCACTTCCGCAAGCAGTCCATCGACCCCGAGACGGTGTCGAAGGAACAGTGGGAGCCGGTGTTCCAGAAGTATAAGGAGCAGTGCGCGGCCGAGCATGAAGAGGTGGTCCGCGCTGGCGGCCTGCACATTCTCGGCACCGAACGCCACGAGTCGCGCCGCATCGACAACCAGCTCCGCGGCCGCGCCGGACGCCAGGGCGACCCCGGCAGCTCGCGCTTCTATCTTTCGCTCGAAGACGACCTCATGCGCATCTTCGGCGGCGAGCGCATCCAGGGCCTCATGCTCAAGCTCGGCATGGAGGAGGATGTGCCGATCGAATCGGGCCTCATCACCAAGCGCATTGCCGCCGCGCAGAAGGCCGTCGAAGCGCAAAACTTCGCCGCCCGTAAACACCTGCTCGAGTACGACGACGTGATGAACAAGCAGCGCAAGGCCGTCTACAGCCTGCGCCGCAGCCTCATCGAGGGCGGCGACATGCGCGACAAAATCGTCGGGTACGCGCGCGGCATTCTGCAGACCTTCATCGATCAGAAGATGCCCGCCGATGCCCGGCCTGACCAGTGGGATCTGCCCGGCCTGCAAAACGACGTGCTTAACCAGTACGGCGTGCGCCTCAGCCTGGAGATGATCCAGGGGCTCACTCGCGATGAGGTGGAAGAGCGCGTCTTTGAAACCATCCAACGCCGCTATAAGGATAAGGAAGCCCTCGTCGGCCCCGAAGTGATGCGCGACACCGAGCGCATCGTCATGTTGAACGTCATCGACGGGCAGTGGAAAGACCACCTGCTCTCGATGGACCACCTGAAGGAAGGCATCGGCCTGCGCGGCTACGGGCAGAAAGACCCGCTGATGGAATACAAGAAGGAGAGCTTCGTCCTCTTTGAGTCCATGATGGACCGCATCGAGGATGAGACCGTGCGCTACCTCTTCTTCCTGCAGGCGGTTGAACAGACGCGGCTGCCCTATCCCGACGAAGACGAGGACGACGATTTGGGGGAGCAGCAGCCGGTGTCCGTATCCGCTGACGACCGGCGGGCGGCCCAGGCCAGCTTCACCGATTTCACGCGCCGCATCGAGAAGAAGAAGGAGAAGGAACTCGACGCCATCTCCCTGGCCGGCGCAGGCTCGAGCCTGCAGCAGCAGCCGGTGTTGAACAAAGCGAACAAGGTTGGCCGTAACGAACTCTGCCCGTGCGGCAGCGGCAAGAAGTACAAGAAGTGCTGCGGAGCATAACCATGCGCCAGACCTTGCTCGCCCTTGCATTCCTGACCGCGGCGATTGCTCCCGCCGGCGCCGCCATCTGGCCCGAGCAGTGGTGGGAATACAAGCGCACCTCCATCGAGAAGGTGGCCCCCGACGATGTCATGGTGTGGCGCGAGTACGGTCTGCAAGAGGCCGAACGTGCCACCTACGACGATGGCAAGGTGAAGTTCACCGCCACCGGTTGGCGCGTCAACGATTCCACCGCCGCCATGGCCGTCTTCCAGTGGAAGCGCCCGTTGCAATGGAAGAAGTCGGACCTCAGCGAACTCGCTGTGCAGAACGGTTCGAGCGTGTTTTTCACCTTCGGCAACTACATCTTGTCGCTCGAAGGCCACATTCCGGATGAGGAAAAGCGGCAGATCCTGTTCGTGCAACTGCCCCGCCTGGAGCGCGGTCCGTTGCCGCTGCTGCCTGGCTACCTGCCCGCCGAAGGCCTGGAGAACGGCTCGCAGCGCTTCGTGCTAGGCCCGGTGTCGCTCGAACGCTTCGAGCCCCGCGTGCCGCCCTCCATCGCCGCCTTTCACCTGGGCGCCGAGGCGCAGATCGGCCGCTACACTTCGCCGCAAGGCCCGATGACGCTGGCCATCTTCAGCTACCCCACGCCCGCCATGGCCAAGAGGCAGGTGCAGCAGTTCGAGAAACTCACCGGCGTGCTGGCCAAACGCACCGGCCCGATGGTGGCCCTGCTCATCGGCGGGGCCGACGCGGACGCCGCCGAGCGCCTGCTGGCCAAGGTCAACTACCAGGCCAGCGTCTCCTGGGATGAAACCGTCAGGCCGCCCGAGCCGAACATGGGCGACGTGATCCTGAACGCCTTCATTTTCGTTGGCGTCACGATCCTGTTCATCATCGGTGTGGGGGCCATCATCGGGGGCACAAAGGTGCTCGGGCGCAAGTACCTGGGTTGGGAAAAGGAGGAGGACGCCATGCTCACCCTCCACATCGACGACCACCGGGGATGAGCGCGTTTCTCCGCCGCCAAGGGCGCGCCTAAATCCAATTGATCTCTCCGCTTAGAGCTTTCGCCGACAGGAAATCAACAGGTTATCAACAAATTTTCCACAGCCTGCGATTTTCGATGAAAGTGGGCAAGTTATTTAGTTAGAGTTGGTTACGGGCTGTATTTTTTGCGGACTTTTTTTCTTGACTGATCCCGCCCCAGGCGATAAACTCCAAATCAACAAAGGATTCGACGGTCCCGTACTGTTCGATTCTGATTCTCCCAATGAACATCCTCTCCGGCGGCGGCTGGAGAGACAGAAAGCCCACCACTTGGTGGGCTTTCTGGTTTCTTCGCCCCAGCGCCTGGTCCGGTTCGGTCTCCGGGCGGCGGTGCTAGACTCCTGGGTATGCACCCGAACCAGCCCAAAAAACCTTTGCCGTCGGGTTGGCGGGAGCGGTTGGGCGCGTTACGCAACATCCCGCCGCTGCTGGGTATGGTGTGGGCCACCTCACCGGCGCTGGTGTCCGCGAGCCTGGCTTTGCGGCTCTGCCGGGCGGCGGTGCCGCTGGCGATGCTCTGGGTCGGGAAACTGATCGTTGACGGCGTGGTGAGGCTGCTGGGGGCCGGAAACGGGGATCCGGGGTCGATCTACCTGCTCGTGGGGCTCGAATTTGGCCTGGCGATTGTGGGCGACTGGCTGGGGCGGGGCGTGGCGATGTGCGACAGCCTGCTCAGCGACCGCTTCACCAACGAGATCAGCGTACGCCTGATCCGCCACGCGGCAACGCTGGATCTTGTTCATTTTGAAGACCCTGAGTTCTACGACACGATGGAGCGCGCGCGCCGACAGACGGCCGGGCGAATGGGCCTACTGGCGGGGCTGTTCGGCATCGCCCAGGACCTGGTGACGCTGGCCACGCTCTCGGCCGGCCTGCTCGTGTTTGCCCCGTGGCTGCTGCCCCTGCTGACTGTGGCCGTGATCCCCTCGTTCATCGGCGAAAGCCACTTTGCAGGGCTCGCCTATTCGCTGTTTTACCGCTGGACGCCGGAGCGCCGCGAGCTGGACTATGTGCGCATGCTGGGGGCCTCCGGCCAGACGGCCAAAGAGGTGAAGCTGTTCGGGTTGGGCGACTACCTGGCGGAACGTTACCGCGTCCTGTCCGAGCGCTTCCTGGGGGAGCACCGTCGTCTGGCCGTGCGCCGGGCGACCACTGGTGGGCTTCTCAATGTGTTGGGCACCGGGGGATACTACGCAGCTTACCTGTACATTATCCGGGGTACGCTGAGCGGCGGCTTTAGTGTGGGCGACCTTACGTTTCTGGCGGGCTCGTTCGCGCGCTCGCGGGGGTTGATTGAGGAGCTCTTCCGCCGCGTCAACGAGGTCAGCGAGCAGGCGCTCTATCTGCAAGACCTGTATGATTTCTTCGCGATGCGGCCGAAAGTAGAAGCGCCGCCTGAAGGCAAAACGTGGCTTCCGGCGCCGCGTCCCATCAGCGAGGGTTTTGAGTTTCGCGGGGTGAGCTTTGCTTACCCGGGAAGCGGCAAAACCGCCCTGCGCGACGTCAGCCTGCGGTTGGAGCCGGGGCAGCGCATCGCCCTGATCGGCGAAAACGGGGCCGGGAAGACGACGCTGGTGAAGCTGCTGGCGCGGCTGTATGAGCCCACCGAGGGCGAGATCCTGCTCGACGGCAAGCTGCTGCGGGAGTACGATCCAGCCCGGTTGCGGGCCGAGATTGGCGTGATTTTTCAAGACTATGTGCGCTACGACATGAAAGTTTGGGAGAACATCGGCCTGGGGCGGGTGGAGAGCTTGGAAGACCGCGAGCGGATCGCCGCTTCGGCCCGCAGCAGTCAGGCCGAGCCGGTGATTGAGGGGCTGCCGAAGGGCTACGACACGATGCTCGGGCGGCGGTTCGAAGGGGGATCCGATCTCTCCGCCGGGCAGTGGCAGAAGATCGCCCTGGCGCGGGCCTACATGCGGGATGCCCAACTGCTGATTCTCGATGAACCGACGGCGAGCCTGGATGCGCGGGCCGAGTATGAGGTGTTCCGGCGGTTTGCGGACCTGACGGCGGGGAAGATGGCGGTGCTCATCAGCCACCGCTTTTCCACGGTGCGGATGGCGGACCGGATTTATGTGTTGGGGGCCGGGGGACCGGGCGGCGGCACGGTGGTCGAGTCAGGCAGCCACGACGAGTTGGTGCGGCAGGGCGGGCGGTATGCCGAGCTGTTTGAACTGCAGGCGGCGGGCTACCGCTGAGGTGCGGGACCGCGGGGTCAGCGCGCTTGCGGGCGCGTCCACTCCTGGATCCAGTCCTGGAAGGTCTTGTACCAAAGGACGGTGTTCTGCGGCTTGAGGATCCAGTGGCCCTCGTCGGGGTAGACGAGGAGCTTGGAGGGCACCTGGTTCATCTTGAGGGCGGTAAAGAGCTGCAGGCCCTGGCCGTAGGGGACGCGGAAATCCAGCTCGCCGTGGATGACCAGGGTGGGCGTTTTGAAGTTGGCGGAGTGCTGCGAGGGCGACCACTTGGCGTGCGTTTCCGGCGTTTGCCAGGGCAGGCCGCCGAACTCCCACTTGGTGAACCATAGCTCTTCGGTTTCGCCGCCCATGCTGGGCAGGTCATAGACGCCGGCGTGGGAGACGAAGGCTTTGAAGCGGTCTGTGTGGCCGAGGAGCCAGTTGACCATGTAGCCGCCGAAGGAGCCGCCGGCGGCGGCAAAACGGGCCGGGTCAGCCCAAGGCTGGGCGGCGACATGGTCAGTGACGGCCATGATGTCGTCGTAGACGCGTCCGCCCCAGTCGCCGCTCACCTCGTCGGTGAACTTCTGGCCGTAGCCGGTGGAGCCGCGCGGGTTGGGCATGACGACGACGAAGCCGGCCGAAGCGAACACCTGCGGGTTCCAGCGGTAGCTCCAGCTTTCGCCCCAGGCGCCTTGCGGGCCGCCATGGATGAGGAAGAGTACGGGGTACTTCTTCTCCTTGTCGAAATCGGGCGGCTTTATGACGAAGCTGTGGACGCGGGCGCGGTCGGTGCTGTCGACCCAGAAGTCCTCCAGGCGTTGCAGGGCGGCGTTGCGCAGCAGGGCGTCGTTGAGGCGGGTGAGGGGGACGGGGGCGCCACCGGCGGAGCTGGCCTTGAAGATCTCAGTGGGGGCCGAGCCGGAGTGTTCGGCATAGATCATGGTGCGGCCGTCGGGGGTGAACTGGGGGCCGTCCATGTGGCTGGCTCCGGCGACGACGGAGCGGCTGGCGCCGCCGGCGATGGGCAGCATGTGGATGTTGGCGCGGCCGCGGTCTTCCAGGACAAAGAAGAGGCGTTTGGAGTCAGGGGCCCAGGAGATGGCTTCCACGTTGAGGTCGAGGTTATCGGTGCGGCTTGTGGAGCGGCCGGTTTCTCGTTCCAGCAGCATGAGGCGCCAGCGGTCGCTTTCAAAGCCGGGGCGGGATTGGGCGCGGTAGGCGATGTAGCGGCCGTCGGGGGAGTAGAGAGGGGAGTTGTCGGCGGCGGGGTTTTCGACAACTTTGCGCGGTTCGCCGGGTTCGGTGAGGCTGACGACGAAGAGGTCGGAGTTGGTGCTGGTGGCCAGTTCGGCGTCGGTGTTCATGACGAAGCAGATTTCGTTGCCGTCGGGGGCGATGGCGTAGTCGTCACCGCCGCCGAGGGAGAAGGGGGGCACGTCGCGGGTGCCGGGGGTGAGGTCCTTCGGTTCGCCGCCTTCGAGCGAGGCGAGAAAGATGTGCTTGCGGCGGGCGCCCTGCCAGGTGTCCCAGTGGCGGTAGAGCAGCGAGGTGTAGGTGCGGGCCTTTAACTTACTCTTGGACTCGGCTTCGAGTTTGGCCTTATTGCAGGCGTCGTTGGTGCACTCGGGGTAGACCTCACTGGTGAAGACGATCTTGCTGCCGCCGGGGACGAAGCTCACCGCGTCGGCCTCGGTGGAGATGGTGGTCACCTGGCGCGCGCCTGAGCCGTCTGCATTCATCAGCCACACCTGGGCCGAGCCGGAGCGGGTGGAGAGGAAGGCGAGCGATTTGCCGTCGGCCGACCAGCGCGGGCGGTAGTTGTTGCCTTCAGTGGTGAGCTTGCGCGGTGTGCCGCCGGCGAGAGGAACGACCCAGATCTGGCGCGGTTTGGTGTTGGCCTCGACGTTGACGGTCTGCACGGTGAAGGCCACCTGGGTGCCGTCGGGCGAGAGTTCGTGCTCGGAGAGGCGCTGCAACTCCAACAGCCGCTCCACGGTGAAGGGCTGCTTTTGGGCCAGCAATGAGACCGCAGCCAGGCATGCTCCGAGCAAAAGGCGACGCATAAGCCTGATTGTAGCGCCGGGCGGGGGGTGCGGCTGCTATTCTGATTCGATTGCGCTGGCTGCTGCTGACTCTCACGGCGATTCATGTGGTCCGGTACTGGCTGTTGCCGGGCTTGGATAGCCTGTGGATGGACGAGACCGGGACGTGGTGGACGATCGCCGATGGATGGCGGGAGTTGTGGGTGCGGACGGGGATGCACCCGAACTCGCGCTTCTATGGCGCGCTGCTGCTTGGCTGGACGCAGGTGGCCGGGCACAGCGAGTGGGCCCTGAGGTTGCCGTCGTTGGCGGCGATGGCGGGGGCGGTGGCGGTGCTCGGCGTGTGGATGGAGCGGCGGTTTGGCGGCGGTTTCGGGTGGGCGGTGGCGGCGATGTGCGTAGCCTCGCCGGATCTCTCGTTCTTTGCACTTGACGCGAGGCCATACGCGCTGGCCGTGCTGCTGCTGGTGGTGGCCACGGCGGCATGGATGAGCCTGTGCCGGCAGTGGTCGGTGCGCGCGGGCGTGGCGTGGATGGTGAGCGCGGGACTGCTCGTGCATGCGCAACCGCTTGTGGCGACGAGCCTGCTGGCTCATGGGGTGTGGCTGATCTGGATGGTCCCGTGGCGGGACTGGGACCGGCGGAGGTGGTGGGCGATGGCCGCGATTGTGGCCGGGGCGGGATTGGTGGCGCTGCCGGAAGCGTTACGCCTGCGGGAGATTGCCGGGGGCACGCGCACGATGCTGATTCCCCCGCGCCCGCTGAACTGGGGTGACCTGCGGTTGTTGATGCCGCCGGCGATCGCCGGTCCGGCGGTGGTGGCGTTGGCGGTGCTGGTGGCGGTTGGAGGGTGGCGCTGGGGCGGTTGGGGAGCGGAGACGAAGCGGCACCTGACCATGGGCGTTTCGCTGGCTTTGGTGATGGGTGCGCTGCTGCTTGGCTATGGGCTCAGCGCGCCGGCCAACGTTTTTCTTCATCGCTATACGCTGGCGATCCTGGTGGGCTGGCTGTTCGCCGTTCCAGCCGTGATCGCCGCGCTGACCGATGCGCGAGGCCGGATGCGTTTTGCCACGGTGTTCTCAGCGGCGGTTCTGGCGGCGAGTGTGGCCATGCAAGGTGCGTGGCCTGCGCATGCCGATGCCGATTGGCGCGCGGCAATGGCGGCGGTGCGCCAGTGGGAAGGCGGCCGGGCTGCGCCGGTGCTGATGCAGAGCGGACTGGTCGAGGCCGCGCATCCAGTTCGGTTGCGCGACGCCCGATGGCATGGTTTTTTAGTGGCCCCGTCGCTCTTTTACGAACATGCAGGGCCGACCATCGCGCTGCCCTATTACGTGCACTCGCGGCAAGAGCCGTTCTTCGATGCCGCCGTATCGCGTGTGGCCGGACAGCGCTTCGCGGCGATGGTGTACGCCGATGTGCCGGGGACGTCGACCTACATTCCGCGCATCGCCGCGCGCCACGGACCTGCGCGGTTCCTCGGACGCTTCCGTCGGTTGGAGGTCTACGCCTTTGATCCGCCCTGAGGGCGGCGCGGTATGCTGAAACATTCCTCGGGCACGTCGGGACAGGGTTCGGCTGTGATTGCCATTCAGAACATCAGCAAAGTGTACGCGATGTACAAGCGGCCCTCTGACCGGCTCATTGAGGTGGCCACGGGGCGGCAGCGGCATCACGATTTTCACGCATTGGAAGACGTGACGCTGCAGGTGAACGCGGGCGAGATGCTGGCGCTCATCGGGCCGAACGGTTCCGGCAAGAGCACGCTGCTGCAGATCGTGGCCGGCATTGTCACGCCGACGCGCGGCGTGGTGCGCGTGGAGGGCCGGGTGGCGGCGCTGCTGGAACTGGGAGCGGGCTTCAACCCGGAGTTCACGGGCCGAGAGAACGTGCTGCTCAACGGCGAGATCATGGGCCGCACGCGTGATGAGATGATCGAGGCCTTTCCGCGCATCGAAGCTTTTGCCGGCATCGGCGAGTTCATTGACCGACCAGTGAAGGAGTATTCCAGCGGCATGTACGTGCGGCTGGCCTTTTCCACGGCGATTCATGTGGAGCCCGACGTGCTCATTGTGGATGAGGCGCTGGCGGTGGGCGATGCGATCTTCTCCCGGCGCTGCGTGGAGAAGTTTGAAGAGTTGAAGGCACGCGGCGTGACGATTCTGTTCGTTTCGCATGACCTCGGTTTGGTGAAGCGGCTGGCCGACCGCGCCGTCTTTTTGCATCACGGCCAGGTGATTGCCGAAGGGCGGCCGTCAGACGTGGTGAACCGCTATGTCGGGCTGGTGCTGGAGCATCATGCGCCGCGCGGCGAGGACGAGCGCACGCAGCAGGGCGACAGCACGTATCGCCACGGTGACGGGTCGAGCCGCGTGGTGGAAGTGGAGTTGCTCGATTTGAATGGCCGCGCGGTGAGCGTGGTGCCATCGGGCAGCGCGGTGACGGTGCGCGTGCGGGCCGAGTTTGTGCGGGCCTGTGATCAGCCGGTGATCGGTATCCTCATTCGCAACCGGCTGGGCCTGGATGTGTTTGGCACCAACACGCGCGTGGAGGGCAGGGAACTGGGCGCGGTGGCGGCGGGTCAGGAGTTGGTGGTGGAATTTGGTTTCGATTGCCTGCTGGCGGGGCATGAATACACGCTGACGGCGGCCACGCAAAACTGGGACGGCACGAGCCAGGACTGGATTGACGATGTGCTCAGCTTTCGCGTCGCCGACCCGCGCGGCGTGGCGGGCGTGGCCAGCCTGCCGGTGCGTGTGGAGTCGCGCGTCGTGGAAGCGGCCGCGCACAAGGACGGATGATGGACAACACTTTCTATATCGTCGTGCTGGCCGCGGTGGTCGCGGTCCTGGTGGGCGTGTCGATTCAAAAGATGCTGGGCGTGAAGAACCGCACGGACTTCCTGCTGGCCGGGCGCACGCTGCCGTGGCATGTGCTGGTGTTCACACTGCTGTCGAGTTGGATCGGCGCAGGCTCGCTGTTTGCCGGCGGCGAGGCGGCCTACAAGTATGGCTTTGCCGGATTGTGGCAACCGGCGGGCGGCTGGTGCGGGTTGGCCGTGATTGCGTTCATCGCGGCGCGTGCGCGGCGGTTTGCGCAGTTCACCGTGCCCGATCTTTTGGAGAACCGCTACAACCCGGTGGCGCGGGTGATGGCAACGCTGGCCATCGTGATCGCCTACACGGTGATCACGAGCTACCAGTTCAAGGGCGGCGGCGACATCCTGCACCTCATCTTCGGCACCGACCGCACGACGGGCATGTACGTCATCGCCGGGTTCGTGATCCTGTTCACGGCGGCGGCGGGGATGGCGAGCGTGGCCTATCTGGACCGCATCATCGGCGGACTGATCGTGGTGACCGTGCTGGTCTCGCTGCCCATCCTGCTCAACGCCGCGGGCGGTTGGAGCACGGTGACGGCGAAACTGCCGCCGGACCACTTCACGCTGTTCAGCACGATGTCGCCGGACCAGGCCTTCGGGCTGCTGCTGCCGACCATGCTGCTGCTGGTGGGCAACCAGGGCATGTACCAGAAGTTCTTCTCGGCGCGTTCGGAGCGCGACGCCAAGCTGGCTGTGTATGGCTGGATCATCGGGACGCTGGTGCTGGAAACAGCGCTGATCACGTTTGCCGTGTTCGGCAGTTCGTTCCTTACGATCGACAATCCGCGCGAGACGATTCCGGTGAGCGCCAAGCTCGGCCTGCCGCCGTGGATCGGAGCGTTTCTCATCGGCGGCATCTTCGCCAAGGTGATTTCCACGGCGAACAATTACCTGTTCTCTCCGGCGACGAACCTGATCCACGATGTCTATCTGCGCTTCCTCAACCCGTCGGCGGGGGAGCGGCAGACGCTGCTGGTTTCGCGCATCATCGTGGTGGCGCTGGGGCTGTTCGCGCTGTTGCAGGCGGCGCATTTTGAGAGCATCCTCAAAGCGGCGCTCTATGCCTATACGATCTATGGCGCGGCGGTGACGCCCTCGGTGCTGGCGGTGTTTTTCTGGAAGCGGGCGACGACGTCGGGGGCGATTGCGTCGATCACGCTGGGCGCGGCGGTGACGATTCTCTGGAACTTCATGGGCTATACGCTCGATGCCGTGTATCCAGCGGTGGGCGCTTCTGTGACCGCGCTGGTGGTGGTGAGCCTGCTTTCGCCGCCGCCTCCCGAATCGAAATGGAAGCCATTCTTTGAGGCGGAAGCAGCCGGTGGTGAGAGCGCGCATTAGTCCGGCGATCGTCGCCGTGGGGCTGCTGGCCCCGCTGTGGTCGCAAACCGCCGCCATGCCCGACATCGCGGCGATGGCTGCGCCGGCGCAGGGCCAGGTGGGCGCGGCGTTCTCGTTGATGGAGACCGAAAGGGCCTACGCGTTTCACGGCAACGACCGGTTTCCCATGCAGAGCGTCTACAAGCTGCCGATCGCACTGCACGTGATGACGCGTGTGGATCGCGGTCGCATGGCGCTGAACCAACTGGTGCAGATCACTCCGAAGGACTTTGTGAAGCCGCCGCAGTGGAGCCCGCTGCGCGACCGCTATCCGCAGGGCACCAGCCTGACGCTGGACGAGGTGCTCGCCTACAACGTCTCGCAGAGTGACGGCACGGCGTGCGATGTGCTGCTGCGCGCGCTGGGCGGTCCGGAGATGGTGGATGCGTTTCTGGAGTTGATCAAGATCACCGAGATGCGGGTGTTGCATACCGAGAAGCAGATCGGGGCGCGGCAGGCGACGCAGTACAAGAACTACTCCACGCCGGTTGCGGCGATCCAACTGCTCTATGCCATCATGAACCCTCGCGGGTTGAAGCCGGAGTCACGCGAACTGTTGTTGAAAATGATGACGGAGACGCCCACCGGCATGCGGCGCATCAAGGGCAATCTGCCGCCGGGCACGCCGGTGGCGCATAAGACCGGCACCTCGGGAACCTTGAAAGGCGTGACGGCGGCGACCAACGATATCGGCATCGTGACGCTGCCCAACGGGCGCCATCTGGCGGTGGCCGTCTTCATCCGCGACTCACGGGCCGACGAGGCCACGCGCGAGGCTGTTATCGCCCGCATCGCCCGCGCGGCTTATGATTGGGCATTGGCGCTCCCGTGAGCGCACGGAGAATCCGAACATGAACGTGACCGACATCCAGGCCGCCCTGCGCGAGGAACAACTCGACGGCTGGCTCTTCTATGACCACCACGAGCGCGACCCGCTCGCTTATCGCGTACTCGGCTTCCGTCCGCCTCGCATGGTGACTCGGCGCTGGTATTACTTCATTCCGTCCACGGGCGAACCGCGCGCGCTGGTGCATGCCATTGAATCGGGCATGCTCGATGCGCTGCCGGGGGCGAAGAAGAAGTACTCAAGCTGGGGCACACAAGTGGAGGCGCTGACGACGCTGCTGGGCGGGGCGCGGCGCATCGCCATGCAGTATTCGCCGAAGAACAACATCCCCTACATCGGGCTGGTGGACGCGGGCACGATTGAGCTGGTGCGTTCGCTGGGTGTGGAGATCGCCAGTTCGGCCAACCTGGTGCAGTTCTTCGAAGCGCGCTGGACCGAGGCGCAACTGGAGACGCATCTGGAAGCGGGCCGCCGCGTGGACCGTGTGCGCGCGGACGGGTTTGTGTTCGCCGGCGAACGGCTGAGGCTAGGCCAGGCGGTGAGCGAGTACGACGTGCAGCAGTTTATCCTCGAGGCCTTCCGGCGCGAGGGGCTGTTCACGGATCATGGTCCGATTGTGGCGGTGAACGCGAATGCCTCCAACCCGCATTACGAACCGACGGCGGAGGTCCACGCGCCGATCGTCAAAGGCGATTTGTTGCTCATTGACCTGTGGGCCAAACTCGCAAATGACCCCGAGGCGGTGTACTACGACATCACCTGGACCGGCTCGACGGCCGATGTGATTCCGAGCGAGCAGGTGCGCATCTACGAGGCCGTGGCCGGGGCGCGCGACGCGGCGATTCAACGCGTGCAGTCGGCGATTGCGGCGGGCGAGGCGGTGCACGGCTTTGAGGTGGACGACGCCGCGCGCGGCCATTTGCGAGGCCTGGGGCTCGACCACTTCTTCATTCACCGCACCGGTCATTCCATTGGCCGCGATGTGCACGGCGCTGGCGCCAACATGGACAACCTCGAGACGCACGATGACCGGCGGCTCATCCCCGGCACATGCTTCAGCATTGAACCCGGCGCCTATCTGCCGGAGTTCGGCGTGCGCAGCGAAGTGAACATGTATGTCGGCGCCGGGCGCGCCATGGTGACGGGCGAGATTCAGAAGGAGCTGGTACGCATCTGCGGTTAGCCGTTTCATTCCTTCTGGCGGCGGTGGCCATGCAGGCTGCCGTTGCCTCGTATACACGGCGCGGCAACATCACGCTGTTGACGCTGAGCGATGGCGCGGCCGAAGTGGGCTGGATCAGCGAGAGCAGCTTCCGCTTCACACGCTGCTGGCAGGCCGCTTGCCTGAGCCGCGATCCGGTGCAGGACGAGGTGGCGGTGAAGCTCACGGCAACGGCGGCGGCGCTCGTGTGGGAGACGCGCTATGTGCGGCTCCACATGGACCGCGCGACGCTGGTCCTCCGCGCGGAGCTCGTCTCAGACGGCTCGCCGTTGTTTAGTCAGGAGCCGGTGGCGCATGCGCAGCCATCAGGGATCGAGACGGCGATTCATCTCGAACAGGCCGAGCGTATCTTCGGTTTCGCGGCGTACGGGTTGAGCACGGAGGGCAAGCTCGATGTTCGCGGCGAACGCCTGACAACGGCCACGCCGCTCTTTCTCTCTTCGCGCGGCTATGGCATGTTCTTCGGCTCGCCTGGTTCCTACGATGTGGATGCCGGGGCGGCGGAGCGCAGCCGGCTGCGCGTGGGCAACATCCAGGCGCGACAGTGGGAGCAGTTTGTCTATTACGGCCCCACCCCGAAAGAGATTCTCGAGGAGCATCACATCATCACGCCTCCCATGCCCGTGCCGCGCATGGACGATCTGCGCCGCGGCAAGCCGGTCTATGCGCGCGACATTCCGTCACTGGCCGACTTGGCTGCTTCGTCCATGTCCGGCGTGCTGGTGCCGGGTCTGAAGCAGGTGATCGCCTGGAGCGAGTTTCTGAGCGGTCCGCAGTGGGAGCCTTACCTCTACACCTACTTGTGCGAGGCGCGCGACCGCGGCATTCCCGTGGTTCGTCCGCTGGCGATGCAGTTTTCCAGCGATGATGTGGCGGCCTCGATCACCTCGTCGTTCATGATTGGCGACGAAGTGTTGATTGCCACGCGCGAGCGCACCTATCTGCCGCCGGGCGTTTGGACCGATCTGGCCAGCGGGGCCGTGCATCGTGGCCGCCAGATGGTGGCCACGCCCGATGGTCCGCGACGGTTCGCGCGCAATGGCATCATTCTTCCCCTGCAATCAGCGAACGGGCTGGAGTTGCACTACTTCCCCCGTCTCGGCGCGGAGTTCTTCCTGAGCGAAGAGAGGCTCGATGACATCTCGCAGGTGCATGCGGCGCCGGCGGGCGAGCAGTTGCGGCTGGAGATCGAATCGAAGGTGGAGCGCGGCTATGTGTGGGTGATTCACAATGTGAGCGCACCTCGGTCGGTGGCGGCGATTGGCGCTGAGAACCCGGCGCTGCAGTACGACCCCGCCAGCCGCCAGTTGCGCCTGCCCGTCAAAGCGGGGGCGAACTCGGATATCATTTTCAACATTGTCCTTGAGGAACCCCTGTAATGAGAATCGTACTGACCACGTTTTGTTTCGCTTCCCTCTGCCTGGCCGGCGACTGGTTGACTTTCGGCGGTGATCCGCAGCGCACGGGCCTGGCCCAGGGCGAAGAGACGATCACGCTGAGTAACGTCGGCAAGATGCGCCTGGAGTGGAAGATGAAGCTCGAGGTGGGCATTAAGGAGTTGCACACGCTCACCACGCCGGTGGTGGTGAACCCGGTGATCACGCCGCGCGGCTTCAAGGAACTGGCCGTGGTGGCCGGCGCCGACGACACGCTGTTTGCCATCGACACGGACACGCAGAAGATTTTCTGGCGGAAGAAATTCACCATCAACGGCACGCCGAAACAGAAGCCGGGCTGGCTCTGCCCGAACGCGCTGACGGCCACGCCTGTGATCGACAAGCGGGCGCGTGTGGTCTACGTGGTGACCAGCGATGGCATGCTGCACGCGCTGAACCTGGTGAACGGTGAGGATACGTTTCCGCCGAAGCAGTTCACGCCGCCGTTTGCCAAACCGTACAGTCTGAATCTTGTCGGCGGCGTGCTCACCGCGCCCATCGGGCAAGGCTGCGGTGGCCACAAGAACGGCGTGTTCACGATGGATCTGAACGACCCGGAGCGCACTGTGCGCGAGGCACGCACGACGACGACGGCAGGCGCGGGCATCTGGGGCCGGGCCGGTGCGGCGGTGGGCGCCGATGGCCGTGTGTACGTCGAAACCGGCGATGGTTCGTTTGACCCGGCCAAGGGCAAGTGGGCCGACTCGTTCCTCAGCTACAAGGCGAAGACGCTGGAGATGGCCGACTCCTACACGCCCACCAATCGCGCCTGGATCACAAAGAAGGATCTCGACCAGGGCAACTTCACGCCCGTCGTGTTTCCATTCAAGGGGCGCGAATTGATTGCCGGAGGTGGCAAGGAGGGTGTGCTGTTCCTGCTCGACAGCAAGAGCCTGGGCGGCGAGGACCATCGCACGCCGATGTACCGCAGTGAACTGATCACCAACGAAGACGTCGACTTCGCCGGCCAGGGCTTCTGGGGCTCGGCCGCGTCGTATGAAGATGAGCAAGGCACGCGCTGGCTTTACATGCCCGCCTGGGGCCGGCCGGCGTCGACGGCGCCGAAGTTCCCGCTCTCCCATGGCGAAGCCAACGCGGGTTCGATCATGGCTTTCAAGATCGTGGAGAAGGATGGCAAGGTGCAGCCTGAAGCGGCTTGGATTTCACGCGACATGCACGTGCCAGAACCGCCGGTGATCGTCAACGGCATCCTGTTCGTGATCGCCAGCGGCGAGTATGTGAAGCAGGTGGACGAGAACGGCCGGCTGGTAGATTCGCAATACCGCGTGGAGCGCAAGGTGTCCGATGCGATCCTCTACGCGCTGGATGCGAAGACCGGCAAGGAGCTGTGGAACTCCGGTAAGTCGATCACGGCGTTCACGCATTTCGGCGGGCTGGCGGTGGCCAACGGACGCGTCTACCTGACCACTTACGACGGCACGCTCTACGCGTTCAGCCCGGAGGAGTAAGCACGGGCCGGCACAAGCTACACTGAAGGGAATCACTATGCGATTTCCCTTCCTTGTTTCGATTGCCACGAGTGTGTGCGCGATGGCGCTGATGGCGCAGGCTCCGGCCCCCGCGCCGAAGCCCGCCGCGGCTGCCAAGCCGAAGTCCGCCGCAGCGGCCAAGCCCGCTGTCGCGGCGAAGCCCGTTGCCAAGAAGAGCGCCGCGCCGAAAGCCGCCGCAAAGCCTGCCGCAGCCAAAGCAAACGCTCCGGCCTCCGCGGCGGCCGATCCGGTGATCGCAAGTTCCGGCGAGGTGAAGATCACGAAGTCGCAGTTTGAGAGCTTCGTGGCCGGGTTGCCGGATTACTTAAAGTCGATGGGCATCGGCCCGGCGCGGAAGAGCCTGGCACAGCAGATGCTCGACGTGATGCAGGTGGCCGCCGAAGCGCGCACGCTGCGCTACAACCAGGATCCCGGGATCGCCGCGCAGCTTGCTTTTCAGGCCGAGCAGGCGCTGGCCAACTCCTTCCTGAACGCCGAGATGCAGAAGGCGCTGGCCGACGAAGCCAACATCCGCGAGTTCTATGAGCGCAACAAGTCCATCTACAAGCAGGTGCACGCGCGGCACATCCTGATCCGCCTGCCAGGCTCGGTGGTTCCGCTGCGTGAGGGGCAGAAGGAGAAGACTGAAGAGGAAGCGCTGGCGCATGCGCAGGGGCTTCGTAAGCGGCTCGTTGCGGGCGAGGACTTCGAGGCCACTGCCAAGGCTGAATCCGACGACGTAGGTTCTGGCTCGCGAGGCGGTGATCTCGGTTTCTTTTCGGCCGGGCAGATGGTGGCGCCGTTTGAGACAGCCGCCTTTGCGCTGAAGGAAAAAGAGATCAGCGAGCCGGTGCGCACGCAGTTTGGTTTTCACATCATCCAGATGCTGGAGATCAAGGAGCGCGCGTTTGACGAGGTGAAGGCCGAGATCAAAGAGAAGTCGGGCACGGAGTTGCGGCAGAAGTTCATGCAGGAGATCCGCCGCAAGTATCCGGTGACGATGAACGAAGAGTACTTCGCGAAGTAAGCGCTGGGCTTACTTGGGCTGCTGATAATTGGGAAACGCCGGCCTCGGTTTAGCCGGAGGGCGCGGCTTGGCGAGTTCAGCCATGAGCAGTTCGACGGCTTTTTCCAGCTGCACATCGCGCCCGGCGCGCCAGGCTTTGGGATCGAACTCGACTTCGACATCGGGATGAATGCCGACGTTTTCGGCCACCCATTCGCCGGTGTCGGGGTCCCACCAGGCGACGCTGGGCGGGGTGACCGCGCCGCCATCCATGAGCAGCGGGAAGCCGCCGCCGCCACCCACCAGTCCGCCCCAGGTGGTCTTGCCCACCAGGCGCCCGACGCCGGCTTTGCGGAAGTACCACGGCATGGAGTCGCCGCCGGAACCGGCGAATTCATTGATCAACATCACCTTTGGTCCGAAGATGCCGCCGAGGGGGCCCTGGAAGTCCTCGCCATGCCGCGTGGTGCGGTAGTGGATGAGCGGGCGGCGCAGGTAGTCGATGATGTAGTCCGGCTGCGCGCCGCCGGCGTTGAAGCGCTCATCCATCACGGCGCCTTGTTTGCCGGTCTGCGCGAAGTAGTAGCGGTTGAAGTTGGAGTAGCCGCCGCGCGAGGTGTCGGGCAGGTGGACGTAGGCCAGTTTGCCAGCGCTGAGTTGATCCACCTTGCGGCGGTTGCTTTCGATCCAGTCGAGATAGCGGAGGCGGGAATCGTTGGCCGTGGGGATGACGGTGACTTCACGCGCGCCGGCGCCGGAGGCATCCGTGCCTACCCGCAGCGTGACTTGTTTGCCCGAGGTAGCCTCCAGGCGCTGGTGGACATTGTCGGCGGCGCGCAGTTCCACGCCGTTGATGGCGAGCAGGTATTCGCCGGCGGCCACATTGACGCCGGGTTGTGTCAGCGGCGCGCGTGATTCGGGGTTCCAGTTCTCGCCGTTGTAGACGCGTGCGAATCGGTAACGGCCGTTCTCGATTGCAAAGTCGCAGCCCAGTAGACCGCCCGGCACCGATTTGACCTCGGGCCGCTGGCCGCCCTGGATGTAGAGGTGTCCGGCGGTGAACTCGCCCATCATTTCGCCGATGAGGTAGCTCAAATCGCCGCGGCTGGCGACGTTCGCCACAAACGGCTCGTAGCGCTTCTCCATCGCCTTTACGTCGACGCCGTGCAGATTGGGGTCATAGAAGAAGTCGCGCTGCACGCGCCAGGCTTCGCGGACCATTTGCGCCCATTCGGCGCGCGGGTCCACCCAAGCCTCGAGCGAGTCCATCTTCAGCGCGCCGTCAGCGGGCTTCGGGGGCGCGTTGGTTCCGACTATGCTCCAGCGATTGGGCGGTTGGGCGATGAGCATCTTCTCGGCGTTGGCGGAGAGTTGCGCGCCGCTGAGGCCTTCCAGGAAGCGCTCGGTCTTGCGCGTTTTGAGATCGAATTTGTGCAGCGACGTGCCCGTGGAGCCCGGTCCGCTGCCTTGTTGCAGCAGGAACAGCACGCCCGGCTTGCCCGGCATGAGCGCGCTGTAGTTGCGGGCGGGAATGGGCAGGGCGAGGATGCGCTGGCTGATGGCGTCGAAATCGATGGTGACGGCAGGTGGGTCCTTCTTGGCTTCTGGCTTGGCTTCCGGTTTGGCCGCGGGCGCTTCGGGTTTGGCCGGGGCCACCTTCTCTTCGTCGCTTTCGGGAGCGAGCGGCGAGGGCAGATCCTTGCGCAGGACAACGGCATAGGCCGAGGCGCTGGACTCGCGATCGAAGCTCGACATGTCGCGCCAACCGATTTGCAGTCCGACGTTGGTGGAGGCGAGGAAGTAGAGATGCTTGCCGTCGCGGTCAAAGGCGGGCGAGAAGGCGTCGCTTAAACCGTCGGTGATGGCGGTGGCTTGCGACGAAGAAAGCGAGTAGACATAGACCGTGCGCAGCGAACTCTTCTCCTGCTTCGTGTAACCGAGCCACTTGCTGTCAGGCGACCAGGCGGCCGTTTCGACGCGGCGCGGGCTCGAATAGCGGTCGGTGTCGACGATGGTCACCTTGCCTGAGGCGATGTCGAGATAGCCCAGACGCAGCGCGTTGTCCGAGAACGCGATCTTTTGGGAATCGGGCGACCAGGTGGGGTTGGAGAAGTAGCCAGGCTTTTCGCTGAGCCGGAAGCGCTTGGTTTCGCCCGCGCCGTCTTGTTCGCGCAGGACGAGTTCATACTCGCCCGATTCATCGGAGAAGTAGGTGACCCATCGTCCGTCGGGCGACCACGAGGGGTCGCGCTCAGCCACGGCCGTGGTGCGCGTCAGATTGCGCGGGTCACCCTTCTCGGCAGGCACGGTGAGAATCTCGCCGCGCGACTGGAACACGGCGCGAACGCCGGTGGGCGAGAGGGCGGCGCCCTCCATGCGGGTGAGCTTTTGCAGGCGCGGGCGCAGTTCGAGCAGATCGGCATTGACGCTGACGGGGACCGGTTTCGATTTGCCTGACTTGACGTCGTAGAGATGCAGCCCGCCAAACTGCTCGTAAGCGATCGTGTCGCCGAAAGCCGAGGCCGACTTCCAATCAAAGCTCTTGTTCTCCACGGCCCGTGCCACCTTCTTTGATTTCGGATCGTAGGAGTAGAGCGTGAAGGCGCCATCGCGATCGGAGAGGAAGTAGAGCTTGCCGCCGGCCCACATCGGGTTGAAGTCGTTCGATTTCGTGCGCGGCACCGACTCGACGGAGGAGTCAGCAAGCGAGCCGATCCAGATTTTCGACATGCGGCCGCCGCGATAGCGCTTCCACCAGGCAAAGGCGGGTGGCACGGGCTCGTAGGCGATTCGCGTCGCATCCGGGGAGAGGGCGCCGGCTTCGGCCAGAGGGAAGGGAAGTTGTTCGGCCGCGCCGTCGGCGGCGCCAACGAGCGTGACGGTGAACAGACGCGTGCCGCGCGATGGATTGAAGCGCGAGGAGCGGATGAGCACGCGCTTGCCATCGGGCGTCCAGCCTCGGGCGTGGTCGGCGCCGGGGTGGTAGGTGATGCGCTTGGGCACGCCGCCCGCCGCGGGCATCACAAAGACGTCGGTGTTGCCGTCATACTCGCCGGTGAAGGCAAGCTGCAAGCCGTCGGGGGAGAAGTAAGCATCGCGTTCCTCTCCCGGCGCGGCGGTGAGGCGGCGCGCCTCGCCCCCCTCGCGCGGAACCGACCAGAGATCGCCCGCATAGTGGAATACAACATGGGTCGCGTTAAGGGCGGGCTGGCGGAAGAGTTGATGGGACTCGGCAGCGGGAAGAAGGGAAGCAAACGCCGCAAGGGCAATCACAAGGCGCATGGTCTGATTGTGGCACGCAAGAGTGGGCGGTCAGCGCTTGGCGGGCTTGGCATAGCGGTCGAGATCACGCATGGCGATTACGGTGTAGTGGTTGTCGCGCAGGAAGTCGAGATACTCGCGGAATAGCTCGGGCGGCGTGTTCACCCAGGGGTGTGCGGTGTCGGGCACGCCGTGTAGGGTGAGCACCACCACGCGGCCGTCGCGGGCCTGGCGCAGGGCGTTCAAAACGGCGTCGCGATTGGTGGCGAGCGTCGTGTAGCTGGGGATGAGGTAAGGATCGTCATGCGCCGGATCGTAGGGCTTGTCGCCGCCAATGCGCGCGTAGCGGTAGCCTCGCGCGGCCAGCACGCCCGGAGCCATCGGGGCGGTGACGTAGCTGGGGTAGGCGAAGCTGACGACCTTCGGCGCTCCGAGCGAGGCGGCTTTGTCTTCGACGTAGCGCAGCTCTTCTATAAACTGCTCGCGGGTGAGCTTGCTCAAGTGTGTGTGCGAGCGGGTGTGGCTAGCCAGTTCGAAGCCCATCTGGGAGAGTTGGCCCATCTGCTCCCAGGTCATGTACTTCGATTTGTCGTGGAAGTCGGGCGGGAACTCGCAGACGAAGAAGGTGGCGCCGAAGCCGTATTGCTTGAGCAGCGGCGCGACGTGAGTGGCGTGCGAGACGACGCCGTCATCAAAGGTGAGCACGACGAGTTTGTCGGGGATGGGCGTGGTTTGCGCCGCCAGGGATGCGGCCAGCGGGAGCAGGAGGCAGAGGCGGTTCACCGGCTCTCCAGTCGCACGCCGCCAAGGATGCCGGAAGGCAGCACTGTGACCTTCTCCATCTCTTGCGGCTCAAAGCGCACGCCGTAGCGGAGGTTCAGGAAACGGTAGTTGGGCAGCGCACGCCCGGCCATGTGGTTCATGGCGGTGTTGGCGGCTACGAGCCGGATGCGGTTGGCGCCGGGCTTGAGCAGGCGTGTGACGTCGAGGCGATAGGGCGCGCACCACACGGCGCCGGCGCGTTCGCCATTCACATAGACCACGACGGCTTCGCGCACAGGGCCGTCGAGCCAGGCGCGGTGGCCGTTGGTGAGGCGCGTCTCCGGAACCGGAGTGCCAGCTCCGAAATCGAGCCGCCAGCGCACGCCGCGAAGTTGTGCGGCGGTGAGGGTCACGTCGCGTTCGTAGGTTTGCGTCCCGGAAAAGTAGCGTGTGGTGTCAGCCGCTGCCCAGTCGCCGAGCGGACGGTCCCATCCGGCGGCGAGGTCGACGGACTCACCGGAGGCGCGCGGTTCAGGCCGAGAGTGTTGCGGGCGCTTGCTGAAGACATAGACGCGTGACTCGTAGGGCGCGAGGTCGACGACGAGGTTCGCGCCTTGGCCGCGCGGGGCCGTGACCTCGCCCGTGAGCGCGTTCCATGTCTCCGGTGTGCCCTCGGCGCGGAAGCGGGCGCGCAGTTCCACCGGTTGATGTGAGGTGTTGGCGACGAAGTAGATGTCGGCGTCGGGAGTGCGGCGATGCTCGAAACCCAGAGCATGCTGATCGGCGCTCCAGGCGATGTCGGGCGTGAGCTTGGACTTCAGCGCCGCGCCTAGTTCGCTATCGCGCGCCACCAGCGTGGCCGAGGCGAGCGCCTGACGCACTGTGTCGTGATCGGCGGCCGGGGCACGCAATCCGGGGGCGCGCTCAGGCCGGCGGTGCGTGGCGAGAACGATGCCTCCGCGCTTTTGGAACGCCTCGATCGTGCGCGCGGCGGCCACGGGCAGGTATTCCACATTGGGCAGCACGAGCACGCGGTAGCGCCCCAGGGCGCGTTCGAGCGTGCCGTCGTCGAGGAAATCCAGCGCGTAGCCATTGTCGAGAATCTGTGGCATCACCTCCGGCCCCACATGTTCGCGCAGGGCTTCGATCATGTGCACACGTCCGGCGGTGAAATGCGACCAGGCATCCGAGGTGGGCAGATAGAGCGCCACATCGTGTGCCACCTCGCCCTGCCGCAGCAACCAGCTCATGCGCTGCAGATAGCGTGCGATGTCGGGCATGGCGATGTACCAGGGGTTGGCCTCGTTGAAGACGGCGGCGGCGTAGAAGCGCCAGCCGGGATATTCTTCGCCCGCGTTTGTGTAGGGCCAGCCGTGGCCGATGAGCTGGTTGACGCCCTGCAGGAAGTGGATGTCGGCTTCGGCCTTCATGTCGAGCGGCGTGGCGCGCATGGCGGGCGAGTGGAGCCATGTCCAGGTTTCGGAAGTCGTCACCACGCGGTCGTAGATGTGGTTCGCCGAGGAGGCCCAGCGCGCGGCGCGCACCACCTTCCACTGCGCTCCCTCGCCTTCGCTGATGTCGGTGTGCGCATTGCTCGTGAGCGTCGCCGGTGGGATGCCATAGCCCTGAATGCGGAACTGTGAACCGCGTGCGCGCACCCAGGCATGCAGCGGTGCGAGAAAGCGCTCGTCGAGCAGTTCGGTGAGCGTGCGGCCCCAGTCGTGGCGAATGCCTGGCGTCTGCGCACCCTGATCGCTGGCAAGCGCGGGAAGCAGCGGGCGCAGATCGTAGCCGCGGCGCATCTGGAACTCCGCAAGCAGGCCAGGCGTCCAGTCCGAGCCGAACACTTCGAGGCTGTCGCAGAACAGCGCGAAGGCTTTGTCGGGGCCGAGCGCGTTGACCAGCGGCTCGGCCACCGTGCGCAGGTAGCGGTTGAGCGCGGCGCGGTCATAGTGATCGAGAACGTAGCCTTCGCCGCCTACCGAGGGCCGCTTCACCATCATGCCGGTGCGGCTGGAGAGGAAGAACCAGACTTCGCCGGGCGCACTGCTCGCGGGCAGCCACAGAGCGCCGTCGCGCACCTCGCGCCATTCTTCGAGCGTGCCCGCCGTGAAAGCACCGAGCAGTTTTTCGCCTTGCATGAGGGCCGGCAGCGGGATGCGCCGCGCGCCGGCGGCCACCTTTACTTTTTCGATGCGTAGCCGCCCGGCGGCTTCCGTGATGGGAACACTCGGGCCACCATAGGGCCAGCCGCTGCCGAGCGTGAGGTCCATGCGCAGGCCGAGTTCCTTGGCTGTGCGCGCGGTGAAGCGCAGGTGGTCAAGGAATTCGGGCGAGAGGAAGTTCATGTTGCGCACGCCGCGTTCGGGATCATCGAGCGCCAGCGGGTAGACAGGCTGGACCTCGAAGCCTCCGATGCCGCCGTCGCGCATCACGCGCATTTCGCGCTCTAATTCCGCCTGCGTGACCGAGGGGCCGAACCACCACCAGCGCATCATGATGCGCGCTTCGTCGGGCGGGCGTTCAAAGCCGCGCTGTAAATCGTCGATGTCTGCCTGCAGCGCGGGGGAGATGAGAAGGGCGGCGAGGAGCATTCCCGCGCCGGTGAACCTGAACATGCGTTTATTCCATCGTGAATCTTGCTAGGCCGCAACCAGCGCGGCGGGCTGTGACACAATTCGGCAATGCGCGTTGCGGCGGGAATTCTCGTAGTGGCGGTGTTGCTTGGCGAAGAATGGAACAGGTTTCGCGGTCCCAACGGCACGGGGATCGCGGAGGGAACGGGCTATCCGGTGGAGGTTGGCCCTGCGCGGAACCTGCGCTGGCGCACGCCGGTGAGGCCCGGCAAGTCGTCGCCCGTGCTCTCACGGCGCCACATCTTTCTCACTGCGGCGCAGGAGGGCAAGCTCTACACGCAGTGCTTTAACCGTGTGACGGGCAAGCTCGCTTGGGAGCGCGCCGTGGAGCGCCCGCGTACTGAGATCGCCAACCGCCTTAACCATGAGGCCGCCATCACTCCGGTGACCGATGGCGAGAACGTCTATGTCTTCTTCAAGGACTACGGCTTGCTCTCCTACGACGCCACGGGCAAGCTGCGCTGGATGGCCCCCATGGGCCCGTTCGTGAATACGCAGGGCGTTTCGGCCTCACCGGTAATCGTGGGTGATTCCGTTGTGGTGGTCGTTGACCAGTGGGAGCATTCGTTCACCGCCGCCTATCAGATGCGCAATGGTGAATTGAAATGGAAGGTGGCGCGCGAAGAGGGCGAGGGTTGGGCCACGCCGGTGGTGCATGACGGGCGGTTGGTGACAGCCAGCCGCGGCTTGCTGGGGCTGCACAACGGGGCCGATGGCAAGCGGCTGTTCACGCTGCCTGGACTAGCGATGGCCATCGTCTCCAGCCCGGCGCTGATCGGTAACACGGCCTATGTGTTCGGCTACGGCGTGGACACCGCCGCGCCGTTCGCCCCGCGCCTGGAGAAGCTCGACCGCGACGGCGACGGCCGCCTCACGCCGGAGGAGTACGGCGCCGACCCGATTCTGAACAACATCGGCAAGAACGCCGGCAACCGCGACGGCACGGTGACCGCGGACGAGTGGAAGATTTTCGCCGACAAGGTGCTCGGGCCGAACGCGCTGTTTGCCGTGAAGCTCGACGCCGGCGGGCCGCGCGAACTGTGGCGCTACGAGAAGAACTTCACCAGCGTCGTGCCTTCCGTGCTGGCTTACCAGGGCGTCCTGTATGTGGTGCGCAACGGCGGCATCCTCACCACGCACGATGCGGCCACCGGAGCCATGGTCAAGGCGTCGCGCATGGCGGGTGCGCTGGGCGGCTATTCGTCGTCGCCGGTGGCGGCCGACGGCAAGGTCTGGATCGGCAGCGAAGAGGGCAAGCTGGTTGTGCTCAGAGCGGGCGCGGAATGGGAGGTGCTGGCCGTCAACGATCTGGGGGAAGGCGTCTACGCTACTCCGGCGCTGTCGGGCGGCGTGCTGCACCTGCGCACGGAGGAGGCGCTGTACGCTTTCGCGGCCGCTTCGGCCGCTCCGGCTGCCGCCCCTTGACACTCTTCGCAACGCATTGGTATCTTTGAGGATTCCCCGTCAGAAAGGGCTTCCCCGTCGAGCCGAGGCCGAAGCTCATGAGCACTGCCCCTACCCGTGGTTTGCACATGCAACCAACTACGCCCTTTTCCAGCTATCAACTTGGCGCCTCTTACGACGAGATGTTCAGCGCCGCATCCGTCCCGCGCCATCACTACGCGGCGCTGCACCGGCACCTGCTCGACCTGCCCGATGAGCAGATGCGGCGGCGGAAATCTGTCGCCGACCAGAGCTTCCTGCACCAGGGCATCACGTTCACGGTCTACGGCCGCGACGAGGGCACCGAGCGCATCTTCCCGCACGACCTGGTGCCGCGCATCATCACCTCTCCTGAGTGGTCGCGCGTGGAACAAGGGCTGGAGCAGCGCATCCGCGCACTGAACGAGTTTCTCAAGGACATCTACCACGAGGGTCGCATCCTCAATGACAATGTCGTGCCGCGCGAGATGGTGCACAGCTGCCGCCACTTTCGCCGCGAGATGCGGGGCATCGACGTTCCCAAGGGCATCTACATCACGGTGGTCGGAACGGACCTGATCCGCCTGCCATCGGGCGAATTTGTCGTGCTCGAAGACAATCTGCGCGTGCCTTCCGGCGTGAGCTACATGCTCACCTCGCGGCAGGTGATGAAGCGCGTCTTTCCTGAATGGTTCCGGCAGACCTCGGTGAAGCCGATTGAGCACTACCCGCAAGCGCTGCTGGCCACGCTGCGTTCGCTCGCCCCCGAGGGCCGGCCCGATCCGACCATTGTCCTGCTCAGCCCGGGCGTCTTCAACAGCGCCTATTTCGAACACGCCTTCCTGGCCCGGCAGATGGGCATCCAGCTGGTCGAAGGCCGCGACCTGGTGGTGAACGACAACATCCTGTACATGCGCACCACCACCGGCCTGGAGCGCGTGGACGTGATCTACCGCCGTGTGGACGACGATTTCATCGACCCGCTGGCCTTCCGTTCCGATTCCATACTCGGTGTGCCCGGCGTGTTCAACGCTTACCGTTCCGGCAACGTGACGCTGGCCAACGCCATCGGCACGGGCGTGGCCGACGACAAGGCGCTGTATGCTTACGTGCCGCGCATCATCCGCTACTACCTGAACGAAGACCCCATCCTGAACAACGTCGAAACGTTCCTGATGACGGAAGACAAGGAACGGCAGCACGTCATCGAAAACCTCGACAAATACGTGGTCAAGGCTGTGGGCGAGTCGGGCGGCTACGGAATGCTGATCGGTCCTCACTCCACGGCGCAGGAGCGGGCCGAGTTCAAAGACCGGATTCTCGCCGACCCGCGCAACTACATCGCCCAGCCGACGATTCAGCTCTCCACGGCGCCCTGTTTCATTGACGGGGCCATTGAGCCGCGGCATATCGACTTGCGGCCCTACATCCTGTTCGGCGACAAGGTGACGATCGTACCCGGCGGGTTGACGCGCGTGGCCCTGAAGAAGGGCTCACTGGTAGTGAACTCCTCGCAGGGCGGCGGGAGCAAAGACACGTGGGTGGTGAACGAGTAAGCCATGTTATCCCGAGTTGCCGACAACCTCTATTGGATGAGCCGGTATCTGGAGCGTGCCGAGCACACGGCGCGGCTTCTGGATGTGCAGTTGGGGCTGATTCTCGAATCGGGCCAGGAGGCCGGCGACGGACGCTGGCTGCGGCTGGTGCAATGCCTGGGCATCACCGCCAAGCCGCCCCCCACTGAGGATCACTCGCGGCTGATCCACTGGCTGGCCTTCGACGCCGCCAGCCGCTCGTCGATCGTGAGCGCCATCAGCGTCGCCCGCGAGAACGCGCGGCAGGTGCGCGAGATGATCAGCTCGGAGATGTGGGAGCAGGTCAACCGCATGTACCACGAGGCGCGGGCGCTTTCCGCCGGCGGCTATCAGGATCGCGACCCGCAGGACTTTCTGCAGACCGTCATCACGGGCTCTCACCTCTTCCGCGGCCTGCTGGCGGCGACCATGAACCACGGCGAAGGCTGGCAGTTCATCCGCCTCGGCCGTTACATCGAGCGCGCCGGACTGGTCTCGACACTGCTCGACGTCCACTTCCGCGAGTATCTCCCCGACGGGCAAACGGAGATCGAGCAGGGCGACCACCTGGAGTGGATCGGCCTGCTCAAGAGCTTCACTGCGTTTGAAGCCTATTGCAAGGTGTACACGGCCGAGCTGCGCGCGGGCCGCATTGCCGAATTTTTGCTCTTAAACCGTGAGTTCCCCCATTCGGTGCGCTATGCGGTGGACAACATCCAGATTGCTCTTGAGAAATTGCCCGAAGGCGCTTCCACGCAGGGTTCGAGCCGTTTGCACCGGCTCTCCGGGCGGCTCCAGGCCTCGCTCAATTTCTCGCAGATGGACGAGATCCTCGCCGATGGATTGAGCACCTACCTGGCCGACGTGCAGCGCCAGTGCATCCAGATCCATCACGTTCTGCACCAGGTTTACATTGACTACCCGATCGAAACGGCGATTGAAGCCTGAGCGAGCATGTATTATTCCATCCGCCACCTGACACGCTTCGACTACTCTGTACCCGTCTCCGAGAGTGTCATGGAGGTGCGCATGCGGCCGCGCACCGAGGGCCATCAGCGCTGTTTCCAGTTCAAGCTCGACGTTTCGCCCCGGGCCCGTGTGTTCTTCTACCGCGACTACCTGGGCAACACGATTCATCACTTCAACGTGCCTGGCCGCCACCTGCGGCTGGGCATTCTGGCTGAATCGGTGGTGGAGGTGGATGAGCCCTCGCCGCTGCCGAACAAGCTCGGCAATGGCGCCTGGGCCGAGTTGGACGCGCTGGCCGAGCGGGGCGAGTTCAGCGAGTTTCTCACCGCCAGCCGCTTTGCCCATCCCACGCAGGGGTTGACCGAGCTGGCGCGCGAAATCGGCGCCGAGCGGCGCATGGATCCCCTCTCGCTCATCCGCGACCTCAACGAACGGCTCCACCGTGCCTTCGTCTACGAGCCCGACTTCACGCGCGTCGATTCGCTGATTGAAGAGGCCCTGGCGGCGCGCCGCGGCGTCTGCCAGGACTTCGCCCACATCATGATCTCGCTGCTCCGCCCGCTGCGCATCCCCACGCGCTACGTGAGCGGGTATCTATGCCCGCGCGCCGACCGTCCGGACCGTTCGCTCGACGGGGCCTCGCACGCCTGGGTCGAAGTCTGGCTGCCCGGGCTGAACTGGGTGGGCGTGGACCCCACCAACGACATCATGACCTCGGAACGGCACATCCGCGCCGCCGTCGGACGCGACTATGCCGACGTGCCGCCGACCCGGGGCATCTTCAAAGGAGCGGCCACCTCGGCTCTCAGCGTGGCCGTACGCGTCACGCCCTCTTCGGCGCCCGCCGAAGACGAACTGCGGCTCACCACCATCCGCCAGCCCAATTTCACCGAGACCGACATGGTGGCCGCCGCCTCGCAGCAGCAACAACAGCAGCAACAACAGCAGTAGGGCGATTACTCCGGCACGGTGATCGTGCCGCGCAGATACTCCACGCCCTGGCCCGCCATCAGCACGCGATCGCCCTTCAGCTCCAGCCACAACTCGCCCACACGGCGCGAGATCTGGCGCGCGCGGAATGTGGTTTTCTTCAGCCGTCCTGCCCAGTAGGGAACCAGCGTGCAGTGGGCCGAGCCGGTGACCGGGTCCTCATCGACGCCGTGCGAGGGCGCAAAGAAGCGCGATACGAAATCGATGCCGTCCGAACCGGGCGCGGTGCAGATGACCGGCGCAAGAGCGGCCAGCAGGCGGAAGTCGGGCTGCAGCGTGCGCACGTCGTCTTCGTGCGCGAAGACGGCCAGGTAGTAGGGCGCCTGGAGGATCTCCAGCGGATGGGCGCCGAGGGCCTCGTGCAACGCCGCCAGCGGGGCGATGCGGACACCGGGCCGGGCGGGAAAGTCGAGCACCAGCTTGTCGCCGTCGCGGGCCACGGTGAGTTCGCCGCTCAATGTTTGGAAGCGGAGCAGGGAAGCGGCGGGGGCGAGGTGGTGCAAGATGACATGGGCCGAGGCGAGCGTGGCGTGGCCGCAGAGCGGCATTTCGACGGTGGGGGTGAACCAGCGCAGGCGGTAGCACTCGGCTTCAGGCACGAAGAAGGCCGTCTCGGCAAGGTTATTCTCGGCGGCGATGGCCTGCAGGGTAGCGTCGGGAAGCCAGCGGGTGAGCGGACAGATGGCGGCGGGATTGCCTCCAAAGACGTGGTCGGTGAAGGCGTCCACCTGGTAGATGGGGATTTCCATAGTCCATGGTAGCGGCATCCGGCCGGAAGCCGTAGGTAAGGTTGGGTTAGTAGGTGCTCCACACCCCAGGCGTCAGCAGTTCCAGCAGGTGGCCGTCGGGGTCGCGGAAGTAGAGGCTCTTCCCGCCCAGCGGCCAGTCCATGTAGGAGAGAATTTCCACGCCTTGCGCCGTCAGGTGGCGCTCCCATTCGGCAAACTGCGACGGCTCAATGGCGAAGCCGGCGTGCAGAGGACCGGAGCCGTCGTGGGGCGGAATGGACCCGCCGGGGAGCGTGGTGGTGGCGGTCGAAGCGCCGCGCAGGAACAGCAGCAGCACGTGCTGCCCGTTCACGTCGAGGGCGCAGAAGCGATGGTCCGTCACCAGCACCGGCAGGCCGAGGCGGTCGCGATAAAAGCGGATGGCGCGCGGCAGGTCGTCCACATACAGGGCCGTTTCCTTGACGCCGGCGAGGGTGGGCATGTCGAAGCGCTACTGCAGCCGTGCCCGGTTCTTTTCGTTGGTTACCAGTTCGTCGAAGATGGCCAGCACGCGCTTGCGATAGTGGTACATCTTCTTCAGGTTTTCGCGGAAATTGGGATCGTAGCGGTAGGGGCGCATCCACTTTTCCAGCACCGGTTTGGGCACGTCGATGTCGCGGCGCAACGATTCCGGTGAGTGGCCGCGCAGGAAGAGGCCATAGAAGATGGCCGCCTCCTTCATGGGAGCGGCGGGATCGAATTCCTCGCGGATGAAAGCGATGCTTGCCATACAGGCGATCCTCGTCGTGAAAAAGCCAGTATACTGTCGGCCGCAGGTGACGGGCAAGAGGGAACTTGCCGTATTCCTACTCTTTTTATTCGCCCCCTGGGGAGTGACAACTATGTTGTGGATGCGGCAGGGGGCGCGCGGGTTTCACAGGGCCCCGCTTGCGGTTTCCGGCGCGGGTGGGAGATGCTGTTTCCAGAACGCCAGCGTGGCGGAGGAGGCAGCGAATGCGGAAACTCGTGATCACAATCATCACCCTGGCCACCGGGGTACTCGGCGCGGAGACCTTCAGCGGCACCGTGGTCGATGTCATGTGCAAGGCGAAGGACCTGTCGAGCCACACCCGCTCGTGCGCCATCGCCTGCGCCAAGGGCGGTTATGGCCTGGTGATGGCCGACGGCAAGTTCCTCAAGTTCAACGAAACGGGCAATTCCAAGGCGCTCGCGCTGCTCAAAACGGCCACCAAGGACAAGGATCTCAAGGCCAAAGCGACGGGGACGCTCGATGGCGAGGTTATTCAGGTTCAGTCGCTGGAATTGCAGTAGCGCCCAGACGCCGCCGCGCCGCCGCCCAGGCCGCGAACACGCCAGGGTTCTCCAGCCAGACGAGCATTGTCTCGCGCATCCGTTCCCGCTCGTCCCTCGCCGCGCCCTCCAGCCGCGACTGCGCCCACAGGGCGTGCTGGCGGGCTTCGATCACCTCATCGCGGCAACGGCTCTTCACTTCCAGCGTTCCGGCCTCATAGACGCTTGTCAGCGCGGTGAGGGTGCGTTCCAGTTCCTCGGTCGTATCCTGCCGCACGCCTTCCACTAGCGGATGCAGGGCCACGCCGGAGGCGCGCAGCAGGTGGCGCAACCGTCCCGCTTCGATGGGCGCGACGGCGCGCCGGATCTGCTCAAAGAGAGCCGGATCAACGGCGGACGGCCGGTTTTCGTCGAGCCACTGGCGGAGGCGCTGTGTGGCGCTCGTTCGTATGCCCACGGCGGTAGGATGCCACAGCTTTCTCATGCGCGGCCAGGGTTTCGGTAAACACGTGCCCGCCGCTGCCATCGGGTTTGGCGACGAAGTAGACGGCGCGGGTCGGCTGCGGGCGCAGCGCGGCTTCGAGCGAAGCCTTACCGGGGTTGGCGATGGGGCCCGGCGGCAAGCCGGCGCTACGGTAGGTATTGTAGGGATGGATGCGGTCGAGATCGCTGCGGTAAATGGTGCCGCGCCAGGCGTTCACCAACTGCGCGGCGTAGATCACCGTCGGATCGCAGTCGAGCTTCATGCCGGCCTCCAACCGGTTGTGGTAGACGCCGGCGACGAGCGGGCGTTCCTCCGGCACGGCGGTTTCGGTCTCCACCAGCGAGGCCAGCGTCACGGCGGCATGCGGATCGCCCTGCCCCCCCACCTCGCGCCACACCCTGCGAAACTCCGCCGTCATGCGCCGGCAGAGGCTGGCCGCCGATTCGTGCCGGCTGACCTGGTAGGTGGAGGGAAACAGGTAGCCCTCAAGCGACGGCGCATCGGGGGCGAGGTCGCGGATGAGCTTGGGGTCGGCGGCGGCGCGGCGGAAGTCCCTGGCCGGGGCCAGCCCCTGGCGCTCCACCAGTTCGGCGATCTCGAACAGGTTGGAGCCTTCCGGGATGGTCAGCTCCACGTAGTAAACGTCGCCTCGGGCGATGCGGTCGAGCACGGTGCGGGCGCTGGCGGCCCCGGCAAAGCGGTATTCACCTGCTTGCAGCGCGGCGCGGGGACGCAGCAGGCGGGCGCTGACAAAGTGCCACGGCGTGCGGACCACGCCCAGCGCCGCCAACTCGCGGGCCATGGTGAGGGTCGAGGTGCCGCGCTTGAGTTCGTAGAAGACCTCGCCCTGGAATCCCTGGTGCGGGCGGCCGATCTGCCACAGGGCCAGACCTCCCGCCGCCAGCGCGAGCAACAGCACGAACGCGCCCAGCCGGCCGAGCGTCTTCACTCCACTCCTCCCGCGCGTTGCGCGTCCAGGTATTCCTGCAGCAGCAGCGCCGCCGAGACACGGTCAATGTCACCCTTTTCGCGGCGCCCGGCGTGGGGTTGGGCGGCGAGAATGCTGGATGCCTCCACTGAGCTGAGCCGTTCGTCCCAGTAGGCCACACGCAGACCGGCGCGCGTCTCCAGGCGGTGGCCGAAGTCGCGCACATAGGCCGCTTGCGGGCCCTCAGTGCCGTCCAGGTTGAGCGGCAGGCCAAGCAGGACGAGCGCGGCCTGGTGCGTGGCCGCCAACCGCCCGATGTGGGCCACGTCGTCGCGGACGCGAACGCGGTGGTAGGTTGCCAGCGCCAGCGCCGTCAGCGCGAGTTCGTCACTCACAGCCAAACCGATCCGTTTCTCGCCTACGTCCAGGGCGAGCACGCGCGCTGGCCCCCCGCCCGAGGCGGGTTCAGCCACGATTTGGCGCGATCCGATGTCTTTCTGGCGTCGTTGTTGCACCCTCATGTTAGATTAGCCAATAGAGGGGAGACTGGGGCGGTTCGAGGTAAAGTCCTCGCTTGGATCGACTTTCGAGCGCCGCTTGCCAACCTCTCTGGAGATCGAGCGGTGGCGGTTCTGCACAGCCCTACCATCACGGAACGCAAACCGGCGCAGGTTGCCCTCAACCTGATCGCCGGCGGCGTCGTGATTGCCTTGCTCTACTTTGGGCGCGACTTCTTTGTCACCCTGGTCACCGGCATCACCATCGGTTTTCTGTTGGAGCCCTTTGTGGAAGCCTTCATGCGCCTGCGCCTGCCGCGGTCGTTTGCCAGCTTCCTGGTGTGCACCATCGCCCTGCTGCTGGTCTATCTGAGCGGCCTCGGCGTGTACGTGCAAACCGCCGACCTGATGGAGGACCTGCCGCGCTATTCCTCGCGCATGAACGAGCTCATCGATGAGATCGTCATCTCGCTCGAAAACGCCGAAAAAACGGTGACCACTTTCGTTGTGCCCAAACGCCTGCGCGAGCCTCAGGTGGTGACGCCGCCCGTCGCCCCACCCCCGGCGCGGACCACCCGCAAGCGGCCGACCGAACCCGTCATGCCGCCGGCCAACTCATTGCCGCCGCCCGTTCAGGAGGTGCGCATCAAGGAGGACGGCAGCGGCCCCATCGTCCGCTACTTCACCAGCAACATCGACTACGTGCTCCACGTGCTCCTGCTGGCCAGCTTCGTGCCGTTCCTGGTCTACTTCATGCTCAGCTGGCGCGACCACCTGCGGCGGGCCTATCTGCAAATGTTCACCGGACCCGGACGCCACGCCGCCGGCCGTTCCTGGCAAGGCATCGGCGACATGGCGCGCGCCTATGTGGTGGGCAACTTCGTGCTCGGGCTGCTGCTCACCCTCGGCAGCGGGGTCTTCTTTTACCTGATGAACATCCCCTACTTCCTGCTGGTGGCCCCCATCAGCGGCTTCCTCAGCCTGGTGCCCTATATCGGCCTGCCGCTGGCCATCATCCCGCCCGTCGTGGCGGCGCTGCCGGTGTACAAAGGCCTGGCGCCGTTCCTCATCATCGCCAGCGTGGTCGGCTTCTTCCACCTGCTGGCGCTCAACCTGCTCTATCCGAAACTGGTCGGCTCGCGCGTCCACCTGAACCCGCTGGCGGTGACCATCGCTCTCATGTTCTGGGGCGTGTTGTGGGGGCCGCTCGGTCTCGTGTTCGCCATCCCCATCACGGCGGGCGTGAAGGCGGTGTTGGACAACATGCCCGAGTTGCAGGCCTACGGCAAGTTCCTCGGCGATTAGCCGCCGCGCCTTCGGCGAACGCGCACCTCTATTCAACCGCACCCCGCATCTGAGGGAAATTACTCAGGTACGCCGTAGAGCCATCACCCGATGTCTGCCACTGAGGGCGCAGGGCACATGGGCCTGCGGCTGTGTCTCGGTGCTGAGAGCTAGTGGTCTCTGAAATAGGAAATACCGTATTTTCAATGATTTAGATAAAGCTTACAAAACGAAGACTCGATGGATGAACACGAGGAGTACACCATGCGAATCCACCTGTTCATCCTGGCGGCGGCGTCCACTGTGGCGTTTGCCGGACCGATCACGATTGATGTAAACCCGGCGCTGGCTCCGAATGGCTTCGGTAGTCCCAGCTATGCCTCCTGGCGCACCAACGCCCTGAACGCGCTGTACAACGGCACGACGACCGCCGGCACTCCCGGCACACCCGCCTACTACGAACAACGAACCCAGTTTTTCGGCAACGAGGTCATGGTCACCAGCTTCCCGAGCTGGCTCGGCCAGGTGGACCCCGGCAGCGTATTCGGCCCCGCCTTTGCCTCGGAGTTGGGCAACCGCATCCTGTTCGGGCTCGTGGTCAACGGCAACGGCACCCAGTTCAGCATCTCGCAGTTGAGCTTTACGGCCTTCAGCACCGACCCCTTTGACGCCCTTGGCTTCACCTTCGCCGCTGGCAGCTATAACTACGGCGCCGACTACGTGGGCATTCTCGCCGGCGACGATTTGCAGGTGTTCACCAGCGACGACGTCTTCGTCACTGCCGGGCCGAACACGCAACTGGTCGACGCCCTCATCGGACGCGGCAGCGGCAACGCGCTCTGGCCATGCGGTCCGGGCGACCCCCACCCGTGCACAAACAACGCCGAGCGCCAGATCGCCCTCAATGACATGGCCAACTACAACGACGGCCTGCAGTATCTTTTCCAGGGCACCTACCGCATCAGCGACGGCGCGACGGTGCTTGCCGAAACCACCGGCACGGCGGTGATCAACAGCGTGCCCGAGCCCGCCACCTCGCTGCTGCTGGCCGCCGGACTGCTCGCGCTGGCCTGCGCACGCCGCCGTTCGTGATACGCTGTCCCCTATGCGACGCACTTTCCTGCTTGCTCTGGCGGCGGGAACGATGCTGGCACAGGCCCCCGCGCCGCCGAAGACTCATCTGAAGGTGGGCGACAAAGCCCCCGCCTTCGAGCTGGGCTCGACGAAGGGGGGACAGGTCGCGCTTACCGATTTCGCGGGCAAGTCGACCGTTGTGCTGGCGTTTTTCCCGGCCGCCTTCACCGGTGGTTGAACGAAGGAACTTCGCGGATACCAGGCTGGTATCCAAAAGTTCAAGGATGCCGGAGCTGAAGTGTTCATGGTCAGCACCGACAACCTTCCCACCCTGGGTCACTGGGCCAAAGAAGAAAACATCGAATTCGCCATGTTGAGCGACTTCATGCGGAAGACCGCCGCCGATTTCGGCGTGCTCATGGCTGACCGCGGAATCGCCAACCGGGCCACATTCGTCATCGACGCCAGCGGCGTCATCCAACACATCGAGGAGGGTTCGGGCGCCATTGACATCACCGGCGCGGCAACCGCTTGTAGCCGGCTGAAACACTAGTCGCTCCTCGATCGTGACTGCCTTCACGAGGCATGCAGGAAAAGTGTCTCTACTTACTCCCCTGGCGGCCCTGGGCGTGGTAGATTGGACCGCATGACGCGAATTCTGGCCATGCTCCTTCTGGGCGGAGCACTCTTTGCCCAAGCTCCCAAGACGCACCTGAAGGTCGGCGACGCCGCCCCTGATTTCACGCTTCCCTCGACCAAAGGCGAGAAGGTCACCCTGTCCGCCTTCCGCGGCAAGAACGCCGTTGTGCTGGCCTTTTTCCCGGCCGCCTTCACCGGCGGTTGCACCAAGGAGATGACCTCGTTTAACAAGGATCTCCATAAGTTCACCGACGCCGGCGCCGTCGTGTACGGCATCAGCACCGACAACATCCCCAGCCAGAAATACTGGGCCACCGAGGTGCTCAAGGTGGAGCAGGCGCTGTTGAGCGATTTCTCGAAGAAGATCAGTGAGTCCTACGGCATCCTGATGCCCTCGGGCGTCGCCAACCGGGCGACCTTCGTCGTCGATAAGGACGGCAAGATCCAGTTCATCGAGGAGGGATCGTCGGCGGTGGACATCACCGGCGCGATGACGGCATGCTCGCGGCTGAAGCACTAACCCCAACAATTCGCCAGGCGCGCCCGGACGAGATGGACACCGTGCGGGCGCTGTTCCGGGTCTATCTCGACCACGTTGCCGCTCCGGAATGCTTTCCCAGCTTCGAAGCCGAACTGGCCGCGCTGCCGGGGCGCTTTGCGCCGCCCGAAGGTTGCATCCTGCTGGCTGAGGTAGGCGGTGAGATCGCCGGCGTGGTGGCCTTGCGCGAGTTTCAGCCGCACACGGGCGAGGTGAAGCGGCTGTTCGTGCTGCCCGCTTTTCATGGCCGCGGCCTGGGACGGCTGCTCATGAACGCCCTGCTCGAACGCGCGCGCGCCGCTGGCTGCCAGCGCCTTCTGCTGGACACCATCCCCGGCCGCATGGACGCCGCCATAGCCCTCTACCGTTCCCTCGGTTTCCGCGAAATCGGCCGCTACTACAACGACCCCATTCCGGGCATCCTCTACATGGAACTGCTTCTCGCCGAACCGCGCGGCTGACCGGCACACCGCGTTGTATACTCAATCTCCTGGGCAGGGAACGGCATCGCACCGCTTCCTCTGCCAGGAATGGCCCCAGCAAACAGGAGAGCGAGCGAAGATGCCCTTTGAGATGGCGAGATCTGAGGATGGATCCGGCGTGGCGGTGTTGACCCTCACCGGCACGTTGACCATGGGAAGCCAGTTGGAGCGTTTGGAAGCTTCGGTGGCCGAACTCACCGGCAAAAGCCAGCTAGGCGTCGTGCTCGACCTGTCGCAGGTGAGCTACCTCGACAGCTCCGCCATCGGCACGTTGATTGGCTGCAATAACACTGTGAAGAAGGCCGGGGGCCGCCTGCGCCTGGGTGGAGTCACCGAACGGGTGAAGAGGATTCTTGAGATGACCGGTGTCGATGCCGTGCTGCCGCTCGATGCGGATGCCAACGCCTCAGTGGCTGCCCTCCGCGCGGTGACCGGAGAAGTCTAGTGGAGGCCGGTGGTCCCGTCTTCCGCAGCCTGGAGTCGCGGGTTGAGGAAGTAGACGAGGCCGAAGCATGGGTGCGCCAGTTCGCAGCCGGACAAGGCTTTGATGAGTCCGACCAGTATTTCATCGGGCTGGCCGTGCGCGAAGTGGTGGTGAACGCGATCAAGCACGGCAACCGCTTTGATCTCTCGAAGAAGGTCGGGCTGACCCTCGGCGGAGCGCCCGGCGAACTGGTGGTCGAGGTCAGCGACGAGGGCGAGGGCTTCCTGCTGGAAGAGGTGCCCGACGCCCAGGTTGCTGAGAATCTCGAACGCCGTTCCGGGCGCGGCCTGTTGTTGGCCCGCCGCATCATGGATGCAATCAGCGTGCACGCACTGGAACCGGCGGGGACGCGTGTCCGCCTGGTGAAGCGGGTGGCGGCCCCTGGCGCCGATCGTGATCAGATGTAGGCGATGACGTCGATTTCCACCAGCGAATTGCCGGGGATGCCGCCCGCCGCCGCGATCGTGGTGCGCACCGGGGGCTCTTCGCCAAAGCGGCCCTTGAACACCTCGTTCATGGCTGTGTAGTCCTTCAGGTCATTCAGATAGACGTTGCACTTGAGCACCTTGTCCATCGAAGAGCCGGCGTTGACCAGTTCCTTCTCGATTTCCTTCAGCACGTGATCGGTGTGGGCCTTGATGTCGCCTTCGAAGTGGGCGCCCTTGCCGGCGATGAACAGCAGGTTGCCGTAGCTGACCGCGCCGTTGAACAAGGGCACGCTCTTCGGCTTGGGGCCCTTGCGATGGACTTTCTTCTGCGGTCCGGTTTGCCCCGTGGCGGCGGCTGCCGTGGCGACGGCGACACCGGCGGCGGCGGCGCTTGCTGTGAGCAGCCCGCGGCGGCTTTTGCGTTCATCCGACTGTAGTATTGGCATGCGTTCATTGTAGGCGATACTGTAGGAAAACTGGCATGACCGCACGCATTTTCGTAAAGCTGATTTTCGGCGTCTTATGCGTCCTGGTGGTGGCCCTGGCCGCCGTTGACGTGCTGGCCTCGCGGGTGGCCGAAACCAGCTTCCGGGAAACGCTGGAACGCGAACTGGCGCAGAAAGGCGGTGTGCTCGGCCTCACCTATGGCCGCGAAACCGGCCCCGCGCTGGTGAAGCGCACACGCGAAATCGCATCCTCGCTGGAGGCTCGCCTCACCCTGATCGACCGCGCCGGCGTCCCCCTTGCCGACTCCGAAGCTGACCCCCGGCGCATGGAGAACCACAAGGAACGTCAGGAAGTGGCCGCCGCTCTCACCGGCCGGCCCGGTTCGTCCACCCGTCGCAGCGCCACCACACACACGGACTTCCTCTATGTCGCCGTGCCCCACCATCTCGGGGCTGTGCGGCTGGCCGTGCCGCTGGCGCACGTCCGCTCGCAGGTCAACCTCATCCGCCGCCGCATGCTCATCTCGACCGCGCTGGCCTTCTTGCCCGCGTTTCTCGTGGCCGCGCTCTTCGCCCGCTCGGTCTCCTCCAAGCTCGGCGCCATCATCGACTACGCCGGTAAACTCGCCGAGGGCCACTTCAGCGCACGCCTCACCCACACCGGCTCGGATGAACTCGGCGTGCTGGGCTCCAAGCTCAACGACACCGGCGCGAAGCTGGAACGCATGTTTGAAGAGCTCCAGCACGAACACCAGGAACTGGAAAAGCTCGAGCGCATCCGAAAGGATTTCGTCATCAACGTCAGCCACGAATTGCGTACGCCGCTGGCGTCCATTCAGGGCTACACCGAAACTTTGCTCGATGGCGCCATCCACGACCCCGACCACAACGTCCGCTTCCTCAACATCATCCGGCAGAACGCCGAGCGCCTCACCAACCTCGCAGGCGACCTGCTCACGCTCAGCCGCATCGAACTGGGCACGCAGAAATTCCAGTTCGCCAGCTACTACTCCAACAACCTCCTCCACGACTGCACCGACGCCATGCGCCCGCTGGCCCAGAAAAAGGCCATCGTCCTGAAGACCATCGATGCGCCTTCCGGCGAGGAGGTCTTCTGCGATTGGAAGGCCGTTCACCAGGCGCTGTGCAACCTGCTTGAGAACGCCATCAAGTACACCCCCGATGGCGGCACCATCACCGTCGGAACCCGGCCCGACACGCGCGCCGGCTTTGTCCGCTTCTACGTGCGCGACACCGGCATTGGCATTCCGAAGGAAGACCTGCCGCGCCTGTTTGAACGCTTCTACCGCGTCGACAAAGCCCGCTCGCGCGAACTCGGTGGCACGGGCCTCGGCCTGGCCATCGTGAAACACCTCGCCCGTTCCCACGGCGGCGACGTGGCCGTGGACAGCGAGCCGGGCAGCGGCTCCACCTTCTCCTTTACTCTTCCCGATCACGATAATGGGATTGGAGCCCACCCGGTCAGCTTCTCTGACCACGATGAGGCTCCGATTGCGGCTTCATGACGGAGCGGTGTTCGTAGCCTGAGTTTGACAGTTTTGTAATCGCTTATTCATGGAAGCAGCCGTATCTTAGTAGGTGACGAGACCTGAACCATGAAAAAAATCATGCTGATCGAGGACGACGCCGACCTCTACGCCTTGTTGAAATACAACCTGGAAAAGGAAGGCTTTCAGATGGTAGGGGCGCAGACCGGCAAAGGCGCCATCGACCTCTGCCGCCGTGAGCGGCCGGACCTCATCCTGCTCGACATCATGCTGCCGGACTCCGACGGCCTCGACATCTGTAAGGGCATCCGGGCGCGCCCGGAACTGGCCCACATCCCCATCATCTTCCTCACCGCCCGCGCCAGCGAAGCCGACCGCATCGTGGGCCTCGAACTGGGCGCCAACGACTACATCGTCAAGCCCTTCTTCATTCGCGAGTTGATTGCCCGCATCAAGATCCAGTTCCGGCCCCAATCGGCGCCGCAGCGGACCCTGAAGTCGGGCATCCTGGAACTGGACCGCAGTTCGTGCCGCGTCTTCCGCGACGGCCAGGAGATCGCGCTCACCGCAACCGAGTTCCGGCTGCTGGAGTTTCTCATGGCCCGCCCCGGCGTTGTCTTCAGCCGCGAGCAGCTCCTGGACGCCGTCTGGGGACACGATCGCGCCGTTACGGACCGCACCGTGGACGTCTACGTCCTCCGCCTGCGCCAGAAAATCGAACTCGACTCCACCGGCCCCGGCTACATCCGCTCCGTGCGGGGCTTCGGCTACAGCTTCAACGAGATGAGCCAGGCCCAGGAGAACTCAGAGCGGCTCGCCTCGGCCTGATGCTCGCGCCCCGCGGACCGTTGCGCTTGACGGGCCGGCTCCCTCCCTTCCGGTCGCCGGCGCTCGTCCGGCAGGGAGTCTCTCCGCGTCCGGCCACTGTCGCGGAAGCACCAGCGGTACCAGTACTAGATGGGGTCGGTTCTGTTACCAGACCCCCCTGGTACGGGATTGTTGATTACCGAATGTTTCTTCATGCTATGGAGAGAACACTGTGGCAACCTCTCCCGCGATCAACAGTCATTTTGGTCCTGGGCGGCGGCAGGCTGTTGAGCCCGCCTCGCTTGAGGACCGCGTCTCTCTGTTCGTGGCCGGCCGCCTCGGGCGCAACCCGCGCCGGATGCAGCTCGATCAGCGACTGCGGGAAGACCTCGGCCTGAACGACGACGAAGCGATTGAGTTCTTTGAAGCCTTCAGCTCCCACTTCCACGTCGATGTCGATGCCCTCTTTTCCCGCTACTGGGCGCGCCACTTTGGCGTCTACGGCCTCAGCTGGGGTTCCCTGATTCTGATGTTCCTGACCGCTGCCAGCGCCGGTTTTCTGGCCGGGTTCGGTGTCCCGCGGGAAGCCTGGCTACTGTGGCTTTCGGTCGCCCTCCTGGAACTGGTTGTGCTTCAGGGCCTGCCCTTCCTGTCGCCGGAACTGAACCTGGCTCCCATCCGCGTCTCTGACCTCGTGCGTGCCGCCAAGCACGGCTTTTGGCACGAACCTGGCATCATGACCTCGCGGCGAAGCTCGTCGCGCCTCACCGGCCGCCGCGCCTCCCCTTCACCTCAGCCCATCCTGCTGCCTCCATCAAAAAGCGCCTGACCGGCGCTGGTTCCCATTCCTCCTCCCTGCAACCAGTCTGTTCAAAAAACAGCCGCCGCGGCGCGGTGATTGCCTCAGTCCGCAAAAAAAAGGCCGGAGACCCACGTGAGGGGTCCCCGGCTGGAACGTTCAGCGTGAACGAAGTGGGCTTAGGGTTTCAGATCCTGCTCCTGCACCAGCTGTGTCCATTCCTCCATCCAGTTGGATTGATCGAAGGCGCCAATGTAGGTGGCGGACTGATCGAAGAAACCATCGTCGGGCGGCTGCACGAAGCTGGCGCGGTAGGCCGGTGAATTCGGCGCGGGACGCAAGTCCGGATCGCTGTATTCGAGCGGCCGGGCCAGCAGCGGGTCGGCGACAAGGAAGTTGCGGCTGCTGCCGGCAAAGGCCTGAAGGCCGGCGAGCACCTGTCCGGCGAGGGTACTGGCCGCCGCCGGCGTCGTGTTCTTGCCGTTCTCCCAGAGAAGGATGCCGTTCATGTTGAAGTCGCCGTTGTCGATGTTGGGCTGGATGGCGTCGAGGTTGGCGCCGCCCACGCCGCGCGTGGTCCAGTTCTGGCAGATGATGTTGTTGTAGATGCCGCCCGCGCCGCGCCGGAAGTAGAGGCAGGGCGAGTCGGATTCGTCAAAACCGTTGGCGGCGTTGCCGATGAAGGTGAGGTTGTAGAACGTGGGCTTGCCCAGCGGCTTGGCGGCGAAGTCGCGTTCGTAGTTGTCCATCTCCATGCCGCGGTTGGAAAGGTCGGAGTTGGCGATCACCGCGCCAAACTGTACGCGCCCCGACCAGCCGATCTGGCCGTCAAAGTAATCGTCTGCGCCGAAAGCGCCTACCAGGTACTTGGCGTCCATCGTGCCGCCGAACCACTCAAAGGAGTCGTCCAGGCCGTAGGAAGCTTGCAGGTACTCCGCCTTCGTAGCCTTGCCGCAAGCGCCCCAGGTGAACGAGTTGGTCTCTTCGTTGGGGCGGAGCAGGGAACCGGCGAACTCCACGCGCACGTACTTCAGCGAACCGCAGTTGTGGTTGGCATCCGAACCGCCATAATTGGTTTCCGGCAGCTCGGGCAGGCCCTCGATGGTCAGCTTGCCGCCCGGATCGTTGATCGGCGCCTGGCCGAGCATGATCAGCCCGCCCCAATCGCCGCGCTGGCGGGAACCCACGGCCTGCGACGAGGTCATGATGATCGGCCGCGATTTGGTACCCTCGGCGACGAGCTTGCCGTTGGTGGCCACCAGCAGCACCGACGGCGGCTGCGAACCGGGCTGGCCGATGAGGAAGGTGCCTGGGTTCACCGTCAGCGTGGCGTTGTTGCGCACCGTGACGATGCCGCGGATGCGGTAGGCTTTGTCGTTGGTCAGCGTGCGGCTCTCGGTGATGTTCGACGGCAGATCTTCCTGCGCGCTCACCACGCCCAGCTTCCAATAGGCGGCTTTGAGCACCCGCCCGCCGCTGTAATCGCGCAGTTGCACGACGATGGTGTGCATGCCCAACTCGTTCGGCACGGTCAGCGTGGAGCTCACCACCGAACCGCCCTGGCCGACGATCACCGCTTTGTTGGCCGCCGGCAGTCGCGTGATGCGGAAGCCCTGGTCCACCGTGTTGCCGAAGATGTCGGTGGCTGTCGAGTTGTTGTTCGGCAGGTAGCTCTTCGCGCCCGTCTGGTTGTTCTGGCGGTAGGCCACGATCGTGTACGGATAGAAGTCGTTGTTCGGCTTCACCGTCCAGCGCACCGTGACTTGATCACCGGGGCTGTAGACCACTTTGTCGGTCCACACCCACATGGCGGCCGACGAGCCGGTCTGAATCACAGCTCCGAGTTCACTGGCGGCTTCCGACGCCGACAGGAACTGGAAGCCGCGCTCGCTGGAGGCTGCGAACGCCTGAAGTCCGAGCGTTCCCAGTGCGGCGATGGCGAGGATGCGAGTTCGCATTTCGTATCAGTCCTTTCCTTGGCCCTTGCGGCCGTGTTCTGTGTTGGCGGAGCGCGGCTGGCGCGCCCCGCGTCAATAAAAGCTGTAGCTGGTGCCGATGGTGAACGTCCGCCCGATTCGGAAATCGCGCACGATGAAATCGGCCTGCGTGTATTTGTAGCGGTTGTCGGTCAGGTTCTCCGCGCTGAAGCGCATGTTCCACTTGCCGTTTTCCGACAGCGCGAACTGGTAGACGACGTCAACAAACGCCTGGCGTTCCTGGTACACGTCGGGCAATCGGAACGTCCCCACGTCAGTCAGCCGGCGCGACACCGTGTTCAGGTAGAAGCGCGCATTGGAGCGCCACTTCGGCTGGTTCCATTCGCTGATCACGTTGAACAGGTAGCGCGACTGGCCCACCAGCGGGCGGTTGCGCGAAGTGAGCTGCGGGAAGCGGTCCACCGGAATGTCCACCTTCGAATCGACATAGGTGAAGTTCGATTGCAGCGCGAAGGCCCTCAGTTTCGGTGAAAATCGCGCCATCCCCTGCCGGTATTCCAATTCCAGGCCCTGGTTCACCGACCCCGCAACGTTGATGAAACTCTGCCGCAACTCCGACGCCGTCGGCCGGTAGATCTGCTCGATCGGGTCCTTGAAGCGTTTGTGGAAGTAGCTGGCGGCCAGCAACTGGTTGCCGCCCAGGAACCACTCCCAGCGCGCGTCGTAGTTGTCGATCACGGCGCGCTTCAGGTCCGGGTTGCCAACCGTTGAATAGCCGCCCACGATGTTGGTGAACTCAAACGGCGACAGCTCGCGGAAGTCCGGCCGGTTCACCGTGCGTCCATAGCTGAAGCGCAGATTCTGGCGCTTGTTGAGCGCGTAGATGGCGTTTACCGAAGGCAGCCAGTCGCGGTTCACCAGGTTGGCCAGGGCAGGTTGCATTCCCGGCACCAGCGGGTCAATGGTGCGCACCTGGATGTTGGCGTCCTCGATGCGGAAGCCGGCCACCAGGCGCCATTTCGGCCCTAGCGCCAGGTCCACCATCGCGAAGCCGCCATAGATGTCCATGTTCGCCGTGTACTTGTCGGTGCCGCGCGTGATCTCGCGCATCACAAAGCCATCAGGCCGGATGTTGGCATCGCCCAGCACGACGCTGGTCGGCGCATCGAAATTGATCGTCTGCGCGCGCACGGGGAAGAAGCGAAAGCGGCGGCTGTCAAAGTCGCGCCGCCGCATTGTGCCGCGGAATCCCAGCTTGAAGATGCCGCTCACCGGACCACTGAAAAACGGCTTCGACCACCCGCCCTGCGGCTCATAGATCTTGTCGTTCAGCTTGCTGAAGAAGTGCAGGCCGCTCTCCGGAAGGTTGAGGAAGCGGAACTGCTGATCGCTGCCCGTCTCGCGGCCGCGAATGGTCTCCACCAGGTTCGGCTCGTTGCGATTCGACAACGAATAGGTGAACTGCCAGAAGAAGAGGCTGTTGCCGAGGCTGGCCACTGCGTGCTCGCCCTCAACGCCGGTGGAGAACAACTGCCGCTCCACCCACTGCAGGCGCGTCGACCGCACATCCTGGTTGTTGCCGCCATTCAACCCCGTGAACACACGTGACTGCTGATCGCTATCGCGCGTCAGCATGTTGCGGAATAACAGCTTGTTGTTGGGGTTCAGCCGGTAAGCGGCGTTGAGCACAGCGCCCATCCGCACGCCCTCGGTGTCGGTGTTGAAATCGGAGTAATCGCTGAAGATCTGCGGCCGCCCGCCGCCGGAGTTCACCAGGAACCGCCGCGCTTCATTGATGTGCTGCGGCGAACTGCTAAAGGTCAGTGCACCCACCACGCCGAGTTTGCCGTAGCTGTTGCCGCCCGACACCGAGTAGGTCTGGCTCGGACGCATCGAACGGATCGGCGTCACCTCATATTGCCGCGGCATGGAACGGCCGAACTGCTGGAACTCCTGGTCAGTGAAATTGCCCACGAAGAGCCGCTTGTCCGCCGGGATCGAACCCGGCAGGTCACGCGCCGAAGCGCCGAAGCCAAGCGCCTCGCCCGTGCTATTGGTGGACTGGCCAAGAAAGCGATTAAACGTGGTTTGGGTATTGAATCCGTAACTGACGCTTACGTTCAGCGTCTTCTGCGCCGGGAATTCAACCGTTGTCATCTGAACCAGGCCGCCGGAGAACTCACCCGGCAGGTCAGGGCTGTAGGTCTTGAGTACTTTGATGTTGTCGATCAGCGAGGCAGGGAAGAGATCGAGCGGCACCACGCGCCGCTCCGGCTCCGTTGTCGGCAGCATGGCGTTGTTCAGCATCGTCGACGAATAGCGCTCGCCCAGCCCGCGCACAAAGACATAGCCGCCATCCACCACCGACACGCCGGTCACTTTTTCCAGCGCCCCGGCCGCATCCGATGCCGGACCCGACTTCAACTCTTCGTTGCTCAACGAATCGCTGACCACGGCGGAGAGCTTGCGCTCGGTGAGCGCCGCTTCTGCCGTGGCGGCCACCGCGCTGATGCGCTCCACCACGTCCACCACTGTGGACTGGCCCTTGGGCGCCATCACCGTGCTCGCTTCGGCCACCTCGCCCGAGTTGACGTCGAGATCCTCGACCGCGGCGTCCATGTACAGTGGCGACGTGAGCCGCAAAATGTACTTGCCCGGCGCCAGGTTCAGGCGAAACGTGCCGTCCTGGTTCACTTCCACCGTCTGCTGCTGAGGACCTTCCGTCCGGATGGTCACCTGTTTTGCCGGTTGACCGTTGGAAGCGTCAAAAACGCTTCCGCTGACCGTTCCCGGCGGGGTTTGTCCCCACGCGGCCAAGGCCAAAAGCCCTGCCACAAGGGACCTCGCAATCACATTCTGTATAGTCACGTTGGTTCGTTCCAAATGGGGGATTGAGACTTACTCCACCCAGAACGACACCGGATTGCTCGCCACTCCGTTCACCGTAATGAACAACGTCACGCGGCCCGTGATGGAAGCGACGTCGGGCACGGCCGCATTCACCTGGCAGATGCCGGGAAACTGCGGATGCGCGCCCGCGAACTGCACACCTACTTCACGAACGTCAATGAACGCCTTCACAGAGGCAGCGGCGGGGGAGAGCGTTGCAGGAGGCGCGCCATCCGGAATTGCTGGATTGGTGGCCCCACAACCGGTCGCGTAGATCTGAATGATCTCGCCGCGCTTGGCTCGCGCGGCCGAACTGTTGATGGAGAAGTCCTGGTTTTGAAGGATGCCTTGGCCGGTACTCTGCACGTCACTCTGCGCGAGTCCGGGGGCGATGTCGAACACCTTCACCGTGCCGCGGGCAATGACGTTGCCGCCCTGCACCACTTCCACGGTCTGCTTGTCGAGCGGCGTCGAAGCCGGCACAACGAAATTGATCTGGCTGCTCGATACGAAATAGAGCGGCGCGTCCACGCCATTCACCTTTAAGCTCACGCCGGCCAGCGTCTTGGGCATCGGCGAGAGCGTGGCAGCCGAAGTTGTCGCCACACCCGTGAATGTGCCGTACGCGCTGGCGATCGACCCCGGAGCCACCGGGAAATCTCCCGTGTAGCCGGCATAGTTCACCACGGCCACCGGGCCGGGCGTCTGCGCAAAACTTGCCGCGGATAGACACAACATCAGCGCAAGCGGCAGGGCGGATGGTTTCATGAATGCTCCTCGATCAGGAAAGGATGTTCTGTAGGGGGAGGGACAGCCCGGCTCGGCGGAAGGAGAGACTGGGCTTGGTCCCGTGTGAACAACAAGTGCGATGGTAGCGGGGGGCCGTTTATTTCAAATGACTGAGATGTGACGGATTGGTCACAATGCCCCCATCGCAAGCGATTCCCCTCGTCAAACCGGGGCGCATAACACAACTCAAAGGAAATTGTTTCGCGCAACTTCCTCCTCATTGCCGCGTTTGACCGTGCAGGAGGATGCACGATGAACACTCTGTTACGAATCGCTATTGTCTTCGGAGCCATCAGCGCGATCGGCCTGCAGGCTGCCGGTCCCATCGGCCACCAGCAGGCTGCCAACCAGCGCCGCATCGTCGCCGGCGCCCGGGGTGGCGGCCTCACACGCATCGAAGCGGCTCGCCTTCAGGCCCGCGACACAGCCATCCAACGCACCATCCGCCGCGACATGCGCGACGGCCGCGGACTCACCCTCCGCGAACGCGTCAAGATCGATGCCCTGCAGGATTCACTCTCGCGCGACATCGCCCGCCAGCGCCGCGACGGACAATACCGCTAGCTTCGGCTAGAATCACTCAGGAGTCCAGCCACCATGAAACGCATGCTTTCCCTCACCATCGCCGCGCTGCTCGCCGCCGCCAGCCTCGGTGCTGCCGACCGCCCGGCCGAGCGCCAGAAGAACCAGCAGAAGCGCATTCAAGAAGGAGTTGAATCCGGCGAGCTCACCAAGCGTGAAGCCCGCAAGATCGAACAGAAAGAGCGCAAGCTTCACCGCGAAATCGTGAAGGACCGCATTGACGGCCCAGGGCTCACCCCCGCCGAGCGCGCCAAGATCGAAGCCAAACAGGATGCCCTGAGCGGCAAGATCGCCAAGGAAAAACACGACGCGCAAACGCAGAAGAAACGGTAGGCAACCAAAAGGTTGCGCGTGGGGTGGACGTGGCCCTCAGGCCGGTTCGCTCCACAGCGCGCCTTCCCTCCACTGGTCAATAGACGCCTGCCATTGCCGGTAGCGCGCCCGCATCGCCGCGATCCGCTGAGCCTGATCGGCGGCTTTCGCCAGGTTGCGCTCCTCCAGTCGGTCGTTGCGCAGGTCAAACAACTCCTCGTATTGCGGTTGGCAGTCCGTATACAAGGTGTACTTCCATTCGTCCGTACGGACCCCCTCGGTCGAGGGAATCCAGCCGTTGTTGGAGAAGTTGTGTTCGTAATAGAACTCGCTTCTCCAGGGCGTCCGCTCACCGCGCAGGAGGGGTGAGAAATCGCGTCCCATCGTACCGTCAGGCGCGCGCACGCCAGCCATTGAGAGCATCGTCGGATGGAAGTCGATGTTCAATGTCGTTTCGGCCACGCGCGCCCCGCGCCGCCGTGCCGGCAACCGCGGATCGTACACCACCAGCGGCGTGCGGATCGACTCTTCGTGCATGAACCACTTCCCCGCCAACCCATGCTCACCCAGGTAGAAGCCATGATCGCCCGTGAACAGGATGACCGTGTTGCGGTCGCGCCCCTGCTCCTGCAGCTTGCGCCGCAGCAAGCCGACCTGCGTGTCCACTTCCGTGATCAGCCGGTAGTATTTCCGCATGCTGCTCTGGAACAGCTCTGGTGTTCCGAATCGCACCGCCCAGCGCCTGCGGTTCTCTGAGCGCTGCACCTCAATTGGCATCTGCTCGATGTAGCGCGTGTCCGCGGTCTTCGGCCAGGGGAACTTCATACCGTCATACATGCCCTCGGTCGATTTGCCTGGCCGGAACTGCTCCGGGCTGTTGTCGTCCACATGGGGCACGTTGAAACTCACCGACAGGCAGAACGGTTTCTCCTTCGGCGCCTGGTCAAGGAACTCCAGCGCCTGCCCGCCGAACATCTCCGTGACATGCACTTCGCGTCCTTGATACCGCGGGAATCGCGGCCCCTGCCCCGGCACGCCGCGCCAGAAATCGAACCGCTGCGCCGGCATCGTCTCGCCCGCGCCCACGCCGTACTTGCCGATGAAGCCCGTGTGGTAGCCGGCCGCGCGCAGCAGTTCCGGGTAGGTGCGCCGCATCTGTTCGGCGCTGAACGGTTTCTGAAAATCCCAGATCCTGTGTGCCCGCGCATAAAGCCCTGTGAAGATGCTCGCCCGCGACGTCATGCAGATGGCCGTGGTCACGCAGTGCTGATCGAAGGTCACGCCTTCGGCGGCCATGCGGTCCAGATTTGGCGTCTGGATGATGCGGTTGCCCATGCAGCCGAGCGCATCCAGCTTATGGTCGTCGGTAAGCAGGAAGATGATGTTCGGCCTGTCTTCACCCACACCACCCGCTCGTTGTGCGAATGCTGCGGTTGAGGCTGTGCTGGCGGCCGTTCGAAGGAAAGCTCTGCGGTCCATTTCAGGCCCAATGATACACTCAAACTAATTATTTCTTTCCCCATGGGCACACAAGACTTGCGCCGCCAGGCGCTCCTCGACGCGCTTTCCTCACGCATTCTCGTTCTCGATGGCGCGATGGGGACGATGATCCAAGACGCGCAACTCACTGCCGATGATTTCGGTGGCCACGACCTGGAAGGATGCAACGAGAACCTCGTCCTCACCCGGCCCGACGTGATCACCGAGATCCACCGCGCTTACTTTCGCGCCGGATCAGACATCGTCGAAACCAATACCTTTGGTTCCACGCCCGTCGTGCTCGCTGAATATGGCCTCCAGGAGAAGGCTTATGAGATCTCGCGCGAAGCCGCACGCCTCGCCCGCGTGGCCGCCGACGAACTGTCCACCACCGTCCGGCAGCGCTTTGTGGCCGGCTCCATCGGCCCCACCACCAAGTCGATCACCGTCACCGGCGGCATCACGTTCCCTGAGTTGATCGAGAACTTCGAGGTCCAGTCGCGCGGCCTGCTCGACGGCGGCGCTGACCTGCTCCTGGTGGAAACCTCGCAGGACACCCGCAACGTCAAAGCCGCCTTGATCGCCATAGCCAAACTTTCAGTGGAGCGCGGCTACACAATCCCAACCGTCGTCTCCGGCACCATCGAACCGATGGGCACCATGCTTGCCGGCCAAACCGCCGACGCCCTCTACACCTCGCTCGCCCACGCCCCGCTGCTTGCTATTGGCCTGAACTGCGCCACCGGACCTGAGTTCATGACCGACCACATCCGTACCCTGCACGAGATGTCGTCGACGCGGATTTCCTGCTACCCCAACGCCGGCCTGCCCAACGAAGAAGGCCTCTACCTGGAAACGCCCTCCACGCTGGCCGCGCAACTGGAGAAGTTCGTCGACCACGGCTGGCTCAACCTCATCGGCGGCTGCTGTGGCACCACGCCCGCCCACATCGAGGCCATCGCCCAGATGGTGGAAGGCAAACGCCCGCGCACGGCTCCCGGCGCTTCGCGGCGCACCTACTTTTCCGGCATCGATACCGTGGAGGCAGACGACTCCAACCGCCCGCTCATCGTCGGCGAGCGCACCAACGTCATCGGCTCCCGCGCCTTCAAGAAGCTCATCAACGAAGAGCAGTGGGAAGAAGCCACCGACATCGCCAAACGCCAGGTGCGCAACGGAGCGCACATCATCGACGTCTGCCTGCAGCAGTCCGAGCGTGACGAGATCAACGACATCGCACCTTTCTACGAAAAGCTGATTCGTAAGATCAAGGCTCCGATCATGATCGACACCACTGATCCGCGGGCCATCGAATTGTCGCTCACTTACTGCCAGGGTAAGTCGATTATCAACTCCATCAATCTCGAAGACGGCGAAGAGAAGTTCGAAACCGTCTGCCCCATCGCCCGCCAGTACGGCGCCGCGCTGGTGGTCGGCACTATCGACGAAGACCCCGTCCAGGCCCAGGCGTTCACGCGCCAGCGCAAACTGGAAATCGCCCAGCGCAGCCACGATCTGCTCGCGGCCAAGTACGGCATTCCACCCGAAGACATCATCTTCGACCCGCTCGTTTTCCCCTGCGCCACCGGCGATGAAAACTACATCGGCGGCGCCGTGGAGACGATCGAAGGCGTGCGGCTGATTAAAGAGAAGATCCCGCACGTGAAGACCGTGCTCGGCGTCTCCAACATCAGCTTCGGTCTGCCCGCCGCCGCGCGCGAAGTGGTCAACAGCGTCTTCCTCTACTACTGCACCAAGGCCGGCCTCGACCTCGCCATCGTCAACGCTGAAAAGCTCGAGCGCTTCGCCACACTCGATCCGCACGAGCGCGCGCTCGCCGAAAACTTGCTCTTCAACCGCCCCGTGCCCGCCGCCGACGGCCTGCTCGATGCCCCCGAGGACTGGCGCCAACAGACGCGCGAACAAAAAGCCGCGCTCAACCAGCACCACATCGCCGCCATCGCCGAACACTTCCGCACCGCCGTCGCCAAGGAGCGCATCTCCGCCGCCGAGTTGCCCCTCGATGAACGCCTATCGCGCTACATCATCGAAGGCTCCAAGGACGGCCTCATTGAGGATCTGGAGCGCAAGCGCGCCGAAGGCGCGGCGCCGCTGGACATCATCAACGGCCCGCTCATGAAGGGCATGAGCGAAGTCGGCCGTCTGTTCAACAACAATGAACTCATCGTCGCCGAAGTGCTCCAATCGGCCGAGGCCATGAAGACCGCCGTCGCTCACCTCGAACAGTTCATGGAGAAGGCCGACACTGCCTCGCGTGGCAAGATCGTGCTCGCCACCGTCAAGGGCGACGTCCACGACATCGGCAAGAACCTCGTCGAGATCATCCTCTCCAACAACGGATATGCCGTGGTCAACCTCGGCATCAAGGTTCCGCCCGAAGACCTCATTAAGGCCTATAAGCAGCACCTGCCCGACGCCATCGGCCTCTCCGGATTGCTCGTGAAGTCCACGCAGATGATGGTGGCCACGGCCAACGATTTCCGCGACGCCGGCATTCAGGTGCCCTTGCTCGTCGGCGGCGCGGCTCTGAGTGAGAAGTTCACAACGCTGAAAATCGGCCCCGCTTACCAGGCGCCCACCTTCTACGCCAAGGATGCGATGACCGGGCTTCGCCTGCTCAACGAGATGATGGACCCGGCCCAGCGCGACGGTCTGCTCTCCTCGCACATTTACACCGAAGCGCCGGCCGCCGCCTTCGTTCCCGAGGAACCTGCCGCACCCCTCAACGGCTTCCAACGCAGCAGCAAGGTCTCGCTCACCGTGCCGCCTCTGGCGCCTCCCTACGCGGACCGCCGCGTGCGCTCGCTGCCCAATCTGACCGAGGTCTGGAGCTACATCAACCCTTTCATGCTCTATGGCCGTCACCTTGGCTACAAGGGCAACTTCGAACAGGCCCTGCTCCATCGCGAACACAAGGCGCTCGATCTCTTCCACAAGGTCGAGGAGATCAAGCACGGCGCGCGCGAGTGGATGAAGGTCCGCGCCGTCTGGCAGTTCTTTGAAACCGAGCGCGAGGGCAACACGATCCACCTCTTCCAGCCGGGGCACGGAACGGCTGTCCACTCCTTCCAGTTCGGCCGCCAGCCGCTGGAAAACGGACTCTGCCTGTCGGACTACGTTCTGCCCGCCGCCCCGCACCGCGACTCGCTGGCGCTCTTTGTCACAACCGCCGGCGAAGGCGTGCGCGAGCGCGCCGAGCAAGCCAAAGCCGCTGGCCGCTTCGTGGAGGCCCACGCTTTGCAGGCGCTCGCCATTGAGACCGCCGAGGCCGCGGCCGAGTATGTCCACCGCCGTCTGCGCGAAGACTGGGGCCAGCCTGACCCCGCCGACATGACCATGCAGCAGCGCTTCACCTCGCGCTACCGCGGCAAGCGGTACAGTTTCGGCTATCCCGCCTGTCCCAATCTCGACGACCAGGCCGGTCTCTGGAAACTGCTCCTACCCGAAGAGATCGGCGTCCAACTCACCGAGGGCATGATGATGGAGCCCGAAGCCAGCGTCAGCGCCCTCGTTTTCCACCATCCCGACTGCGCCTATTTCACCGCCGCCGACGCCAGCGCGGCTTTGACCATCTGACAGGAGGTCCTCATGCATCGCCTCGCGATCGCCGCCATCCTCTGCTGTGCCGCCCTTGCCCAAGGCCCGCCACCCCAGGCGCAGGCGGCCAAACCCGCCGCGCCTCTCACCTTCCGTGATGAAAAGGCCATCCTGAAACCCCACTCCATCAAAGTGGGCGGCAAGGACCTCGCCTACCGCTCGCTCACCGGCTTTTTGCCCATCAAGACCGAAGCCGGCGAAATCGAAGCGCAGCTCTTCTACACCGCCTACCTGGTCGACTCCGCCGACACCAAGCAGCGGCCCGTCACCTTCTGCTTCAACGGCGGCCCCGGCGCCGGATCGCTGTGGCTCCACCTCGGCGCCATCGGCCCGCGCCGCGTTCCCATGAACGCCGACGGCTCCATGCCTCCGCCGCCCTACCGCCTCGTCGATAACCCCTCCACCTGGCTCGACAAAACCGATCTCGTCTTCATCGACCCCGTCGGCACCGGCTACTCGCGCGCCAAAACGCCCGACATCGCCAAGCGCTTCTTCTCCCTGCGCGGCGACATCGAATCGGTGGGCACGGTCATCCGCACCTGGCTCACCGAGAACCGCCGCTGGGGTTCGCCGCTCTTCCTCGCCGGGGAAAGCTACGGCACCACACGCGCCGCCGGGCTCGCCGGCCACCTCGTGGAAAAGGGAGTTTCGTTCAATGGCATCTTCCTCATCTCCACCATCCTCAACTTCCAAACCGCCCGCTTTGCCCGCGGCAACGACCTGCCCTACGCCGTCTTCCTGCCCACATACACCGCGATTGCTCACTACCACAAGCGTCTCCCGGCCGATCTTCAGGCCTCGCTCGAAAAAGCCATCGGCGAGTCCCGGCGTTACGCTTCCGGCGAGTATCAGAGCATCCTTTATAAAGGTGACTCGCTGACCGCCGCCGAGCGCCAGAGAGCTGTGGCCCACCTGGCCCGCCTCACCGGACTCAGCCCCGCTTTCGTTGACCGCTCCGACCTGCGCATCGAAATCCAGCGTTTCTGCAAGGAACTGCTCCGCGAAAAGGGCCTCACCGTCGGCCGCCTCGATGGCCGCCTCACCGCCTCCAACGAAGGCAGCCTCGCCTCCGAACGGCCGGAATTTGATCCCTCCTTAACCGCCATTCGTCCCCCCTACACCTCGGCCATGAACCAGTATGCCCGCGAAGAGCTGGGCTTTGAAACCGAGTACGAGTACTTTGCCCTAGGCGGCGGCGTCACCGCTCCCTGGGACTTCCACATCGCCTCCACCCCCGGCGGCCAGGGTTACGCCGACACCTCCCTCGCCTTGCGCGAAGCCCTCGCCAAGAATCCTTACATGAAGATCTTTGTCGCCTCCGGTTACTATGATCTGGCGACCCCCTTTGAAGCAGCCCTCTACACGATCCATCACATGGGCCTGGATAGTAATCTGCGCAAAAACTTCCAGTTCACCGAGTACGAGGCCGGGCATATGATGTACATTCACGAAACTTCCTTAACGAAGTTCAAGCAAGACGTAGATCAATTCTTTACAAGTACTCTTACGGCGCGGTAATGGAGCGGAATGGCCCTCCGCGTGGTACCAATCCGGACTAATTCTCGCTTCTTCTGTAAATACTCATGACTCAGTAAGTTGATGGTCCAGTACTATTACTTTCATTCTGAGTGAAAGTATGGAATTGCCGTGCCATTGACGCTATTCTCCTTCTGTGCGCTGGGGCTGGAAAGCATTGATTGCTTCCCACCGGCGCGAATATTGGAGGAGAGATCAGATGAAGAGAATCCTGGCCCTTGCGGCTGCAGTACTTATTCCGGGCGCGCTTTTGGCCGCCCCCATTACGATCGTTTTCAAGAGCGGCGACCCTTACTTCGGCTCGCCCGCTACGTCGCCGATTCCGTTGGACCTCGACGGCGATACGCTCATCAACAGCAATCCTTACGTTCTGCCCGGCCTGCCCTCGATCAGCCTCTCGGCCAGCAGCACGCTGAACATTAATGGCAACTCGGCCCTGGCCTACATCTCCTGCGAAGACGGGAACTATTTGGGCTGTGATTCCGGCGGCATCGGTGTCTACACGCCGCTGAATGATCCGTTCTATCGCGATGAAGTCGACCAGGTGCTGGCCACGGAAACCCTGAGCATCAACGCCCTGACGCCCGGCTGGTACATTTCCGCGATCACCTTCAAGGGGCTGGATGCGACCGTTCCGCCCACCTGCTTCGGCCGGATCTGCATCGGGGGCAGCCCCGAGGAAACCGCGGTGATCAACATTCTCGGTCCCGCCGCCGGCCCCTACATCCACGGCGGAGACGCGGGCCAAACCTACAACTTCGCGTTTCCCATCGCCTTCACCAGCGTCAACATCACCACGGGAGGCGGTAGCTCTCAGTTCCAGGTCAAGTCGATCACTTTGGAAGAAATCCCTGAGCAGCAGGGGATCCCCGAGCCCGGCACCTACGCGCTGATGGGCCTCGGGCTGGCCACGTTGGCTATGATCCGCCGCTGCAAGGCGTAGTGATCGTCCCCCCCCCAGATGAAAACGGGCGGACCATTGAGTCCGCCCGTTTTCCATTTCGTCTCGCTCTGCGCCCTACATCTTTAGCACATTCACCTGAAACCGCTCCGGCGGCAGGTCGCCCGCCGTCGCCGGACTCATGCTCGCCCACGTGTGATACGCACTGTTGGCCACCGTCGAGTCCAGATAAAAGAGAAACTGATCCGAAAAAACATCCAGCTGCGGGCGCCGCCGGAACGTCAACCGCAAGCCCACCGCCTTTTCCAGATCCACCCCCTCCCTCGCCGGCACCGCCTTATCCTCAAGCAGCGTCACAAAGCTCGCCCGTCCCGCATGCGGCCACACATCCGGCCGTAGCAGCGCTCGCAGGTTCGGCTTCGACTCAAACGTGATCTCACACTGCCGGATCCACTCCAGCACATCGTCGCCCCACTGCCAGTGGTGCGCGATGCGCAGGTAGCGGTCCACCAGGTTCAACGCCATATCCATCTTGCGGCGTCCGCTCTCGGCCTCCCCCACCATGGCGTCCAGCGGGTAGCTGGGCACCAGGTCTTCCTTCTCGATCAGGTTCGTTGCCATGTCGACTACCTTGTCGAGCCGGCGGACCGGCGGCTGCTCATGCACCAACAGGGGTGGCAGCTCATGTACGGTTTCCCCTGGCAACTCGACATATTTGCGATCACCGAGGATGTCCATACGATTCCTCCCTTACCCTCTTCTATCGGTTCCACTACCAGACTGTTGAATCCCTTCCTGCCCATCGAGACGCTGCGGCTCCTCCAAAGGTTCCCTCCCTCCGCTGATGGCGCAGATGATTTGCAGTTCTTTACCCGCCTTTACACTCAGCGCCCCGGCCCGCTCGCCATCCACGAATAACCGGATGTGTTCGCGAATCCGCCCCGCCTCGTCGATCATCCGAAAGCGGATGCCCGGGAACTGCCGCTCGAGCGACTCCAGCAGATCGCCCACGCTCGCCCCAGCCTCGCTTTCCACCACGCACTCGCCCCGCTCCCGCGTATAGCTGCGCAGCGGTCCGGGAATGTAGACGCGAACGTGCGCGCCCACTACAGGTACGCCGCCTCCACGCTCTGGATCCTAGGCAGCCCCTCGGCAATCGCCTTCCAACTCTCGCCCTCGTCGCGGCTGGCCCACACCGCGCCCTGCGTCGTTCCGAAGTACAAGCCCACGCGCTTCTCCGTATCGGCCGTCATAGCTTGCCGGAACACCGTCCACCACGCGTTCGAATCCGGCATGCCCTTATCCTGCCGCTGCCAACTCTTGCCCGCGTTCGACGTCCGGTAGACCGCCGGCTTGCCCTCCGGGCTTGTCCGCGGCCACACGCTCGTCCCATCCATCGGGAAGACCCAGCATGTATCCGGATCGCGCGGATGGAGCACCACAGGGAAGCCGATATCGCCCACCTTTTTCGGCATCTTCATCCCGATCCGCTCCCACACCCCCGCGCCGCGCTCCATGCGGTAGATGCCGCAATGGTTCTGCTGGTAGAGCCGGTCCGGCATCAGCGGATGCAGGCGCACGCAATGCGGGTCGTGCCCGTACTCGGCGTCGGGAGAAGGCAGAAACTCCGCCGAGCACCCCTTGTTCAATGGCGTCCATGTCGCGCCGCCATCGCACGACTCAAACACTCCGCCCGCCGACATGCCGATGTAGAGATGCCGCGCATCGCGAGGATCGACGTTGATCGAATGCAGGCGCGCCCCATCGGGCGGCGAGTCTTCCTTCATGCCGCACCAGTCGGACCACTTCTCATGCTGGTTGAAGCCGTCCACGCTTTGCCAGGTGTCGCCGTGGTCTTCGCTGCGGAACAGTCCCTGCGGTGAGGTGCCCGCGTACCACACGCCCTTCTCCGAAGCATGGCCCGGCTGCAGCCAGAAGACGTGGTCCACCGTGCGCGGCTCGTCCACTCCGCTGTGGCTCTTCCGCGCCAGCCCTTCCGGAAACGCCGGCGGCCGCTTGGCTTCGGTCCATTTCTTGCCGCCGTCCTTGCTCACCATCACCGTCGGACCCAGGTGCCCCGCCTTCGACGACAGCACCATGCGCTTCGGCTCGCGCGGGTCCTGCACAATGTGGAACACCGAAGTGCCGAAACAGATCGGAGCGGAAATGTTCCAGCGCCTCCGGGCCCCATCGGCCTGCAACATCCAGGCCCCCTTCTTCGTGCCAACCAGCAGGCGGGGTGTTGTGCTCAATGCCATTCCTGTTTTCTACGCCCTTTCTGCGCCTCCGTCAAGTAAGAAACGAAGCCACCCCAAACCGTTCAGCCCCAACTACGCCCCTGCTGCCCAGCACTCCACTGCAATGCTATGCTGCATGTTCATGTCAGAACTCGCCTACACGATTGGCGTCGACCTCGGCGGCACCAACCTCCGCGCCGCCGCCGTCGACCGCTCCGGCCGCCTTCTCGACAAAATCGCCGGCGCCACCAACTTCGAAGAGGGCCGCGACGCCGTCCTCGACGACATCGCCGCCGCCATCAACCAGCTGCGCGCCCGCTACGGCTCGGCCGGCTTTCACGGCATCGGCATCGGCGTGCCCGGCTTCATCAACATCGAGGAGGGGCGCATCGTCGGCACCCACAACCTGCTTGGCTTCGACGGCTTTCCCATGCGCGACGAACTCGCCCGCCGCCTGAACACCCCCGTGGTTCTGGAAAACGACGCAAACGCTGCCGCTTTGGGCGAGAAGTGGATCGGCGCCGGACGCGACGTCAACGACCTGGTCCTGCTCACGCTGGGTACCGGTATCGGCGGCGGCATCATCGCCGGTGGCCGCGTCCTCCACGGCTTCGTGGGCATGGCCGGCGAACTTGGACACATTACCGTCCTGCCGGACGGCTATCCCTGCGGCTGCGGCAACTCCGGTTGCCTGGAAAAGCACGCCTCGGCCACCGCTGTTGAGGCCATGGCCAAGCTCGTCACCCTCGGTGACAACCTCACTGCCAAGGATGTCTTCGACCTCGCCGAGGGGGGAAATCGCAACGCCCAGCGTGTTTTCGAACAGATGGGCATGGCCCTCGGCATCGGCTTGGCGTCGCTCATCAATATCTTCAACTTTCCTCTCTATCTGTTGAGCGGAGGCGTCTTGCCCGCTTGGAAGTTCTTCGCCCCGGCGATGATGGAGCAGATCCAGACCCGCTCATTCACCTTCCGCCATACGCACACCCGCATCGAGCCCGCCACCCTCGGCAACCAGGCCGGACTCTTCGGCGCCGCCTACCTCCCGTTCCTCATGCAGAAACTCACTGCAGGGGCCTAGATCGCCTAGTCCGTCTGAAACCAACTGCCTCCGCGGCCCCAAAGCGTACTAGGGGTCCCAACCGAACGCCCGACCTGGCATCCCATTACTTCGATTACCTTCGTACTGTTTTTGCCCCCAACTGCGGGTTCACCATTCCCCACGAAAGAAAAAGAGGGTAGAGTGAAAAAATCCTGGGCTGCACGGTGACTTGCCGTCGCGTTCAGGATTTGAGGAGGAGAATACCTATGCAGCGAAACAAGTCGCAAGAACTTGTGCATAACCACGGGGCCGCTTCGGTGTCCGACCACCCGAACGTCACCCCAATCAATCCCATCGAGAGCCTTCTGGATCAGGCTGACCAGGCCGTCCGGAGTGGAAACATGCAGGAGTCACGGGAACACCTAACCCGGATTTTTGAACTGCTCGCCGGCTCTCCCTACACCCGCATGCCTGTTCCCACCGAAACGCACTACTCGGGGGAACTGTTGGCCATGCGACAATCCGCCTGATCTAGGCGATTCGCACTTAATCCGGCGCGGTGGACTCATTCTTAGGGAGCCCTCCGCGCCGTTTTCACGTCCACCCCCAGCCAGCCCCACAGCCTCTCTGTCGTCCGCTCACATTAAATCAGCTTTGCCTGATCCGCTTGGCCACTGAATCCCGCTTACACCAATAAGCGGTCATCACCAGGGCTGACCAGCCGGCAGCGGCTGACACCCCCCAATCAGGGCTCACAGAAGTCCCGGCCGCCCGTATGGGAGGAGACCATCATGGCTGTTACGGAGTTCTACGTTCCTGTCAAGCGGGAAACCGCCGCTCTCGAAGCACTCATCCGCCGCGCCCACGATGCCATGGATCGCGGCAACGACGCCGAGTTCCGCGCCTATCTGAGCGGCATCCTGGAGATCCTGTCCGCTGAGCAGGCTAACCCGGCCAGCGCCCGTCTCTCTGCTTAGGCTCGCCCGGTGCTGCCACGGGTACCGCACCAGCGGCGCCGGGCCAACACAACTACGCGCCGCTTCACCCGCGCCAGTACAATAGTGTGCTTATGTACTGGCTCGGCATCGACATCGGCACCGGCGGCTCACGCGCCCTCCTCATCAACGAGGAGGGGCAGGTAACCCACGGCTTCACCGCCGCCCACGACGACATCATCATGCACCGCCCGCTCTGGGCCGAACAGCGCCCGGAGAACTGGTGGGATGCCGCCCAGGCGGCCATCCGCGGCGTCCTGCAAGCCGCCGCCATCGACGGCACCCAGATCGCCGCCATCGGCCTCTCCGGCCAGATGCACGGCCTAACGCTGCTCGATGAGGCTAACCAGCTCATCCGCCCCGCCCTCATCTGGTGTGATCAGCGTCCGCAGGAGCAGGTCGACTACGTTCACGCCACCCTCGGCCGCGCCAACGTCGTCCGCTGGACCGCCAACCCTGTCCTCACCGGCTTCACCCTGCCCAAACTGCTTTGGGTCCGCGACCACGAGCCCGCCAACTTCGCCCGCGTGCGACACGTCCTGCTGCCCAAGGACTACATCCGCTTCTGCCTCACCGGCGAGTACGCCACCGAGGTCTCCGACGCCTCCGGCACCTCGCTGCTCGACGTTGTTCACCGCCGCTGGTCGGGCGAGATGATCGAAGGCCTCAAGCTCGACCCCGCCATCCTGCCTCGCGTCTATGAGTCGCCCGAGATCACCGGCCGCGTCAGTGAAGCGGCCGCCGCCCTCACCGGCCTCAAGCCCGGCACGCCCGTAGTGGGCGGTGGCGGCGACCAGGCCAGCTCCGCCGTCGGCAACGGCATCGTTGAACCCGGCATCGCCAGCGACACCCTCGGCACCTCGGGCGTCGTGTTCGTTCATCTCGACGAGCCCGCCTACGACCCCGAAGGCCGCGTCCACACCTTCTGCCACGCTGTTCCGGGCAAGTGGCATGTGATGGGCGTCACGCAAGGCGCCGGGCTGTCTCTGCAGTGGTTCCGCAACCAACTTGCGCCCGCCGAATCCTACGACGACCTCACCGCTCTCGCCGCCACCGCCGCCGCGCTCTCGCAAGGCCTCTATTGGATGCCCTATCTCATGGGCGAACGTACGCCCCACGTCGACGCCTACGCACGCGCCGCCTGGATCGGCCTCACCGCCAAACACACCCGCGCCGACATGGTGCGCGCCCTGCTTGAGGGTGTCACCTATTCGCAGAAGGACTGCCTCGTGCTCGTCGAGCGCATGGGCGCCCGCGTTGACAAGGTTCGTCTCTCCGGCGGCGGCGCCAAGAGCCCATTCTGGCGTCAGATGTTCGCCGATGCCTTCAACAAAACCATCGCCACTCTGGAAACCCAGGAAGGCTCCGCTTACGGCGCCGGGCTCCTCGCCATGGTCGGCTCCGGCCGCTTCCCGTCGGTCGAAGCCGCCTGCCGCGCCGCTATCCGCGAAACAACCACCGTCACGCCCGACCCCGCCACCGCCGCCACCTATGCTCGCGGCTATGAGGTATTCACGCAGCTCTACCCGGCGTTGAAGGACGTGTATCCGAAGTTGTAGCGGCACGGCGCACTTAGTAAGTCACTGGTTGTTCACGCGGTAGCAGTTTCTCCAACTCCGCCAGCAGCTCCTGATGTTCGCGCACGAGCTTCGGCAGCGCGTCGAAACTGTCCGGAACCTTGTGTTCGAGAATTGCCTGGTCGCAATAGTCCTTCAGCGCGAACGAGATTGGCTTGGATGTGTAGACCTGCCTGCCGCCATAGCCCCAGTAATCCTTCTGGTACCCGAAAGTCAGCTGGCCCGCCTGCTCGTTGAAATGGTGCGGCAAATCGGCGAGAGTCTTCACCTGCTCTTCCACTTGCAGCCGGGTCATCTGGGGCAGCGTTCGCTTCACGTCGCGCGCGGCGGCAAGGGCCTCCATCGTCTTCCACAACAATGCCGCCCGGTGGCCCACATAGTCCGCCGCCGCCTCCTCGACAACGCGCGACGGATCACTCACGGAACCGCCCGTCTTCAGCCACGCGTTCTGAGAGTAGTAGCGCCGCGCCTCTTCGCGCAGCCGCACCACGGCGGGTTCGGCTTGCTTGGCATACAAGAAGGCATGTGTTCCCTCGTGATAGAGCGTGTGGATGGCGGAACCTTCTCCGCGCAACGTGTCGGGGACAGGGTTCGTTAACGGGCGCAGCGTCGCTGCCGAGAGCGACAGCTTCTTCACCTCGTCCTTCATGATCATCTCGTCCATAGGACCTGCCACGATCGGCACGTGCGCCTCCACATGCCGCAAAAAGGCCACCGGCATGCCTTGCTTTTCTAACTGATCCAGAATGGGCGTCAACATCGCGAGCCCTCGCTTCCCGCCGGGAACCGGTCGGCGCTCCGTGGCCATGCTCACCACGCCGTTCGTCAGGCTGATCCTGCCTACACCGCCGCAATCGCGCTTCCGCGTTCAACCCTCTCCGGGATATCCATGGCGTTTGGCCTTCCCGGCTGACGTCAGTATACGCTTCCCGTTTGGCGGCGCAAACGCCTATCGGGTGCCGGTCTTCATGTGGGACAAGGCCCAGCCGCACCCATCGCCCAACACAAACTCGCGACTCGCCCAAATCCCTTCATCACGGTAGCCCGGCTTCTCCAGCCGGATATCGCACGCCCCCGGCTCAAGCCCTTCGATCACCCACTGGCCGAGGGCATTGGTTGTCGCGCTTCCCTTTCGCCCGCCGCACTGCGCCGATACGCGGACCCCAGCCAGCGGGCCCTCACCCCACCCCCACACGTCGCCCATCACCATCGGCGCTCCGCCACGGAGTTTGTTCTTCAACCCTCGTAACCAGTGCCCATAGTGGGACACCGCATACGAGGGGCCGCAGCAATCGATCCGGAAGTAATGACCGCGCGCGCGAAACTGCAGCAGGCGCGTTCCGGGCGGGAGGCGCGGTGAGGCTCCACCAATCGTCAGCGCCACATCTCCCACTCGCATCTCGCCCTTGAGCACCTCAACCACTCGTACCGCAGCCACCCCCAACCAGCCCGTGTCGATGATCACCTCGCTCACCACAACATCGGAGGCCGGCGGCAACATCGCGCAGGGATCAAATAACTTGGAGCAACTGCACGCCCACACCGGTGCCGCAGTTGCCAGAACCATCACGGCGTTCAGTGGAAACCTCATCAGTAACCCTGACGCGCCCAGGCGCACAAGTGTGCACCCCTCACTTCTCCACGACAAACAACCGCGAAGGCGCATCCTCCGGCAGCAGATACAACCGCTCGCCGCGCCACGTCATCCCCTCATTCGTGAACGGCACGCCGCGATCCGTCTTGCCCACCGTCACCCGCCGCAGCAGCGTCCACGTCACCGGGTCCCACCACTCAATCGCCCCCGCCTCGTGAACCACACCCTCGCGCGGCGAATTCCCCGAAGCCAGCAGCCGCCCGCCGAGCAGCTTCAAATCCTGAAACCCCGTCCGCCCCGGATTCGGCCGCCGCCCCAACTCGCGACCCTCCTTCGTCCACACATACAGCAGCTTGCTATCCCAATTTCCGCCCATCAGCAAATCTGGCCCCGCCGCCACACACCCAATGTGATCGGCCACCTCAAAGCGGCTCTCCACCCGAAGCGTGTCGCGATGGAGCCGCACCACCGTCGTTGGCCCGTCGCGATCATACTCGGCCACCGGCACCCACACCGACTCACCATCTAACTGCAATCCCCCGGCGTGAATGCGCCGCCCTTCCTGCACCTCCACCTGCCGGATCAACTCGCCCGTGCGCACGCTCAGCAGCGAAACATACCCCTTGCCCGCCTTCGCATCCACCGACGACACCCAAAGCCGGTCGCCCTCAAGGTCGATCCCCTGCACATGGTGCAAATCCGGCTTCAGCGTCACCACCAGCTTCGGCGTTGCCTCCTGCGCATACACCACCCACGCCATCGCCAGCGCCGCCAACCAGCTTCTACGCAACCAACCCCTCCATCACATGCCCATGCACATCCGTCAGCCGCCGGTCGATCCCGTTATGCCGGTAGGTCAGCCGCGTATGGTCGATCCCCATCAGGTGCAGCAGCGTCGCATGCACGTCGTAGCAATACACCGGCTTCTCCACGGCTTTGTACGACCACTCGTCCGTCGCCCCCCACGTCACGCCGCCGCGCACACCTCCCCCGGCCAGCCACGACGTGAAGCCGAACGGATTGTGATCGCGACCCTTGCTCCCCTGGCTGCACGGCATGCGCCCGAACTCGGTCGTCCAATAGACGATCGTGTCCTCCAGCAGGCCCCGCGCCTTCAGGTCCTTCAAGAGCCCCGCCACCGGCTTGTCCAGCGCCGTGCCCAACTCGCCATGGTCCTTGGCCAGATTCTCGTGGCTGTCCCAATTGCGCCGCGGGAAGCCGTTGTCGGCCCCGCTCCACACCTGCACAAAGCGCACGCCGCGCTCCACCAGCCGCCGGGCAACCAAACAGCGCTCACCCATATCGGCCGTCAACGCATCATCCAGCCCATACAGCTTGCGCGTAGCCTCGCTCTCGCCCTTCACATCGAGCACCTGCGGCGCGCTCAACTGCAGCCGCGCCGCCATCTCATACGACGCCACGCGCGCATCCAACCGCGAATCGCCTGCACGCTCGGCCGCATACCCGCGATTCACCTTGCCCAGCAGCTCCAGCCCTTCGCGCTCGCTCGCCTCCGTGATGAAGCCGCTGTCCTTCGGTGCAAACAGATCGTGAATCGGCGTCGGCGTTCCCACGCGAATCGACGTCGCCTGATGCGCCGCCGGCAGGAATCCCGACGACCAGTTCGCCGCGCCATTCGGCGGCATCCCGCGCGGGTCCGGCAGCACGACAAACTCCGGCAAATTCTCGCTCTCGCTCCCCAGTGCGTACGACACCCACGCCCCCGCGCTGGGAAAGCCCGGGAGAATAAATCCCGTGTTCTGCATGAACGTCGCCGGCCCATGCACGTTCGACTTGGATATCAACGACGCCACAAACCCGATGTCGTCCACACACTGCGCCGTATGCGGCAACAGGCTGCTCACCCACTTGCCGCACTGCCCGTACTGCTTCCACGACCACGGGCTCGGCATCACCACGCCCGGATTGCTCTGGAACAACTCCACCTTCTCGCCAGGATCCCACTTCTCGCCGGCCAGCTTCACCAGCGACGGCTTGTAGTCGAACGTGTCGCACTGGCTCGCCGCGCCCGACATGAACAGTTGAATCACCCGCTTCGCCCGCGCCTTGTGATGCAATCCGCCGTTGAACTCCGCCCGTCCTTTGGCGCCGCCTTGAGCTTCGCGTGCCAGCAGGTGAGCCAGCGCTAATCCGCCAAACCCGTTGCCGGCCGTGCTCAGGAATCGTCTCCGGTTCATCGTGCTCCTCTTCAATCCACAAACAAAAACTCATTCGTGTTGAACAACACGCGGCACAGGTTCGCCAGACCGTGCGACTTGGCATATGCCGCATACTCCGCGCGCTCGGCAGCCGTCGCCTCACGCCCCAGTGCGAAGCGCACCGCTTCCTGCACGCCGCCGGTCTCTGCCTTCACGCCCGCCGCCTCTGCGCGCCCCGCGAACTCCTTCGCCATGCGCAGCACAAACGGGTTGTTCCACACCGCCAGCGCCTGAATCGCCGTGATCGTCGTCGAACGCTTGGCCGTCAACACCGACGGGTCCGGGCAATCGAGCCGGTCCATGAACGGGTCCGGCACGCTGCGCACGACGAAGCGGTAGATGCTGCGCCGGTTCGCCCCCGGCGTCGTGGGATCGAACCGCGCATAGTCGTATACCGGCGAATGGTCGTCCTTGAAGTAGAACATCCGCACCGGCGGTCCGCCCATCGTCAGGTCGAGCTTGCCCGCCACCGCCAGCATCGCATCGCGCAGCGCTTCGGCATCCAACCGCGTCCGGTTCATCCGCCACAACAGCCGGTTCTCCGCATCCACCTTCGCGCCATCCTCACGCTGCGCCGACGACTGCTTGTACACCGCGCTCGTCACGATCAGCCGGTGCAGCTTCTTCAACGACCCGCCCGCCTCGTCTCGGAACCACACAGCCAGCCAGTCCAGCAACTCCGGATGCGAAGGCTTCCCGCCCATGCGCCCAAAGTCGTTCGCCGAATCCACAATGCCCGTGCCGAAATGATGCTGCCACACGCGGTTCACCACGCTGCGCCACGTGAGCACGTTGTCGCGATGCGTCAGCCAACGCGCTAGCGCCGCCCGCCTCGCCCCCTCATCCTGGCCCGCTTCCTCAAACCGCGCCGGCAACCCCTTCACGCACGACAGCGCCCCCGGCGCCGCCTCTTCCTTCGGCGCGCGCACATTGCCTCGATCCAAGACATGCACCGCACGCGGCGCAAGCGACGGCCGGAAATTCCCCGCACGCGGAAAATTACTCGCCGCCGCATACACCGCCCGCGGCTTCGGCAACTCCGCCACGCGCGCATCGATCGTCTTCAACTCCTGCTCAAGCAGTGCCATCGCCGTATGCGTCTCGTGCCCCACAATCGCATCCACCAGCGACTTCCGCTGTGCCCGGTCGGCCACGCGCCGCGCTTCGAGTTCCTTCTTCTCAGCTTCCTCAGCGGCATTCTTCGGCGTGCCCAGATGCGCCAGCAGCAGGCTCGCATCCTGAATGCGCACATCCAGCGCCGTGATCGCTTCGCTCGACGCAAACTCCACCTTGTCCAGTAACGGCTGCAGCCGCCGCTGCACCGCCAGCCTCTCAGCCATCAGCGCCCGCCGACGCGCATACACCGCCGGATCATCGTCAAACGGCCGGTCCGCCCGGTCCACGCCCGCAAACACCGCCTGCAGGTTGTAGTATTCGCGCTGCGGAATCGGATCGAACTTGTGATCGTGACAGCGTGCGCAATGCGCCGTCATGCTCGTCACCGACGACATCACCTGCGCCACCACATCGTCGCGATCGAGCACGCGCGTCAGGTCTTTATCCACAGTCCCCTCGCGCAGTTCCTGATGCCCCACGAAATCCCACGGACCCGCCGCCAGGAACCCCGTCGCCACCAGCGCTTTCGCATCCTCCGGCCACAACACATCGCCCGCCACCTGCTCTTGAATGAACCGCGCATAGGGCTTGTCACTGTTCAACGCCTCGATCACCCAATCGCGATAGGGCCACGCATGCAAACGCGGCTTGTCCTTGTCATAGCCGTGCGACTCGCCATAATGCGCCGCATCCAACCAGTGCCGCGCCCAGCGCTCGCCATACCGTGGTGACGCAAGCAGCCTGTCCACCAGCCGCTCCCAGGCATCCGGCGCCGTGTCGTGCACAAACGCTTCCACCTCAGCCGTCGAGGGCGGCAACCCCGTTAAATCGAAAAACACGCGCCGCACCAGCGTCCGCTTGTCCGCTTCCGGCGATGGCTCCAGCCCCTTGGCCCGCATCGACCGCAGCAGAAACGAATCCACGGCGGTCTTTCCCCAGCCCTTCTCCGCCGGCACGCGCATCGGTTGCAGCGGCTTCAGTGACCACCACGACTCCTCGGCTACGCCTGCCGAATCATCCTTCGCGCCCTCCGCGATCCAACGCCGGATCACCGCCACCTGTTCGGCCGTCAATGGCGCGCCCACCTTCGGCATTTTCGGCTTCTCGCCGCTGATGGTGGCCACGAGCAGGCTGCCTTCGGAATCGCCTGCCTTCACCGCCGCGCCCGACGCCCCGCCGTTCACCATCGCCGCTACGCTCGCCACCGACAAACCCGCGCTCGCATTGCGCGCCCCATGGCACATCGCGCAGCGCTCGGCCAGCACCGGGCGCACCTCACGCTGATAGCTCACCTCCGCCGCAAACATTGTGGGAACCAGCCCCAGTAGGGCCCAGAAACGCATGCCCATCAGCATATCTCAGCCCAGCCAGAACACCCCGAACGCAATCGTCACCACCGTCAGCGGCGCGCCCACGCGCAGATACTCCCAGAAGTTGATCCGCACATCCGGCTTGGCCCGCTGCACCACGATCAGGTTCGCCACCGAGCCCAACACCGTCAGGTTGCCCGCCAGCGTCGTCGCCATCGCCAGCACCAGCCACACCCGCTGCGGGTCAGCCATGTGCGCCACGAACGGCTTGAACACCAGCACCGCCGGCACATTGCTCACCAGGTTCGACAGCAACGCCGCGAACACGCTTAGCACACCCGTGCGTTCGAGATGGAAGCTCTTCGAGACGGCGAACAGATCGCCGGGAAGGGAAGTCGTCTCTACCCCCGCCACCACAATGAACAACCCGATGAACATCACCAGCAGCGACCAGTCAATCTCGCGGTAAATCCGCTGCGGCTTCAACCGCCGCGTGATCATGAGAAACGCCGCCGCCACAAACGCGACCTTCGGCACCGGCCATCCCGCAAAGAAAAACACCAGCATCGCCGCCGTGGCCGTGAGCGACTTCCACAACAGCGGACGGTGCACCCGCACCCGCCGCTTCTCGATCCGCACCGTTTCGCCGCCGAAAAATTCACTCCGGTACATCACGGCAATCATCCCCGTCGTGATGAGCAGCCCCACCGCCGCCACCGGAGCCAGCGCCGCGATGAAGTCGCGATACGGAATCCCCGAAAAGCTCCCAATCATCATGTTCTGCGGATTCCCCGTGATTGTGGCCACGCTGCCGATGTTGGCCGCCATCGCCACCGCCAGCAGGTAGGGCACAGCGTTGCGCCGCAGCCGCGCTGTGATCTCCACCACCAGCGGCGTCAACACCAGGCACATCGTGTCGTTCACGAAGAACGCCGAAAACACGCCCGACACCGCCACGATGCCCGCCAGCAACACCAGCGGCCTGTGCGCGTGCTCCACCACCCACTCGGCCACCAGCGCGAAGAACCCCGACAACCGCAGGTTCGCCACCACGATCATGAAGCCGAACAGCAGCACGATCGTGTCATGGTTCACCGCGCGGTAGCTCTCTTCGAGCGTCAACACGTCGAAGCCCACCATCAACCCGGCGCCGATGATGCACGCCCCCGTGCGGTCCACGCGCAAACCAGGTGCACGCCCCACGGCCAGCACGAGATAGGTGGCGAGGAAAATAAGAAGAGCGGCCAAGCTCTCAGCGTACGCTATGGCCTGGCCGCCCGCCGCCTGCTACCGCGGCCACAACTGCTGCTTCACGCTCTCGCCGCGCGCCCGGATGAACGGGTCCAGCCCCGGCGACCCGCCGCCTCCCGGCCCGCCTGGCCCGCCCGGTGGCAGCCCACCGCCCGGAGGAACACCGCCTCCAGGAGGCACACCACCACCCGGCGGCACACCGCCCCCAGGAGGCACACCGCCGCCCGGCGGCACGCCGCCACCAAACCCGCCCTGTGCCTGATCCGTCGTCAGCGACTGGTCAAACTGCTCCAGCGTGCTCAGCCCCTTCGTCTCCTTCTCCACCCAAGGCCGCAGCATCTTCTGCACCGACGCCGCCCGTGCCACCATCTGGTCGGGCAACCACGCCGTCTCCACCAGCCAGCGGTAAATCTGCCCGTAGCGCTCACGGTATTTCGCCGATGCCCACAGCTTCACCGCTAGCGGACGTGCCCCCCCAAATCCGCCGCCCGGCCGTCCAGGAACCGCCGCACCGTCACCTGTTGGCTGTGCCGTCACCCAGTCCACCGCCAGCGTTTTCATCTGCTCGATGTTCTGGCCCTGGCTCAACCCGCCAAACGCCAGGCTTGCGTCCCACAAAATCCACTGGAACTTCCCATCCGACGGCCGCTTGTAGAGCAGGTAATTCTGTCCCATGCCCGCATAGCTGTCCAGGTTCACCGTCAGGTTGTCCAGCGCAAGCGCGCACAACACGCTGTCCACGTCCAGCAGCTTCTCAATCTCCGTCTCAAACTGCGCCGCCGGGGTCCGGTTCAACACCTGTACCAGCTGGATCAGGTCCGACCAATCATCGGCATCCTCGTTCGACTGCTTCTCAAACATCGTGCGGTAGGCTTCCTTGTCGTCGCCCTTGTCCTCGAGCGTCGCCGGCAACTCGGCCTTATAGAGGTTCCCCGTGCTGTTGGCCTTGCCATACCAGTTTTCCAGGTAATCGCCGTTCACCACCTCGCCCAATGCATACAGGCCCCAATAGGTGCCATTCACGTACAGCGCCGCGAAGTTGATGCGCGGCCCCGTGAAGCCCACCTGCTGCGCCATATCCATGTAGAGCTTCTCGCGGATTAGGCTCGGGTCATTCCACCCGTTGTTCAGGTTGAACGAGGCCATGCCCTCGATCTTCTGCCCCTTCACAAACTCGTTCAGCTTGATGCGGAACGGCTTCTTCTGCGTGCTCGCCCCGCGATAGGAGCTGTTGCCCTTGAACCGCACACCCACTCGGCTGAACTTCCACCGCCCGCCCCAATCGATGTCGGCCTCGATGTAGGGCACATCGTCTTCGTTCTCTTCGAAATTGTTCGTCAACTGCTCGAACCAGTCGGCCTGTTTGAAGGTCAACCGGATTTCGTGCACCTCGTCTCGATAAAACGCGCTATGGCCAGGCGCCGATTGCGCCCAGGCGCATGCCGCTACGAGCCATGCCATGAACAGGAGTTTCCGCATATCAAAGTTCACAACGGTCGCCATTACAGTTGGGTTACAGCCTTTACCAAACCTTTACCTGCTCTTAACGCCAGCCTTTACAAGGGCCTGTGGACCCACAACCGTACGGAGTTGTCAGGGTTCATTCGGCGATTCCCACGCCTTTCTTGTAACGCGTCATGGCCTGCCCGTGTCTCGAATTGCAGACCGGTTCCCTTATGCGACCTTCTCAACTCCTTCTCACCTACAGCCTCCCCCTCGCTCTCCTCGCCTACCCCGATGGTTCCCGCGTACCCAACGGCAACGCCGGCGAACCGGGCACGGGAACACCCTGCGCCTCCTGTCACCGTGTCGCGCTCAATCCCTCTGGAGGTAAAGTCGAACTTACATTGCCTGCCGGCTCCACTTACCGCGCCGGAGAAAAGCAATCCTGGACGGTGAAGATCACCGACCCCAATTCCAACCGCCGCTACGGCTTCCAACTCACCGCCTCCGCCGGCTCCTTCACAGCCGGCAGTAACTCCGTCGTCAATACCTCAGCCGCCAAGCCCTATGTAAACCAGCGCTCCTCCTCCACCACCTACACCTTTGACTGGACCCCGCCCACCGGCAGCGCCGCCGACGTCACCGTTTCCCTCGCCGGCGCCGCCTGCGCCGGGCGCAACGACACCAATGTCTACACCCTCTCGCAAACCCTCTCCGCCGCCACCGCTCTTCCGGCCATCAAGTCTGACTCCGGTGTCGTCAGCGCCGCCTCTTACGCCACCGGCGTCGTGCCCGGCGCCTGGATCACCATCTTTGGCGAAAACCTCGCCCCCGCCGGCACAGCCCGCGCCTGGCGCGGCGACGAGATCGTCGACGGCAACCTCCCCAAATCCCTCGACGGCACCAGCGTCAAGATCAACGGTAAAGAGGCCGCCCTCGCCTACATCAGCCCTTCGCAGATCAACGTCCTCGCCGCTTCCGACGACAGCGCCGGACCCGTCACCGTGCAGGTCACCACCGCCGCCGGAACCTCGCCCGCCATCACCGCGCAAATGGCCCAACAAGCGCCTGCCCTCTTCCGCTTCGACGCCGAAAACGGCAGGTACGCCGCCGCCGTTCACGCCGATGGCACTCTCGCCGGCAAACCCGGCCTCTATGGTTCCGCCGTTACGCTGCGCGCCGCCTCGTCCGGAAACGTCATCCAACTCTTCGGCACTGGCTTCGGCGCCACCGACCCCACTGCCCCCGAGTTGAAATCCTTCACCGCCGCTTACTCGCTGAAAGCCCTCTCCACCTTGCGCGTGCGCATCGGCGGTGTCGATGCGTCCTTCACCTTCGCCGGCCGCACCTCGCCCGGCCTCGACCAAATCAACGTCCAGGTCCCTGCACTGGCCGCCGGCGACCACAAGATCGAAATCGAAATCAACGGCGCCCGCTCCACCACAGACGTCTACCTCACCATCAACTGATCCAGACCAACTGACTCTTACCAACGCCGGCGGCCTCCACGCCCGGGGGGCCCGGCTCACCTCGCTGTGCGCCGCCTGGCCTCTGATTCCCGCGTATACTAAGCGAACCCATGCCAGCCAACGAACCCAATCCCGGACTCTTCTTCGACACCATCAGCGGCTATCAGCGCGCCTATGTGCTCAACGCCGCCCTCGACATTGGCCTCTTCACCGCCATCGCCGACGGCTTCATCACGCCCGAAGCGATCGCCACCCACACCCACGCTTCCCCCCGAGGCGTCCGCATCCTCTGTGACCACCTCGCCGTCCAGGGCTTCCTCACCAAAACCGCGCTGCCGCCCCATCCTGCCTACGCCCTCACCCACGACTCCGCCGTCTTCCTCAACGAACATTCGCCTGCCTACGTCGGCGCCGTCCGCCTCTTCTTCCTCAACGACGAACTGACCTCGGGCTTCCGCAACGCCACCAAGGCCGTCCGCACCGGCCGCACCGCGCTCACCGGCCAGGGCACCGTCGATTTCGACGATCCCGTGTGGAAGGACTTCGCCCGCGCCATGATGCCCATGATGATGCCCGCGTCCGTCTACATGGCCCAGCAACTGGCCTCGCTCAACCCCTGCCGCGTCCTCGATATCGCCGCCAGCCACGGCGCCTTTGGCATCTCCATCGTCCGCGCCAACCCCGCCGCCCACGTCACCGCGCTCGACTTCCCCGGCGTTCTCCCCGTCACGCGGGAACACGTCGCCGTCGCCGGACTCAACGCCAACTTCAGCTTCATCGAAGGCGACGCCTTCGAGGTCGATCTCGAAGGCCCCTACGACGTCATCCTGCTTCCCAACCTGCTCCACCACTTCTCACCCGCGCGCAACATTACCCTGCTCAAACGCCTGCTCCCCGCGCTCGCCCCCGGCGGCCGCGTGATGACGCTCGAGTTCGTCCCCAACGAGGACCGCATCACGCCCCCCGTCTCGGCTTCCTTCGCCATGGTGATGCTCGCCTCCACCGCTGAAGGCGACGCCTACACCCTCGCCGAATTCGAAGAGATGTTCCACGCCGCCGGCTTCGCCCGCAACGAAATCGCCGACGTGCCGCACTCCATGGAACAGCTCATCACCAGCTGGGCCGGCTAAGCCGCGCGGGGCTGGCGCAGTAGCGCCTCAAGCCCCCGCGCCCTTCTTCTTCACCTCTTCTGTCCCGGCGTTCGCCTCGCCCTCCGGCGCGGGTGCCTGCTGCTCGCCCGCCCCCTCCTGCTTCTGCTGGCCTTCTCCCAACTTGTTCGGCCGCTCGTCCTTCGGCACGCTGAACACCACATCCACCACCTGCTTCAACTTCTCCACCGCTTTATCGGCGAAGAGCCCGCTGATCCCGGTCAACGCCGCCACGGCCAGCCAGTCGTTCATGTTCACCTGTTGCGGGTTGCCCACCAGGTTCGAGCGGAACACCAGGAACATCATCGGCCCCAGAATGCCGCCCACCAACGGCCGCGCCATGTAGTAAAGAGACCAACTGCTCTGAAACTGCTTCGCCCCCACGTAGGCCGTCAGCGAGTTGATCCCATGCAGGCACGACCCCAACCCGCCGCACAGCGCCGACATCAGCAGAAACAGCCAACCCTCCGCCGCTGACTTGTTCTTCGTCAGTTCGAACAACCAGAACACGCCCCACACGCCGCCCGCCACCACCAGCGCGAAATAGGCCGCCAGCAGCATGATCCACTGATTCACCGGCGATGTCGTCACCTCCGCCGCAACGCTTCCCGCCGCTGTCCGCGCCGTCACTACGGATCGGACGCTCTGCAGCACCACCTTCGGCGCCGTGAACACACCATCCCGCAGCGTCCCCCCGCCTGAAAGTTCCCAACTCTCCACCGGCACGGGTGCGCCCCCGTCCTTCACTACAAAGGCAATCGCATCCCCGCTGTTCACAGTCGCTGACCGCGGCTCCATTTCCAGTGCCATCGCACACCTCCTCCCGGCCCCGTACGCTATCACGAACGGAGTTAGAAAACCAGGGAAAAGAAGTGCGATTTATTCAGAAATAGGCAGGCTCGCCGCTCAGCTCACCGCCACCCGCAACAACTGCCGCCGCTCGCCCGTATGGGCGAACTGTTTACCGGGAAACACGCCCGCCAGCGCCGGCTGTAGCTTCTCAAAGGTCTCCGGCGTGTTCGGGGCCAGCAAACGGTCGTTCACCGCCACCTCCCACTGCCCGCGGTCGAATGCCAGTTTCCCATGAAATTCAGGCGATGATTCCAATAATTCCGCCACCCGCCGCACGGCCTCCACCGCCTGCCGTAGCCGCTCTTCATCCGTACCGTCGAGCGCCGTCCGCCGCGTGTAAGTTAGTCCCAGCCGCCCGTTCTCGGTGTCCAGCGAATAGATGCCCTCATGCGCCACCAGGATGATCCCCGGACCCTGCGGCACATGCAGATAGTCGGCCACATCGATGAGCGTCTCATCGAGAGCGCTCTCCTGAATCCAACGGTGAAACACCGCAATCGCCTCATGCACTGGAGCGTCCTGCGCCGTCGCAAACAATTTGACCTTGAAATGTTGCATGGTTCCTCGTCCCCGGTCTAGGCGGCCTTCTGGCTGGCCAGCTTCGCGTAGCAGGAGTGCGCCGCCTCGATCACCAGCTGCGACTCCTCAATCAACCGCCGCGTCGCATCTTGATCCGGCCCCGCGCCGCCCGCCTTCCACGCCATGTGCCGCTCATGCGCGGCCAAATAATACTGGCCGAACTTCCCCCCCGCGAACGGATCCCAGAACAACTCCGTGTCGATGAACTGCGTCTTGAAATTCGCGGCGATGCCGTCTGGCCCGTCGCCCAAAGGCAACACGCGCCAGGAGAGCAGCGCCGCCGCCGCGTGCATCATCGCTTCATAGGCTAGCGTCGACGCCCGCGCGATCTCATTCGCTTCCAGCGCCAACTGCGCTTCAAACACCTCGCGTTCGCACGCCGTCAACTGAAACTCGATCGGACTCACCACTTCGCCCGCGCATTCGCCCACGCCGATATCGCCCGTCGTGTACTCGCGCGCATCGGCCCAATCCACATAAAAGCTCGGGTCCACATCATGCGGCGGCACCGTCATCAGATCCTCGATCATGAGCTTCGCCTTAGCCTTGCCGATGCGCCCAATGTAAGCATGGAAGCTCTCGCCCGGTGTGCGCTCAGAGAGATAGCGCTCGGCAATCCGCTCCACCGTATCCGGCACACGCTTCGACGGCACGGCCCCGATCGCCAGCCCGTAAGAGCCCGCGTTGCGCTCCCACTGCCCGCCCAACACCACCTGGAAATGCGGCACCGTGTAGCCGTTCTTATTGCGGCTCACGCCATAGAATCCAAGATCGGCCACATGATGCTGCCCGCACGAGTTGAAGCAGCCCGACACCTTGATGTGCAGCCCGCGAATGGCTTCATCCAACTCCCACTGCTTGGCCCCCAACCGCGACCGCAACTCACCCGCCAGTCCGCGCGAACTCGAAATGCCCAACTTGCAGGTATCCGTACCAGGGCATGCCACCACATCGACAACCGTCCCCGCGCCGGCTTCCGAGAGCCCCACGCTCGCCAGTTCCGCATACAGCGCCGGCAGGTCAGCTTCGCTTACCCAGCGCAACACCATGTTCTGCTCCACCGTCGTCCGCACCGTCTCGCGCACATACGACCGCGCGATGTCGGCCAGCTTCCGCAACTGGTTCGCCGTGATGTCGCCCAGGGGCAGGGAAACCGTCACCGTCACATAGCCCGCCTGCCGCTGCGCATAGACGTTGGTCGAACGCCAGCGCTCAAAGCCGATATCGTGCGCGCCGGTGATCTGCAGGAGCGCCGAAGGCTTCGCCGCCTGCTCCGCCGCCCCGTCCACATTCGCCAGGAACGCCGTCCAGCGCTCATCCTGCGCCAGCACAGTCCGCTCTTCGGCCACCAACCGCCGGAACTCTTCGATCCCAATCTTCTGGATGACAAATTTCAACCGCGCCGTGTTGCGGTTCTTCTTCTCACCCAACCGCGCAAACACGCGGCAAATGGCCTGCGCTGTTGGCAGCAGCTCCTCTTCCGGCAGGAACTCCGTCAACAGCTTCGCCTGCTGCGGCACCGTCCCCAACCCGCCGCCCACCAGCACCTCAAAGCCTCGCTTCGGCTGGCCATTCACTTCCTTGATCACCGCCAGCGCGCCCAGGTCGTGCATGTGCGCCAGCGCGCAAGCCTCATCACGGCACCCCGAAAAGCTGATCTTGAACTTCCGCCCGAAGTCCTGGCAATCCGGATGCCCCAACAGAAAATGCGTCAGCGCGTGCGCATAGGGCGTTACGTCAAATGACTCCGTCCGGCACACGCCCGCAATCGGGCAGCCCGTCACGTTGCGCACCGTGTTCCCGCACGCCTCACGCGTCGTGATGCCCACCGCCGCCAGCCGCCGCATGATCGTCGGCGTGTCCTCAATATGGATGAAGTGCAGTTGAAAATCCTGCCGCGTGGTGACGTGCGCAATGCCATCCGAGTACTCCTCGGCAAGCTCGGCCAACACCTCCATCTGCTCCGCGTTCAAGCCTCCATAGGGGATCTTGATCCGCTGCATCCCGGGTGCATCCCACAGCGTGTGCGGGCCCTTCGTGTTCGCCGAAGGATAGGTGAGCGTCCGCGCCACCTTGCCGTCGTAGCGCTGCCCGTTGTCATAGCGCTGGCCATAGGCCCCGCGCCGCAACCGCGTCTCGGCAAACACCTTGTCTTCCAGCTTCCCCTGTTTCTTCAGCGCCGCCTCGTTGTCGAACCGGTCAATCTCCGCCGCCAGGTGCGGAGCAATCCGCGAGGCCAGCACATCACGCCACTGAGGGTTGGAAGCCTTCATACTCCCCAAACTATATCAAGAATAGGGTCATTCGGGCAACGCCGACTTTTTCCTCAGCCCCGGCCGCGCCCCACCTTCACCCACCAACTCCCACTCCCGCGGCTCCTCCGTGCACGAAGGCAGCCTCGGAACCGCATAATAATCCAGCCCATACTGCCAGTCCCGCCCAATCCACTCCACGCACGTCGCCGCCGCCTTCGGCCGGATCTCCTCCCACACCTTCCGCGCCCCTAAGTGCTGATCCAGCACCGGATACACCGTCAGCTTGGCCCACAGAGCCAGCCCCGCCACCGCAGCAGGAGTACAAAACGAACCCAAAACCGCCGCCCCGGCCATCCACGCAAAGTTCCCCCACCGCAGCGGCGCCCGCCCCAATCCATCCTCCAGCGCCTCGGGCAGCATGGCCGCCCCCAGCACGAGCAACGGCAGCATCGCCCCCACCGCCACCCGCAACGGCCGCGTCCACGTCAGCCGCAACCCGATCAGCGCCGCCACCGCCGGCAGAATCGGCAGCAAGTATCCCGGCAGCTTGTTCGTCGAAGCGCTAAAGAAAACGAACCCAAACCCTGCCCACGCCGCGAAGTACCTCAGCCGCTCATCTTGCCACCCCATCGCCTCGCGCGCCCTCGGCCGCAGCGCCACCAGCGCTGGAGTCCATGGCAACAACCCGCCCAGCAGCACCGGCACATAGAACCACACCGGCCGTTCATGGTGAATCTCGCCGCCAAAGAACCGCGCGAAGTGATGCTTCAGGATCAGCTCTTCGAACGGCAGCCCGCCGTTGCGCGCCGTCGCCAGCAACATCCACGGCAACGCTACCGCCGCCGCAATCACCCCGATCATCACCAACCGCCGCCACTGCCCACGATGAAAGTACACCAGCGGCAACGCCAGCACCGCCGGCACCAGTCCCTTGGCCAGCATCGCCAACCCCAGCAGCACGCCCACCCCCCACGGCAGCGTCCGCGCCCCGCCCGACGTCGGCATTGCGAGCAGCATCGCCGCGCCAAACGTCACCGCCAGCGGAATGTCGGTCACGGCGACGTTCGAATACACCACCCAGCCCACCGTCGTCGCCAGGATCGAAGCCGACTGAAATGCCGGTCCATGGCCAAACTCCCGCCGCAGCCACCAGTAAAAGAAAAGCAGGAACCCCGCGCTCACCAGCGCCACCGGAAACCGCGCCGCCGACTCGTCGCGCAGCCCCCACTTCCACGCCGCCGCCGTCATCCAATAGAGCAGCGGAGGCTTCTCAAACCACGCCTCGCCGTTCAACCGCGGCGTCACCCAATCGCCGCTCTGCGCCATCTCCCGCCCGATGGCCGCATACCTCGGTTCATCGGCCGAAAGAAACGACACATCCGCGAGCCCGTGGAATAGGAGAAAATAGAGGGCGATTCCGGGGCCGATGAACGTGACAAGACGCAAGAGCAACCTCTCTATTCTAGCGGTGGCGTGTGCCGCCCTCTCCCTCACCGCCATTTCGGCGCGTGCTGATGTCTCCAATTGCGCCTGCGATCCGGCCGACGCCGAATCGATGAAACCGCGCGAATGCTCGCTTTGTAACGAAGCCGAAAAGCACGGCGACGACAAGGCCATCTTCCTGCTCAAGGACATCAGCCCACGCAAACCCAATCGCTGGCTCGCCCTCCCGCGCCGCCACCACAAGGGTCCGCACGCCCTCCAGGAACTGCCGCGCGCTGAGCAGATCGCTCTCTTCAAAGCCGCCATCGAAAAAGGCCGTGAGCTTTTCGGCGACGACTGGGGCTTTGCCTATAACAGTTGGCGCGTCCGCACCCAGTGCCACGCCCACGTCCACATCGGCATGATCCTGAAAGGCCTCGCCCCCGGCAAATTCGTCGATGTCGCCCGCATCGAAGACATCCCAGTTCCCAAGGACGACTCCGGCTTCTGGGTCCACGCCGCCGGCAACAAGTTCCGCGTCCACTACGGAGAAGACATTACCGAAACCACGCTGCTGCGGTAGCATCGCGACAGCCGGCGCGTTGAGAAGCTCTCGCGTCCATCAGCATGAAGGAGACAGGATGAGTTTAGTCGATATATCGCTGCCACCCACCGCGGACAAAGCGGCGATCCAATTACACGCCTCCGATAACGTAGCCATCGCCCGCGTTCCGCTGCCCGAAGGCCAGTTGGTGAGCGTGGGAGGCATCGAGGTCACCTGCCGCACCGCCGTGCCCATGGGCCACAAGGTTTGCCTCAAGCCCATCGCCGCCGATGAGGCCATTCGCCGCTACGGCCAGGTGATCGGCCGTGCCCGTGTCGCCATCCAGCCCGGCGAACACGTCCACGTCCACAACGTTGCCTTCGAGGAGCTGCACTTCGACTACGAATTCCCCACCGGCGAAATCGCGCTCCACACCGCCCCCGCCAACCCGCGCACCTTCCTCGGCTACAAGCGCGACGATGGCCGTGTCGGCACGCGCAACTACATCGCCGTCGTCGCCGCCTCCAACTGCGCCGCCCACACCGCCGAACTCATCGCCCAGAGCTACTCGCGCGAGATCCTTCCCAGCAACGTCGACGGGATCATCGCCTTCCCGCACGGCGAAGGCTGCGGCCATTCCATCGGGCCCGACACCGAACAACTGCAGCGCACTCTCATCGGAGTCCTCGACCACCCCAACGTCAGCTCGGCCATCATCCTCGGCCTCGGCTGCGAAGTGAACCAGATCACTCACTACCTCGGACCCAACGCTCCGCGCACGCCTGACCACCTCGTCGGCATGACGCTGCAGGATTCCGGCGGCACCACCGGCACCATCGAGGCCGCCCGCAAGGCCATCGGCACATTCATCGAAATGGCCGCCGCCGAAAAGCGCGTCGAAGTGCCTGCTTCCCACGTCGCCCTCGGTCTCAACTGCGGCGGTTCCGACTCCTTCTCCGGCATCACCGCCAACCCTGCCCTCGGCTTCTGCTGCGACCTCCTCGCCGCCCAAGCCGCCGCCGCCATCCTCGCCGAAACCACCGAGTGCTTCGGCGCTGAGCATCTCCTGGTCAAGCGCGCCCGCAACCGCGCCGTCGCCGAGAAGATGCTTGAGATGATCGCCAACTACAAGAAGTACCTCGTCCGTTTCGGCGGCAGCTTCGACGACAATCCCTCGCCCGGCAACAAGGAAGGCGGCCTTACCAACATCCTCGAAAAGTCTCTCGGCGCCGCCGCCAAAGCCGGCACCACGCCTCTCATGGACGTCATCGATTACGCCGAGCGGATCAAGACCGCCGGCTTCAACTTCATGAACACGCCCGGCTACGACCCTGTCTCGCTCACCGGTCTCGCCTCAGGCGGCAGCAACCTCATCTGCTTCACCACCGGCCGCGGCTCGGCCATCGGCTTCCCCACCGTCCCCGTCATCAAGGTCGCCACCAACACCCGCACCTACCAACGCATGCTCGACAACATGGACATCAACGCCGGCCGCATTGCCGACGGCGAAGCCACGGTCGAGGAGATCGGCCGCGAGATCTTCGAGATGGTCCTCCGCGTCGCTTCCGGCGAACGCACCAAAGCGGAGAAGCTCGGCCACAAAGAGTTCGTGCCGTGGCGGATCGGTCCGGTGATGTAACCATGCGCGCCCTTCTCGCATTCCTCTTCGCCGCCGCGCTGTTTGCCCAGGCCCCGGCCTCGAAGCCCAAATCGGCCTTGGACAAACCCACGCTCGAGGCCTACCTGCGCCACCTCTTTCTCTACCTGCCCAACATTCAGCTCACCATCAGTGACCCCGTTGACACCGGCGTGCCCGGCTTCAAGCAGGTGAAGGTCCGCGCCTCGCTCAACGACGCCTTCGAAGACCGCGAGTTCCTTGTCTCCAACGATGGCCGCAAGGTCCTCGTCGCCCAGGTCTACGACATCGCCAGCAACCCGTTCAAGCCCGAACTCGACAAGATCAAACCCGATCTCGCTCCTTCGCTCGGCACCCCAGGCGCGCCCGTTGTCATTGTTCTCTTCAGCGACTTCCAGTGCGGCTACTGCCGCGAAGAAGCCAAGATGATCCGCGAGAACCTCCTGCAAGCCTTCCCCACCCAGGTCCGCGTCTACTTCAAGGACTACCCGCTGGCCGCCATCCACGACTGGGCCAAGCCCGCCGCCATCGCCGGACGCTGCGTCTTCCAGCAACAGCCGCTCAAGTTCTGGGACTATCACGACTGGGTCTTCGAAGAACAGCCCAAGCTCAACGCCGCCGAATTCGGCGGTAAGTTCGCCGCCTGGGCCAAGGACAAGGGCCTCGACGCCGACCAGCTCACCGCCTGCCAGTCCTCCAAAGCCACCGAAGCGCTACTGGAACGCACGCTCGCCGAAGGCAAGGAACTCGGCGTCAACTCCACACCCACCATGTTCATCAACGGCCGCCGCATCAACTTCTCAATCAAGTGGCCCAACCTAAAACAGGTGGTTGAATTCGAAATCGGCTACCAGGCCACGGCCAAGAACGCCGGCGAACACTGCTGCGAACTCACACTCCCCAATCTCCTCGGAGGTCCGAAACCATGACGCGTGCCGCCCTGCTCGCCGCCCTTCTCTGTGCGGCGGCCTTCGCCGCTCCACCCGCGCGCGATCTGAAGCCCGCCCCCGACGAGACCGCCTACATCGACCACGTCCGCTACCTCGCCAGCCCTGAATTGAAGGGCCGCGGCACCGGCACCCCCGAGCTCGAAAAGGCCGCCCAGTATATCGCCAAACAGTTCCAGCGCCTCGGCCTCAAACCCGTCGACGGCAGGAAGTTCCTCCAGGAATTCCCCGTCACCACCAACGCCCGCCTCGGCAAGAACAACGCCGTCGAACTCACCATGGGCGGCGACCGCAACAAACTCAAATCCGACTCGCAGTTCATCCCCTTCAACTTCTCCACCAGCGGCACGTTCGAAGGCAACATCGTCTTCGCCGGCTACGGCATCACCGCCAAGGAGTACAACTACGACGACTACTCCGGTATCGATGCCAAGGGCAAGTTCGTCCTCCTGCTCCGCCACGAGCCGCAGGAGTTCGATGACAAAAGCGTCTTCTCGGGCAAGGTCTACACCGAACACTCGCAGTTCTTCTCCAAGGCCGTTAACGCCAAGATGCACGGCGCCCTCGGCGTCATCCTCGTCAACGACCAGGGCAACCACTCCTCTGACGCCGATGAGTTGGAGAACTTCGCCAAGACCGTCGGCCCGCGCGACGCCGGCATCCCCTTCGTGCAAATCAAAGCCGACCAGGCCGAGAAACTCCTCGCCGGCACCGGCAAGTCGCTCAAGGAGATCTCGCAAGCCATCGACGATGGACTCAAACCGCAGAGCTTCTCCCTTCCCGCCGCCGTTACAGTGAAAACCGTCACTGACCTTCGCCGCGACACGAAGATCGTCCACAACGTCATCGGCCTGCTGCCCGGTGAAACGAACGAGTACATCGTCATCGGCGCGCACTATGACCACCTCGGCTTCGGCGAACAGTTCTCCATGGCCCCCTCGCTGGCGGGCACGCCCCATCCCGGCGCCGACGACAACGCCAGCGGCACCGCCGGAGTCCTCGAACTGGCCCGCTACTTCGCCGCCCAGCCGAAACAGAAGCGCGGCATCCTGTTCATGACCTATTCCGGCGAAGAACTCGGCCTGCTCGGCTCCAGCCACTACGTGAACCACCCCCTGCTGCCCCTCACTGACGCTGTCGCCATGATCAACATGGACATGATCGGCCGTATCCGCGACGGCAAGGTCTACATCGGCGGCACGGGCACTGGCACCACCTTTCAAACGCTGCTCGACAGCGCCGCCAAGTCCACGCCGCTCAAGCTCGAATTCTCCGACACCACCGGCTACGGCTCCTCCGATCACACCTCGTTCACCACGAAACAGGTCCCCGTGCTCTTCTTCTTCTCCGGTCTCCACGCCGACTACCACAAGCCCTCCGACACCTGGGACAAGATCGAAGCCAAGCCCGCCGTGCAGCTTCTCAAAACCGTAGCCGGCATCACGGAACGCCTCGCCTCCGAGGACCGCCCGCATTACGTCAAGGTCGAGCCGCCCAAGGCGAATCCCCATGCCGCGGGCAGCGGTTCCGGCTCTTCCGGAGGAGGCTACGGTCCCTACTTTGGCTCCATCCCCGACTTTGCCGAACCGCCCACCGGCGTCCGCTTCTCCGACGTCCGCGCCGGCTCACCCGCCGAAAAAGCCGGACTCAAACCCGGCGACATCATGATCGGTTGGGACGACAAGACCATCGGCAACCTCTACGACTTCACCTATGCCCTGCGCGGCAGCAAGGTCGGCGACGTGGTGAAGGTGAAGGTCCTCCGCGACGGCAAGCCCGTCGAAGTCAACGTCACGCTAGAACAAAGGCGCTAGTATGCGCACCATCCTCATCACCGGCTGCAGCTCCGGCATCGGCCTGGCCACCGCGCGCCACTTCGCCACACGCGGCTGGAGCGTCTTCGCCGGCGCCCGTTCGCCCGAAACGGCTACCGATCTCTCCACCGCCGCCGCCGAACTTGGCCTCCACATCGTCCGCGTCGACGTCACCGGCGATGCCAGCGTCGCCGCCTGTGTCGCCGACGTGATCGCTTCGGCCGGCCGCATCGACGCCCTTGTGAACAACGCCGGCATCGGCGGCGGCGGTCCCGTCGAGCTAGCCTCGCTCGACCGCGGCCACACCACATTCGAGACCAACTACTTCGGCCCCGTGCGCATGATGAAGGCCGTCCTGCCCCACATGCGCGCCCAAGGGTCCGGCGCCATCGTCAACATCAGTTCGCTCGCCGGCCGCGTCTGCCTCGCCGGCCATGGCCACTATGCCGCCTCCAAGTGGGCGCTCGAAGCCATCACCGAATGCGTCGCCAGCGAAGTGGCGCCTTTCGGAATCCGCGTAGCCCTCATCGAACCCGGCGTCGTCCTCACGCCCATCTTCGCCAAGTCCTCCACGCCGCTCACCGCCTACGCCCCTTACGAAGCCGCCATCCGCCGCCTCTGGAAGCTCTTCGGCAAGCAACTGGAAAAACCCACTCAACCCGCCGACGTTGCCCAGGCCATCGAACACGCCATCGAAACCAACGAGCCGCGCCTGCGCTATCTCGTCGGCGCCGACGCCCGCACCCTCACCGCGGGGAGGGGAAGTGTCAGCGACGAACAGTGGGTCGAAGCGCAGGCGCACGCCGCCGACGAACGCTTCTACGAGGCGATGGAACGATTGATGGGGGAAGGCGTCTTCCGCTAAGCTGAGTTCGGGTAACGGAGGACCCGAGCATGAAAGTCAGCTTCGAATCACTCCGTACGGCCTACCCGTACGACCCCGAACGCAGCAAAACGCTGCGCGCCCCCTGCACCGCCAAGGACGGCAGTCCCGCGTTTGAAAACCAATGCGCCATCCGCGTCGGCGTGGCCCTGCGCGCCACCGGCGTGCTCCCCACCGGTTCCATCCCCGGCGTGGCCCAATGCTGGCACGGCCACAAGAACCAAGGCCACACCCTGCGCGCCGAGGAGCTTGGCAAGTGGCTCGCCAAACCCACCGCCTTTGGCCCTCCCACCAAGTGGCAAGGCAAGGATGCCCTCACCGGCCAGATCGCCTGGATGAACCTGCAAGGCAAGAAGGGCGTCGTGCTCATGTTGAACTTCTGGGGCCGCGGCAACCAGGGCGATCACATCGACCTCTGGACCGGCTTCGGCATGCTCAGCGGCGACGTGAACTACGTCCTCGCCTGTAAGGACGTCTGGTTCTGGGAACTGTCATGACGCGCCTGTCGCTTGCCTCTCCCGCCGCACTCTGCACGCTCTGCGCGTTCCTCACGCTTCTCACCGCGTGCGGGGCAGGGAACTCGCCCTGGCCCGCCACCGCACCGCCCCAGCCGGCCGCACAAACCGCCGAAATCACGACAACAGCAATCACCGAGACCGCCCCCGCCGCCTCAGGCCAACTCCACCTCACCGTCCGCGGCGCCGAATGCGAAGCGCGGCTCGGCCCTGAACGCGCGCCCGTCCAGCTCGGCCTCACCGGCCCCTGCGCCATCATGCGCGATCATAAAGGAAGCGCGCAAACCTATCGCTACGACGACGCTGGCGGTGTTCAGGTCTATGTCATCGTGGGAGAGATGAAGGGCGAATGCGGTACGTCCGCGCAAGCCCTCCTGGTTCGCGGCACAGAGATGAAGGCCTCCACGTTGATCCAACGCGGAAGCCATAAATGTCCGAAAGTGGGATTGGATGAAAAAGACTACTGGATGTTCGCACACAAGTGAGATGAGCCGGCGCGGTTGGGCCGGAGCCACGGCCGCCGCACTCGGCGCCGCCCTTTTGCCCGCCCCGTCGCAGGCCCAGCCGGCGTCCTCGCCGCGCCTTCCGCTGGCCGTCTCCACCTATTCCTACTGGCACCTCCGCGGCGAGAAGTTCCCTATCGAAAAGGTGATCGAAGAGGCCGCCGCCATCGGTTTCGACGGTGTCGAAATCCTCCACCGCCAGATGCCTGAGGAGTCGCCCGCCTATCTCGCCAAGCTCAAACGCATGGCCTTTGAACGCGGCCTCTCGCTGCCCATGCTCTCCATCCACCAGGACTTCGTCTTCCCCGACGCCGCCGAGCGCGCCAAGCACATCGCCCACACCGTACGTTGCGTCGAAATGGCCGCCCGCATGGGCATCCCCGCTGTCCGCCTCAACTCAGGCCGCTGGAAAACCGTCCCCTCCTTTGACGACCTCATGAAGGTGAAAGGCAACGAACCGCCCATCCAGGGCTACGTCGAACAGGACGCCATCAACTGGTGCGTCGAGTCCATCGGCAAGTGCCTCGCCACTTGCGAGCGCGAAGGCGTGATGCTCTGCCTGGAAAACCATTGGGGACTCACCACCAAGGTGGAAAACGTCCTCGCCATCCACAAGGCCGTCAACTCGCCCTGGCTCGGCGTGAACGTCGATACCGGCAATTACCCCGGCGATCCCTACGACGGCCTTGCCCAGCTCGCCTCGGTGGCCACCATTGTCCAGGCCAAGACCTACTACGGCGGCGGCGTCTGGTACTCGCTCGATCTCGATTACCCGCGCATCGCCAAGATCCTCCGCGGCGCGGGATTCAAAGGGTGGGTCTCGCTCGAAATGGAAGGCAACGAATCAGCGCCTACGGCCGTGCGCAAAAGCTACGACGTGCTCCGCAAGGCGTTCGCCTAGTCGATTTCCACCGGCTCCAGCAGTGCCTCGCCCACCGCGCGATAGTGCTCGTGGCGCGCTTCGGCCGCCAGGATCGCCGCAAACCGCGGCAGCCACTCCAGGTGCTCCTTCCGAAACGCCTCCAGCGTCGCCCGAAGCTCATCGGCATCGAGCAGCCGCGCGAAGAACAGCAGCAGCAGACCGGCGTGGTCGGCCGCCTCGCCCTCGCCCGCCGGTTCAAACCCATGCCGCCGGAACCAGCCCAGCGCCGAATGATGAGCCACGCCCATCAACCGCGGCGTTTCGCCTTCCGGCGCCATGTACACCGATTGCCACGGCGGACACACCGCCCCTTGCGGCGACAGAAACAAGCGCACATACTCGCGCTCGGCATCCTCGTCGCCGGGGGGAGGGGCAAGCAGTGCCTGCCCCAACCCGGCGTAATAAGCGGCTATGTCAACAATGTCCGGCATCACAGGGGATCAATCGCGCAAACCGCGTCCATGATACACGACGAACCGCCGAAGTTCCCGTTGTCAACGAAATCCTCGATTGTCGCATCCGGCACCAGGTCGCCGTCACGCACACCCTTCAATCCCGCCGCGCCCAACGCCCGTGAGCGGTGGCCGAAACCATGCGCCACGTTCACCGCATCGGGCCGCACTGTTTCGCTCAAATGCGCTGGCAACTGGATCTCGCCCACGCGTGAGCGCAGCCGCACCATCTGCCCTTCCTTGATCCCCAGCTTGCCTGCCAGCGCCGGGTTCATGATGGCCGCGTTCGTCGGCATGATCTCGTTCAATAGCCGGTTGTTCTCCGTCGTGTTGCGCTTGTGGATGCCCGGAATAAATGTCAGGTAGTAGTACGGATACTCCGGATTCGGTTCATCGCGCTTGCCGTAATACTTCGGCAGCGGATCCACATTCTTGGCCGCGAACTGCGGTACATAGATCTGGCACTTGCCGTTCGGATGGCCCGTGGCGAAAGTCGTCCGCGGCACAAACGCCGCTTGCCGTTCCACGATACCCTTGGCCTTGAACTCGGCGAAGTTCTCGCCTAGCCCGGCCCGCTTCACCTTCTCATCGAGCAGCGTGTTGGCATTGATGAACGAGCCGTCGGCGATCTTGAAATAGTCCGGGCACAACCGCTTGCCCAGCTCAATCGCCACATAGCCCGCCGACCGCGTCTCGAAAATCGGAGCCGCCACTGCCGCCCGCGCCACCGTCTGCGGATACTTCGCGTTGTAATCGCGCGCCACCGCATCGTTGGTTTCCAGATACATGGCCGAAGGCAGCATAATGTCTGCCATCGACACCGTATCGGTCGGCAGGAAGTCCATCACTACCGTGAACTCCACCGTCTTCATCGCCTCTTCCATCTTTTTCGGATTGGGGAAGGCGAGAATCGTGTAGGCGTTCCAGAAGGCGAACTTGATCACACCGGGGAATTTGCTCAACATGCCGTCGGCCAACGTCGAGAACATCCCTGTTCCTAACTCGGCCACGAACGGCAGCTTGTCCTGCCCGTCCACACGACGGCCCTTTTTGGCCGGGTAAGCCGGAGGCGGATAAACCGCGTCCACGCCGGGAATCGAGTGTGTGCGCGGGAAATAGCGCCCGCCCTGCCGGTCGATCGTTCCCGCCAAAATGTTCAGAATCGAAATCGCATGCACGATCTGCGTGCCGTTGCGGTAGTTGGCGCAGAGTGTCTTCTTGTGCGCCGGAGCAATTGACGCGCCCGAGGCCGCGAACTCCTGCGCAATGCGCCGGATCGTCGTCGCTGGAACGCCCGAAATCCCCTCGGCCCACTCCGGCGGATACTGCGCAAAGTGCGCCCGGATCGCTGTCTCATGCTCGCCAAAGTTCGTGTACTGGTCGACAAACGCCTTGTTGTAGGTGTTCTCCGTGAGGATGACGTTGATCATCGCCAGCGCCACCGCCAGGTCCGTGCCCGGCTTGATGTTCACATACTCGCTCGACACGCGCGAGGTCGTCGTATAGGTCGGCGAAAAATGCACCACCTTCGCCCCCGCCGAACGCGCCTTTACCACTCCGTTGGCGTAGATGATCTTGTTCTTCGCCACAATGTCCCAGCCGAACAGCAGGATGTACTTCGAGTTCTCAAAGTCGTTGCACCACGTCTTGCCGCCCGTGGTGTACTTCTGGATCACCATGTCCGTCTGGAAACACTCGTCGCGATGGTCCACACGGTTTACCACGCCCATCGCGTTCATGAAGCGCGCAAACAGATCAGGTGCTGGCAGCGTCACAAACAGTAGCGACTCTGTGCCGTAGGCATCAATCGTCGTCTTCATCTTCGAGGCGATCGTATCGAGCGCCTCCTGCCATGTGATCCGCACCCAGCCCGGATCTTCATCGAAGCCCTTGCGCGGATTGGTCCGCTTCATCGGATACTTCAACCGGTCGGGATCGTACAGGAACCCCGCGCCAGCCGCCCCCTTGCCGCACAGATGGCCTTCGCCATGCGCGTCGCCGGGTAGCCCTTCAATGAACTTCACCACGCCATCTTCCACCGTCGCCTGCAGTCCGCAGGCCGGCGAACAGATCCCGCAACAGGTCGTGATCTTCTGCACCGTGGCCGCGTTCACCGACGCCGGCCGGAAGTATTCCTCAAACGCCTTCAGCGGCGCGGAGGTAAGGAGCCCGGCGCCAGCGGCGCCCGAAAGACGGAATAAATTGCGACGTGAAAGTGCCATGTTCCTTCCTCCTTACTTGATCACCGGAAACGGATCGTTCACGAACCGGATGTGCGGCCGCGTTCCCGCCGGATTGGCGAAGTTCGCCGTCGTCGCTGAACCCTTGCCGGAGATCTCGCTCCACTTGCCCCATTGCAGCGCTCCGGTCGGGCACAGCGTCGCGCACGCCGGCTGATTCCCCGCTTCCACGCGGTCAAAGCAACCCGTGCACTTCTCCATCACGTTCGTGCGCGTGTTGAACTGCGGCGCGCCATACGGGCAGAACGCCTGGCATTGCCGGCAGGCCACACACTTCGAACGGTCAATCTGGATCGTGCCATCTTCGTCCCGCCGCCAGATCGCCTTACCCAGGCAGACCTTCATGCAGTAAGGATTCTCACAGTGATTGCAGGCCCCCGAAAGCGCCTGCATCGTGACGTTGGGAAAGACGCCGGCCTCGCGGACGCGGACCTGGCGATACCGCACACCGACGCCGACTTCCACCCCGTTCCACTGCTTGCAGGCAGTCTCACAGGCGCGGCATTCGATGCATTTCTTGGGATCGAGTAGCCAACCGTATGTTTCCATGTCAAGTTCCACCCAGTGTTGGGGTTGTGACCTCGATCACAACCCTTGCAGTTGGTGTGCCATCCGGCAGCTTCTTCCGCAGCAGTGTTGAAGTTCCCCACTCCCGAAGCGGCTCCCCGTATACTGTGGAGCTTCCACACATCGCCCTGCAAGCCAGTTTCAGTTCGCTGGGGACGCACAGGGTGAACTTCGCCCACTGGGTGTGGCAAGCTACACAACCCAGTTGTACAACTACTCCTTCGATTTGTACAATTTAGACGAGGTCACCGATGAAAGACTACACTCTTCACGAAGCTCGCGCCGACTTCTCCCGCCTCGTCGACCGCGCCCTCGACGGCGAGCCCCAGCGCGTCATCAAGCGCGGCAAACCCGCCGTCGTCGTCATCAGCGAGGCCGACTGGCTCGGCAAAACCCGCGGTCGTCCCACCCTCACAGCAGCCCTCAAGGCCTTCTCCCTCGCCGGCGGTCTCCATAAAGAGGAATGACCATGCTTCCGCGCACAGCACTCCTCATCCCGCGCCCAGCCACCCGATGCCACAAGGAGCAATGACCATGTACCTGCTCGACACCACCGTCATCCCCCTCCTCCATCCCCGCCGCCACAAGTGCGGCCCAGCCCTGGAATCCTGGATGGAACAAAACGAGGACAAATTGTTCTTGAGCGCCATGACCCTCGAAGAGATCGAGGCCTGCATCCTCACCATGCGCCGCGAACGTCGCACCCGCCGCGCCGACCGCCTCGACGCCATGCTGGAACAGTTGATGGCCGGTTTCGCCGACCGTATGCTCCCCGTCGACCCCCTCACCGCCCTCATGGCCGCCCGCCTCGCCGAAGCCGCTCTCCCCCGCAAGGTCGACATGCGCAGTCTCCTCATCGCCGCCACCGCCAAGCGCCATGGCTTCACCCTTGTCAGCGGCGTTGCCCGCCGTTACCGCGGCCTCATGATCGACGTCCTCGACGCCCACCGCCTCTCCGCAGCCGCCCGCACCCTCACATAAGCGAATGCGGATCGACGTCAATTACCAGCGACGTCGCCGGCCATTTCTGTTCCTCCGCATGCTTCCGCAACGACCGCAGCAACTCGTTCAACTTCGCCCGGTGCGGCGTCTTCAGCAGCATCTGGTAGCGGTACTCCTGCTTCAGCTTCGGCACCGGCGCCTCGGCCGGACCCAGCACCTTCACCCCCTCCGGCGGCGGCGTGAAGAACCGCGCCGCTTCCGTCGACAACCGCAGCGCGTCCTCCTGCTGCGGCGCCCGGAACAGCACATTCGCCAGCGCCGCAAATGGCGGATACCGCATCAGCGAGCGGAACTCGATCTCTTTCCGGTAAAACCCGGCATAGTCCTGCGCCGCCGCGAACCGCACCGCGTAATGCTCCGGATTCAGCGTCTGGATCAACACCCGCCCCGGCACCTCGCCACGCCCCGCTCGCCCCGCCGCCTGCGTCAGCAATTGAAAGATGCGCTCCGCTGCCCGGAAATCCGGCATCGCTAGTCCGATATCGGCATTCACAATCCCCACCAGCGTCACGTTGGGGATGTCGTGCCCCTTGGCGATCATCTGCGTCCCAGCCAGAATGTCGATCTCGCCCGACCGCATCGCATAGAGGAACTTCTCGTAGTCGCGCCGCCCGGTCACCGTGTCGCGATCCATCCGTCCGATGCGCGCTTCCGGAAACGCCGCCTTCAGCTCGTCCTCCAACTTCTCTGAACCCGCCCCCAGGAAGTACAAGTGCTCGCTCGAACAGTTCGGGCATGCCTCCGGCACCCGCTCCGCATACCCGCAGTAGTGGCACAACAGCCGCCTGTCCTTGCGGTGCCACGTCAGCGTCACCGCGCAATTGGCGCACAAGATCGACTGCCCGCACGAACGGCAATTCACAAAGCTCGAAAACCCGCGCCGGTTCATCAGGATCATCGACTGCTCGCCCGCCGCCAGCCGCTCGCGCAGCGCCTCCACCAGCACCCGCGACAAGAGGTTGTTCTTCTTGGTCTCCAAGAACTCCTGCCGCATGTCCACCAGGTCCACCGCCGGCATCGGCCTCGACTCCACCCGCTCCGGCAGCTCGATGTAGCTATACTTGCCCTTCTCGGCGTTATACCGGCTCTCCAACGACGGCGTCGCCGACCCCAACACCACCACCGCCCCCTCGGCCCGCGCCCGCACCACCGCCACATCGCGGCCGTGATAGCGCGGCATCTCCTCCTGTTTATAGCTCCCGTCGTGCTCCTCATCCACGAGGATCAGCCCCAGCTTCGCCACCGGAGCAAACGCCCCCGACCGCGTCGCCACCACCACCGGCGCCTCGCCCCTCCTGATCCGCCGCCACTGCTCGGCCCGCTCCGCATCGGTGAAAGCCGAATGCAAAATCGCCACCCGGTCGCCAAAACGGTGGAAGAACTGCCCCGCCACGGCCGGCGTCAACCCGATCTCCGGCACCAGCAGCAGCGTCCCGCGCCCCAACTCCAGCGCGGCGTCGATCAGCCGCATGTAGACCTCCGTCTTGCCCGACCCCGTCACCCCATGCAGCAGAAACGCCTCAAACCGCGCCCCCTCCATCGCCGCCCGCACCGTTTCGTACGCCGCCTGTTGCCGTGCGTTCAAGTCATGCGGAGCCCGCGCCGGTGCAGCCAGCATCGACGGCGCCTCCGGCCGGATCATCACCAGCGACCGCCGCGCCAACGACCGCGCCGCCGCCGAGGCGTTCTTCACCGTCTCCTCCAGCACCGCCAGGTTGTGCGAACCCGGATGCAGCTCCAGATACGACAGCAACTCCCGCTCAGCCTTGGGCAGCTTTAGCTCCGTCCGCCCCTGAAACTCCACCCGCAGCCGCGCCGCCGCCGCCCGCAGCGGATCACGGTCCGCATCCGTGTCCTCCACCTCCACCAGCCCCTTCCGCACCAGCGCCGCCAGCACGGACTTCGCCCCCTTCACCTTCTGCTCAACGTAGCCCCCCGACAACGGCCGCGACTCCAACAAGCGCAGCACCCGCACCGACGGCTCCTCATCCGACGTCCCCAGCAGCAACTGCCGCACCGCAGCCCGCCCCGCTTCGGTCAGCGCGAAATACCGCGACCGCCGCACCTCCCCCGTCAGCGGCGTCATCGCCCGCAGCACCTCGCCAAACGGCGAACAGTAGTAGCCCGCAATCCACTGCGCCAGCCCCAGCATGTTTTCATCGAGCACCGGCACGTCGTCCAGAATGCGGTACACATCCTTCACCGCAAACTCCGACGCCGGCGCCTGCTCGTGCACCTTCACGATCACCCCTGTCAGCCGCCGTGTCCCAAACGGCACCGTCGCCCGCGACCCCCGCGCCGCCCGCGCCTCCATGCCCGCCGGAATTGCGTAGGTGAACAGCCGGTCCACCGGCGTAGGAAGGGCGATATCAACGTAAAGGGAGGCAGCCACGGGAAAGCACTCGTATTGTACCGCCCGCCAACCTGTACGCCACCGCAACTTCCTCCTCCAACTCGTGTGTAATAAGGGCTATGCGATTTTCCCGTCTGCCGGCCTGCATCGCCGTCGCGCTCCCGCTGTGGGCGCAAACCCCGGTGATCAATCCCCGCGGACTCATCAACGCTTTCTCCCAGCAGCCCGCACCCTCCACGGCGACTCCCGGCGGCCTCCTTTGGGTGAACGGCATCAACCTCGGCCCTGTTGAAGGCTTCACCGCGCCTCCTGGCGAGTGGCCCACCACCATTGGCGACCCTTCGCTGCAAGTGATGGTCAACGGCCGCCCCGCCGCCATCGGTTCGGCCACGCCCTCGCGCCTCGTCATTCAAGTCCCTTGGGAAATCGCAGCCGGAGCCGGGGCAGGGAACATCGTCCAGGTCGTCGTCGTGAAAGGCGAAGTCCGCAGCCGCCCCGCCTTTGTCCGCGTGCTCGCCGCCAACCCCGCCCTCCGCGTGAAAGGCGACACCGGCATCGGCGAGGCCTTTACCGCCGGCGCAAGCCCCACCCTCAAACTCTCCGCCACCGGCTTGGGCAACCTCCCGCCTGAACAACGTCCTGAAAACGGCAAGGCAGTCGCCACTGAATGGCCCGGCGCCGTTCGCGTCTATGTCGATGGTCTCCCCGCGAAAGTGAAAGCCTCGCTCTCCGGCGAGCGCGTCGGCGAGTTTGAAATCGAGATCGAGGTTCCCGAAGGCGCAACCGAAGGCGGCATCGTTGAGTTGTTTGCCGCCAACGCCCAGGCCGCCAACAGCCCCACCCTCGGCAAGCCCGCCCTGCGCTCCTCTTACCTTGCCCTGCCCGACGCCGCCCGCGCCGTCCGCCAGGTCCGCACCGCCGGCGTTCAACCCCGCCTCGTCCTGGCCAACGCGCCCCGCCGCGAAGACGGATGCTATCCCTCCTGGCTGTTTGACTACACCGCAATGAAGGTCACCGCGGTCGAGCCCTGCCTCATCGCCGCCGCCCAGAACGCCGCCTCGCCCATCATCGCCACCGCCGGATCACACACTCTCGCCGCCTTCGCCGGCCCGGCCGAGGGCACCGCTCAGGATGGCCTCACCACTCGCGTCGCCGTCTTCAAAGCCGGGGCCGAGCAGCCGATGCTGGTCCAACTCCCGCGTGCCGCCAGCGTCCTCGCGGGAGGTCCCAACGGCTCGCTACTCGCCGTTATGCCCACCACGCCCCCCAGCGCCGTCACCATCGACACCACCACGGGAGACGTGGCTGAGTTCCAAGCCCAGGGCGGACTCCCCGGTATCCCCGGCCTCCCCGCCGCCGGCGCGGCCTTTCCCGGCGGTGCGGCCTTTCCCGGCGGCCTCTCGGTCGACCTCGGCGGCGGCCTCAACGTCGTCCTCAGCGCCGCCATCGGCCTCGGCAACAACACCCGCGCCGTCCTCGTCGGCGACAAAGCCAACACCCCCACCGCCGCCAAACTTGCCCTGCTCAATCCGCAAAACGAAGTCACCGCCACGCGCGACCTGCCCGAAGGCTGGCTCCCCCTCATGCCCCCCCTGCCCGTCATCCAGGTCCCCCCGGGGGGCACGCCGCCGCAGATCACCCCCGTCAGCCGCGCCCTGCTCACCTTCGACAACGCCACCCGCTCCCTCTACATCCTCGCCCGCAAAACCGACGACTCCGCCGACGGCCTCATTGCCTTCACCGGCGCTGAACTGGAGCAGAAGACCACCCCCTTCCCCGCCGGCTGGTTTGCCGCCTCCTGCACCCCCAACCTCAACTTTTATTCCATTGAGCTTGCCCGCCGCCTCGCCCTTTTCGCCAGCTCCAAGCCCGAAAAGACCGTCGCTCCCGTCTGCGGCGCGCGAGGCTTCCTCATGCTCGATCTACCCTCCGGCAACGTCACCGAGGTGCCTCTCCCCGGTGTCGGCCAGCTCAACGCCGGCAACGCCGCCGGTGAGATCAATGACTTCATCTACGGCAACAACACCGACCCGGCCTCCACCACCGGCGCCGATACCCTCTACGTGCTCGACGGCGTCGCCGGCTCGGCCTTCGCCATCAACGCCCCCGCCGAAGTCAGCAGCTTCAACGGCGCCTTCCCCGTGCCTGCCCTCAGCGTCGTCCTCGCTCTCGGCTCGCTCCCGCAGCAGGCCCCCGGCAGCGCCGGCATCGTCGTCTTCAACATGCAAAACGAGCAGGCATTCCTCCTGCCCACCCCCGAAGGCTTCGCCAGCGTCCAGTTCACCACCGTCGTCCAGGGCTCCCGCAAAATCGTCGCCCGGGGCACCAAAACCGGCGCCACCGGCACCCAGTACCTTATCTATGACCTCGAAACCCGCGATCTCGCCTTCGTCCCCAATCCCGAAGGTGTGGCCTTCGTCGGCGCAGCTCCCACGGCGGTTGCTGGGGGCGGCGCTCCCGGCGGAGGCGTACCTGGCGGTGGCGTTCCGGGGGGCGGCCAGCCTGGTGGGGGCCAGCCCGGCGCAGGCCAACCCGGCGGCCAGGCCCCTGCCGCCATCCAGATCCAACTCGCCGACCCCGAAACCAACACCGTCACAGGCGCCGCCTTCAATGCCGAACGCCAGTTGACCGGACTCATCCAAGTCCGTGTACCCTAGTCTTCGATGCGATTCCTAGCCGCACTGGCCCTCTGCGCTACCCTTGCGCCTTCCGCCTTCTGCGCCGATCCCGCGCCCATCACCCCCACCCGCAAGAGCAAACTCTTCAATGGCCGCGACCTCACCGGCTTCTACACCTACCTCGAAAAGAACAAGTACAACGACCCGCTCCAGGTCTTCACCGTCCAGGACCGCCTCCTCCGCATCTCCGGCCAGGAGTTCGGCGGCATCTCCACCAAGGACGCCTACCGCGATTACCACCTCCTCGTTGAATGGAAATGGGGTGGCAACACCTACCCGCCCCGCGTCGACAAGGCCCGCGACTCCGGCATCCTCCTCCACGGCATCGGCCCCGACGAAGGCAGCCGCGGCTTCTGGTATCAGTCCATCGAATACCAGATCATCGAAGGCGGCACCGGCGACTTCCTCATGGTGAACGGCGCAGAACGTCCCTTCCTCGCCGCCGAGGTCCGTGAAGAGCCCAACGGCCAGATCTACTGGCACAAGGGCGGCAAACTTGTCCGCACCGACCGCAAGCGCATCAACTGGTATGGCCGCGATCCTGAATGGAAAGACGTCATCAACTTCCGCGGCCGCCAGGACCCCGACAAACCCGTCGGTGATTGGAACGTCAGCGAAATCCTCTGCGACGGCGACACCATCACCGCCATCCTCAACGGCAAGGTCGTCAACTACGGCACCCAATCGTCCCAGTCCGCCGGGAAGATTCAAATTCAGAGCGAAGGAGCCGAAATCCGCATCCGCCGCGTCGAAATCGGCCCCATCACGAAGAAGCTACGCAATCGCTACCGGCCCTGAGCGCGCCGCGCCGCCACCATCGCCCGCGCCAGCGGCTCCATCTCGTCAAACACAAAATCCGGCGGATCCGTTTCAAACGTTTCCGGCTGAAATCCGTATGTCAGCCCCGCCGACGCCACTCCTGCGTTCCGCGCCGTGCGAATGTCCACCGCCGAATCGCCGATCATGAGCGTTCGCTCCGCCCCCACGCCCAGCTCCTCCATAATCGCTCGCAGCCCCATCGGATCAGGCTTGCGCAGCGGAAACGCATTGCCCCCATAGGCGCGGTCAAAATACTCCGCCACCCCCAGTCCAGCCAGAATCCCCGTCGTGTTCCGGTTCGGCTTGTTCGTCAACACTGCCATCCGGACACCCGCCCCACGCAGCACCTCCAGCGACTCCCGCACGCCCGCATACAACACCGTGTTATCGAGCATGTGCGCGAAGTAATACTCAAGAAAGTACGCCAGCGCCCGCTCCACATTGTCGTCCGAGCCATGCCGCCCAGCGCCCGCTGCATCAACACCGGCGCGCCGTTGCCCACGTAGCTCTCAATCGTTTCCGGCGTCAGCTCCTCCAACCCCATGTGCGCCAGCGTCGCGTTCACCGCCAGCGC
>JAFLBB010000050.1 GCA_017304135.1 Acidobacteriota bacterium | reverse complement strand
GGGGGCGAGGCCGGATGGGGCTAAGTGTGCGGCGCTCGTGACTAAAGTTTACATACTAGATCCACGTGAAGAGTACTCGGGTACCGTTGACCGGAGGGGCTGGCGGCGCGATGGTAACTATAGAGCCGGGCTGATCGAACGCCGGCCAAATTTAACCCCCTCTAAAGTGCTGTGGGCTATCGCGGCAGTCGGTGTTTGGAGGTAAAGTGAGGTAGGACTTGATCGGAGAATCCATGGCCAACGTTGTTGAAGGGAAATCGACTCCGGTGTGGATGTTGCCGCCGCTGATCCTGCACCCGTTTTCGGACGCCACGGGTCCGAGCCGGCTGGTGGAAAGCTCGCGGGCTTCGCTGATGTTGCAGGGATTGCTGCCGAGCGGCGACCTGGCGACGACGGAACTGGAGCGGCGGTTGCTCGATGGCCGCTATTGCGAGTTGCGGATGCTGTTCTATGTCGGCCGCGACCTGATCCGGTGGATCGAGCAGTGCCAGGAGTACGCCGATTCGCAGGACGATCTGCGGAGCCGCGAGTTGAGGTTCCAGAGCTTCGCCGTCTACCTGGTGGAGCACACGCCGGCCAAGGTGGTGTCGAAGCTGAAGAGCTGGGGCGTGGCTGACTACAAGGCCATCTTCATGCGGGCACTGGGGCTCAATTGCGTGTTCAACGAGGTGCCGGACCGCTTCCAGTTGAGCGACGAGTTTGTGCGGCACTATTACCGCTACGCCGACCACATGTACTTCTGCCGGCAGCAGGCGACGATCTTCCCCGGCCTGGAGCCGCAGGAGTTCGACTTTGAACTGTTTGCCAGCGGTGAATACACGCGGATGCTTGAGAAGGAATGGGAGAACGAGTAGGGGCGGCGTCGAGGATCGGAATTTTGGAAGGCGCGGGGGCATCGGGGCGATGCATACCGCGCCTTCGGCGTTTGCGGGAGGCGGTGTGACCCGACGGATGGGTTCGTGGGATCGGGCCGGTGAGCCGGGGAGCGGTCCGGTGGTGGGCTATTATTCCGAGGCGTGGGGGGAGGCGGTCGAGTCTTACCGCTGGGAGGGGGAGTTGCATTTGCGGCTGGGCGGTGAGTTGATCGGGCTGGCGGGGTGCGAGGCGAGTTGGGAGGCGGACGCGGGGCGAGGGCGGGGGCATTTTCGCCTCATGCGCGGCGGGGCGGTGGTGGCTGAGCGGGAGTATGCGTTGCGCCGGGAGTTGCTGGAATTTCGCGAGGGCGACACAGCGATTGCGGAGGCCGAGGATTTCGATTTACTGCTGCTGGTGGCCAACGTGTTGGGCGACGCGGGGCGGCGGGAGCGGGTGTTTCGCAACGGGTAGTTCTTGCTTGATACACTGCGATCATGAGTTTTCCTCGCCTGCTCCCCGTCTTGCAATCGTTCCCTGACCGGGCTATTGCCGACATTCCCGGTGAAGTCAACAAGCAACTGAGTGAAGCCGGATTTGGCTCGAATCTCGCGCCTGGGGCGCGGGTGGCGATTGGCGTCGGCAGCCGCGGCATCACGAACATTGCGACCATCGTGCGGGCCATTGCCGATTACTGGAAATCGAAGGGCATGTCGCCGTTCATCTTTCCTGCGATGGGTAGCCACGGTGCGGCCACGGCTGAGGGTCAGGCCGACGTGCTGGCGCACTACGGCATTCACGAGGCGACGATGGGTTGCCCGGTGATCAGTTCGCTTGAGGTGGTCTCACTCGGCAAGACCGCCGAGGGCCTGGAAGCGTTCATGGACGCCAACGCGTTCCGCGCCGACGGCGTGATGCTGTGCGGGCGCGTGAAGTGGCACACCGATTTCGCGGGCAAGCTGGAGTCGGGGCTGTTCAAGATGATGGCCATCGGCCTGGGCAAGTTTGCCGGAGCGCAGACCTATCACACCTACGCCTTCAAGATGGGCTTGGAAAATGTTGTCCGCAGCGTGGGGCGGCAAGTGCTGAAGAGCGGCAAGATCCTGGGCGGCATGGCGATCATTGAAGACGCCCACCACAATACGGGCATGCTGGCGGCGGTGCCGGTGGCGGTGATGGAGGAGCGCGAGCAGGAGTTGCTGGAGATCGCCAAGCAGTGGGTGGCGACGATTCCGCTGGATCACGTGGACATCGTGATTCTCGACCAGATCGGCAAGCCGATTTCCGGCGCGGGCATGGACACGAAGGTGGTGAACCGCAGCGTGAACGGGGCCTACAACTGCTGGTTCCCCAAGCCGCACATTGAGCGCGTCTACGTGCGCGGGCTGCACCCGAACAGCTACGGCAACGGCGTGGGGCTGGGGATGGCCGATGTGGTCCACACACGGCTGGTGGAGGCGATTGACTGGGTGCCGACGCGCATCAATTCCCTGACCGCTTCGACGCCGGCGGCCATTCGTACGCCGATGCACTTTCCGACGGATCGCGAATGCCTGGAGCGCATCATGCCGACTGTGGGTAAGTTCGACATGATGGAGGTCACCTATTGCTGGGTGCGCAACACGATGGAACTCTCACACATGTATGTGAGTGAGAACCTGAAGGCGCAGATCGAGGCCAACACGAATCTCGCGGTCACCGGGCCGGCGATTGAATTTCCCTTTACGGCTCAAGGAGATCTGGAAGAGCTGCTGGAGGAGTTCGACGCCGTGGCGGCACACTGACGGTGGCGTGCGAGGCGAGCTGAAACGAAGTAGCCCGTACCGACGTTGGGCTAACTAGCACTTACTCAAGCCGCGTGGTTCCAGCACCAAGTTCCTCTATGTGCATCCACGGCGGCAACGCATTCTGTTTCTGGAGGCGCACCCGGTGTGCGTCCCGGAGGAACAGGAATGCAATACACAACGATTCGGGCCGCGCTGGCCGCGGTTTCATTCGCAGCGGCGCTGTGCGCGACGCCCGTGATCGGCGGCGGCACGTATCAATCTTTCGGGTCGAACCCGACGCAAAACAACACTCCCTTTTGGGATACAGCGTCACAGGATGGCAACGGCTGCGGCGTGGGCTATATTCTGACGCAGACGGCGAGCATCAACAACTGCGGGAACAAGCGCATGGGCACGACAACGGGCCTGGGGCTGGACGCGAATGACCTGGAATACTACAGCCTGTTGGACAACCTGGTGGCCTTTACGCTGGCCGCCGGGCAGTATGAGTTCACCTTGCATGCCGGGCTCTACGGCGCGCGGCTGAACCAGGTGGGCTACCGCTATCTGAGCGGCGGCGGCGACCAACTCATGTTTGACAGCTTCGACACGGTGGGCGAGACGTTTGTGTTGAATGCGGCCAGCGAGTTTGCGCTGTGGATCATGAGCGACAACAACGCGGCTTTCCGCTTCCAGTCCAACGACGCTTCGGGGCTTCGGGCAGCGGCGTTTCGCGACTCGAACACGGACCTGCATTACTTCGGCTTTGAGGACCGCCCGAACGGCGACCGCGACTACAACGACATGGTGATTTCGGCGAGCTATCTGGCGCCGGCGGAGAACCCCGTGCCCGAGCCGGCGACGTTTGCGCTGATCGGCCTGGGGCTGATCGCGGTGTCGCTCATCGGGAGGCGGCGGAAGGCCAACTAGTCGCGGCCGAGGTGCGTGAGAATTTCGGACAGTTGACGCCCATCCACGCGGATGGGCGTTGCCGTTAGAGCGGCCGGGGGGCGTTCATCGAAGGCGGCCAGCAGCGCCAGTTTGGCCACGGCGTGGCGTTCGGCGGAGATGAGTTCCCTGCCCCGCTCCTGTTCCCAGGCGCGCACGCCGGCCTCTTCGAGGAGCACGGGAACGGGCCAGTAGCGTGAGCGGTCAGACGAGGCGGCAAAGACGAACTCGTGGCCGTCGTCGACGGGCCGCCAGCCGTCGAAATAATACTGATAGACGTAGCCGGTTTCGGCCTGGTGGGTCTTCAGGCGGCGCACTTCGGGGGCTCCGCGCAGGGGTTCAGGCGCGGGCGGCGGCTTGCGTTTGAACCAGCCCAGCATCTTTTCAGGCTAACACCGGAGGCGGCGATGGGACGCTGTTTGCGGGGAGAGTGAGGGGACGCTCGCCGTCACTTCGGCGGCTCGGCCCCTGGCGGCATGTCGCCGGTGAGGGCCTTCATGAACTCGACGAGGTCCTTCTTGGCCTGGGCCTGCTGTTCCTTGGGAATGCCGGGCAGGCCGGGCTGGGGCATGTCGTTGGAGATGTGCTTGTTGGTGCGGCCGCCTTCGAAATAGAAGTCGATCACCTCTTCGAGGGTTTTCAAGCTGCCGTCGTGCATGTAGGGGGCTGTGAGGGCGATGTTGCGCAGGGTGAGTGTACGGAAGCCGCCCATAAGGCGGCCGTCGCCGTTGATGGCGAAGCGGCCGGGGTCCTTGATCTTGCCGGTAGCCGGATCGAAGGCGACGCCGGTGTTGTGGAAGCGCTCTTCGGTGAAGGTGGCGTGGTGCTCGTCGATGCGGTGGCAGGAGACGCAGTTGGCGGCGCGGAGGGAGGGGTCGAGAAAGAGTTGCAGGCCGCGGATGGCCGATTCGTTCATGGCCGTTTTGTCGCCGCCGAAGTAGTAACGGTCAAACGGCGAGTTGCCGCTGACGAGGGTGCGTTCGTAGGAGGCGATGGACTTCTCGACCATCTCGTAGCTGATGGGCCCGGGGCCGAAGGCATTGGCAAAGGCGGCGACGTAGGTGGGGTCGGAGTTGAGGCGGCGCTCAACGCCGGTGAGGGAATGGGCCAGTTCGATGGGATTCTGTACGGGGCCTTCGGCCTGCTTTTCGAGGTTGGGGGCGCGGCCGTCCCAGAAGAGCGGGGCGGCGTAGGCGGTGTTGAGGATGGAGGGGGCGTTGCGGTTGCCCACCTGGTTGCGGAAGCCCTTGGAGCCGGGATTGGGGTCGGCCATGCCGAACTTGGGGTCGTGGCAGGAGGCGCAGGAGAGGGTGCGGTCAACGGACAGGAGCTTGTCGTAGAAGAGGCGGTGGCCGAGGGCGACGGTTTCGGCGGTGGGCGGGTTGTCGGGTGGAATGGGAACGGGGGGAAGGCCGAGGGGCGTGGGGATGGCGATGGGTTTGCCCAGGGGGCGGACGGGCGAAACCGCTTTTGGGATCGCAGCGACGCGGCTGCGGGCGCGCAACGGCAGCGGAGAAGCGGGCAGCTTCAGTTCCGCCGCGGAGGTAGTGCAACAGAGAATGACCAATCCCAGGATGATGCGAGCGCGCATTGATCTTAGTTTAGCGGCACGGCCCACGGCGCCGCGGTTGGCCAAGGGCGGCGTGGAGAGTGTGCGCGAGATCTAGCGTCCGCCGAAGGCGAGGAAGACAATGCCGAGCAGGATCAGGCCGACGCCGAAGAGCTTGTTGCGGGTGAGCGGTTCGTGGAAGATGAGGCGCGACCAGATGAGGGTCCAGACGTTGCCGAGCGAGACCATGGGGTAGAGGATGGTGAGTTCGCCGTGTTTGATGCCCTTGAGGTAGAGCAGTGAGGAGGCGAGGAAGAAGAAGATGCCGAGGACGAGCCGCCAGTTGGTGAGCAGCGTGATGAACTGGCGGTGGAGGCGGTCGGCGCCGGACTTGAGGAAAGCCGCGCCGAAGCTGCCGATGAAGCTCGCGCCCAGGACGAGCAGGATGGAGGAAAGCGGCGTCGTCATGCGGCGGGAAGCTCCGGATGGGAGGGAGGTTTTGCGCCGCCCATGCCGCGGCCGAGAATGGCCACGCCGAGCACGACCGTGGTGAGGCCGAGGATCTTGAACGGGTTGAGCACTTCGCTATAGAGGACGACAGAGAGGATGGTGACCCAGACGTAGGTGAGGGCGATGACGGGATAAAGGATGGAGAGCTGGCCGTATTTGAGGGCGACGATGAGGACGACGGTACTGAGACCGTAGAGGGCGTAGCCGAGGAAGAGGTGCCAGTTGGTGAAGATGGCGGCGATGAGGGCGAGGGGGCTGGAGGCTTCGGTGCTCTGCGTGCCGGACTTCATGAGGATCTGGGCCGCCGCGCCGAGAACGGTGCAGAGGAAGACCAGGGCGATGGAGAGCTTCTGGTTATGCCGCGGCGTGGCGGGAACGGGCTGGGTAGGAGTTGCGGCCAATCTTTTATGATAGCGAACCGAAGTCGCCGCCATGGGGCGTTTCGATGATCAGTGTGTCGCCGGCGGCGGCGTCGAGGCGGCACTTGGCGGGGAGCGTGCGGCGGGGGGCGCGTGGGGATCGGATCCAGTTGCGGCCGGGCGCGCCGGGAGCGCCGCCCTGGAGGCCGTAGGGGGAGTGCGTGCGGCGGTCCGTGAGCAGGGTGATGGAGGTGGGGGTGAGGAACTCAAACTGCTTCTCGATGCCTCGGCCGCCGGTGTGGTAGGAAGCGCTGGGTTCGGAGGTGCTCGGCGTGGCGGGGCGGACGCGATAGGCGCGGATGCGCATCGGGTAGAGATGTTCGAAGGCTTCGACGGGGGTGTTCCAGGAGTTGGTCATGTGGGTGTGGGTGGCGTCGAGGCCGTTGCCGTTGGCGTGCGCGCCCATGCCGCCGGCGATGGTTTCGTAGTAAGCGAACGGGCGGTGGCGGACGGGATCGTAGCCGCCGAAGGTGACGTTGTTCATGGTGCCGCAACTGGCGGCGGGGATGCGCTGAGGGGCGGCCTGGGCGAGCGCACCGAGCAGGGTGTCCGTGATGCGCTGCGAAGTCTCGACGTTGCCGGCGGCCATGGCGGCGGGAGCGAGGGCGTTGACGAGCGTGCCGGCGGGGGCGTGGATGGAGATGGCGCGCATGAGGCCGGCGGTGAACGGGACATCTTCGGTCAGCAGGCAGCGGAAGACATACATGGTGGCGGCTTGCGTGATGGGCAGGTTGGCGTTGACGCTGCCGGGCGATTGCGGAGCGGTGCCGGTGAAATCGACCTGGGCCGAGCGGCCGTCGAGGGTGATGCGGACGCGGATGGGAAGCGGGGCGTCGCCGATGCCGTCGCCGTCGAGCATGTCTTCAAAGCTGAAGCTGCCGCGCGGGAGTTCGGAGAGGGCGTGGCGCATCATGCGTTCGGAATAGTCGAGCAGGGCGCGGGCGTTGCGTTCGACGGTGGCGATGCCGTAGCGCTCGACGGCTTCGAGCAGGCGGGCGGCGCCGCGTTCGAGCGACATGAACTGGGCCAGCAGGTCGCCTTCGCGCTCGACGGGCGTGCGCACGTTGGCGAGGATGAGGTTGAGCAGTTCGCGGTCGAGCGTTCCGCGGCGGATGATCTTGACAGGAGGAATGCGGATGCCTTCCTGGTAGATCTCGCGGGCCATGGGCATCGAGCCGGGGCTCATGCCGCCGACGTCGGCGTGATGGGCGCGGTTGGCGAGGAAGAAGCGGGGGCGGTGCGCGCGGGCTTTCCCCTCGCGCGGCAGAAACACGCCGCTGACGGCGGTGATGTCGGGCAGATGGGTGCCGCCCTGGAAGGGATCGTTGAGCAGGACGACATCGCCCGGTTCGATGGGAAACGCGGCGCGGGCGGCAGCGAGACTGGCGGGCATCGCGCCTAGGTGGACGGGCATGTGGTCGCCCATGGCGATGGTGTCGCCGGAGGCGTCGTAGAGGGCGCAGGAGTAGTCGCGGCGCTCCTTGATGTTGGCGCTGAAGGAGGTCTTGCGGAGGACGATGCCCATCTCTTCGGTAAGGGATGTGAAGAGGTGGCGGAAAAGTTCGAGTTCGATGGGGTCGTGGGGCTTCGGCATGGGGTTATCCGATGGCGGGCGGGGGGTTGCCGGCCTCAGCGGCGGCGCGGCGGGAATCGACGCGGGTGAGCAGAAGGAGGCCGATGAGGAAGAAGACGGCGAGGGAGAAGATGGCGAGGCGGAAGCTGCCGGTCCACTGCAGCGTGAGGCCGAGGAAGAGCGGGCCGAGCCAGCTTGTGCCTTTGTCGCTGATCTCATAGAGGGAGAAGTATTCGGCTTCCTGGCCGGGCGGGATCATGAACGAGAAGAGCGAACGGCTGAGAGCCTGCGTGCCGCCGAGGACGACGCCAATGATGCCGGCGGCGATGATGAACTCCGTGCCGGTGTGGACGAACTGGTAGACGTAAACGAGCGTGCCGAGCCACACGACGAGCGAGAGCATGATGGCTTTGCGCGAACCGGTTACGGTGGCGATCTTATCGAACAGCAGCGCTCCGGCGATGGCTACGAACTGCGTGAGCAGGATGGCGGCGGTGAGGGTCTTGAGGGGCAGTTTCAGCTCTTCGCTGCCGAACTGCGTGGCCATGTTGATGACGGTTTGGATGCCGTCGTTATAGACAAGGAAGGCGATGAGGAAGAGCAGCGTTTGCGGGAAGCGGCGGATGCCGCGCAGGGTGTGGCCGAGTTGGCGGAAGCCGGTGGCGAGGATGTGGCCCTCTGCCTGTTTGCGCGCCCCGCGGTTGTGGATGCCAAGGATGGGGATGATGGTGAACAGTCCCCACCAGAGGCCGCTCGAAGCCAGCGCGATGCGCACGGCCTGGCCGGTGGTGAGGCCCCAGGCCTGGGCGTTGGTGAAGAGGGCGAGGTGGGCCGCCAGCAGCAGTCCGCCGCCGAGATAACCGATGCCCCAGCCGCGCGAGCTGACATGGTCACGCTCCTCGACGGTGGAGATTTCCGGAAGGAATGCATTGTAGAGAACGATGGAGCCGCCGAAGCTGATGTTGGCGACCAGGAACAACGCGCCACCGAGCAGATAGTCGGCTTCGCCGAGGGCGAACATGGCGGTGGTGGCGAGGGCGCCGATCCAGGCCAGTGTGGCAAGCATTTCGCGCTTGCGGCGGCCATAGTCGGCGATGGCCCCGAAGATGGGCAGGAAGAGCACCTGCGTGAAGACCGACAACGAGACGAGATAAGGCCAATAGCTCTGCGGCGCGACCTGGATGCCAAGCGGGTAGACGAAGCCGTCGCGCGAGGCGGCGCGGGCAAGCGAAGTGAGGTAGGGGCCGAGGAAGACGGTGACGACCGAGGTCATGAAGGCCGAGTTGGCCCAGTCGTACATGTACCAGGCGCGTTGTTCGCGGCGTGAGGTGGGAAGCGGATCGGGCGGGGCCGCCGCTTCGCTCACGCGTTGCGCTCCTGGGCGACCTGGCGGAGGGTCAGGTAGTCGATTTTGCCGCTGCCAAGGCGGGGAAGTTTTTGCAGATAGCTGACCGAGCGGGCGACGGCGACCTCGGCGTGACCATCGCGGCGGGCCACGGCGAGCAGGTGTTCGCGCTTCAGGTTGGGGTCTTCGGTGAAGAGGAGGATGGTCTCGCCGCGGCGTTCGCTTGAGATGGCCGTTGCGGCGTGGGCTTTATCGGGCGAGACGGCCTGGGCAATCTGTTCGACGACCTCGAGCGACACCATTTCGCCGGCCACTTTGGCGAAGCGTTTGATGCGGGCCAGGATGGTGACAAAGCCGTCGGCGTCGATATCGACCACGTCGCCGGTGGCATACCAGCCGGGGCCGTAGATGGAAGAGGGCGGGCGCAGTTCGCCGGGCTTGTCGTGGAGCAGGTAGCCCAACATGACATTGGGTCCGCGCACGTGGAGAATGCCGCCGTGGGGGATGCCTTCCACCGGTTCGAGCTTGTATTCCAGGCCCGGCACGATGCGGCCGACGCTGCCCTTCTTCTGGTTCATCGGCGAGTTGATGGCGATGATGGGGGCGCACTCGGTGACGCCATAGCCTTCCATGAGGCGGATGCCGAACCTGTCAAACCAGGCCTGGCGCACGCTTTCGCTCAGCTTTTCGGCGCCGGTGACGGCGTAGCGGATGCGGTAGAAGTCATAGGGATGGGCGTGCTTGGCGTAGTGGCCGAGGAAGGTGGGCGTGCCGAAGATGACAGTGCAGTCCCGGTCATAGGCCATCTCGGGGACCATGCGGTAATGCAGCGGCGAGGGGTAGAGGAAGATGCGCGCCCCGGTGATGAGCGGCACCAGCAGTCCGGCGGTGAGGCCGAAGGAGTGGAACAGCGGCAGGGCGGTGAGGAACTTGTCGCGGTTGGAGAACTCGACCATGGCGCGGCCCTGGTTGACATTGGCCATGATGTTGCGATGGCTCAGCACGACGCCCTTCGGCTTGCCCTCGGAGCCGGAGGTGAACAGGACGACGGCGGGGTCGTCGGGCTTGGACGGCTGCATCACCTCTTTCGGATTGCGCATGGCGATGAGGATGAGCCAGAGCTTGTCGAGCAGGGTGAACTGGGGGCGCAGGTCTTCCAGGCAATGAATGGTGACGCCTTCCAGTTGCGCCACCTTGTCGGTGAGCTTGGCCTTTTCGAGGAAGACGCGCGACGTGAAGATGGTCTTGATGCGCGCCACCTGGATGGCGTTGCGCATGCCCTCGACGCCGGAGGTGAAGTTGATCATCGCCGGGACACGTTTGGAGGCGAACATGCCGAGCAGGAGCATCGCCGTGGGCGCGGCGTTGGGCATCATGACGCCGGTGATTTCCCCTTCGGCGGTGAAGCGTGAGGTGAGGCGGCCCAGGGCGAGCGCGCCGCGCAGCAGGCCTTTGTATGTGGCGGGCTCGAACTTGATGTCCTCAATGATTTCGGCGTCGCGGCCGTAAAGTTCGACCGCTTCGAGGAAGGCATCGAAGATAGTGGTGGGCTTCTGGGATGCGAACGCCATCTCCTCAAGACCGCGGCGGATGTGGTCACTCGCTTTGCGGCGGCGCTCCTTGCCCGTGCGGCCTTCGGGCATTTCGAGCGTTTCCATGGGGAAAAAGGTGAGCGTGACGTTGGGACGCCACATGTGCGGGATGGGCGGGATGGGCCGCTTGAAGATCGAATAGACCGCGCCTTCGATGTGCACGGGGAGGAGCTTGGCGCCGGTGCGCGCGGCGAGGAACGCCAGGCCGTCGTAGACCTTCATCAGCGAGCCGGTCACCGTGATGCGTCCTTCCGGGAAGATGGCCACGGGTTTGCCCGATTCGATGACGTGCACCATGGCCTTCATGGCCAGCGGGCTGGCGGCATCGACGACGACGTGATCGACCGCGCGCAGCAGAAAGCCGAACAGCGGCTGCGCGGCGATGGTGGAGTGGACCACCCAGGTGAGGTCGAACGGCAGGCACATCTGGATGAGCAGGCCATCGAGGAACGACTGGTGGTTGGCGATGACGATGAGCCGTTCGGGGGCGCGCTCGGGGATGGGGCCTTCCACGCGCAATCGGAACAGGATGCGGGCCAGCAGGCGAACGATGGCTTTCAGCAAACAGGGCCTCGTGTAAGGGGAGTGGGGCGCGGCATGGAGTGCTCAGCAGCCGCTTTGCTGCAGCAGTTTGGCCACCAGGGCCGTCCAGCCGGTTTGATGTGAGGCTCCGATGCCCGCGCCGTTGTCGCCATGGAAATACTCGTAGAAAAGTATATGGTCACGGAAGTGGGGATCGGACTGCAACTTGCCGGTTCCGCCGTAGACGGGGCGTCGGCCCTCCGGGCTGCGCAGAAAGAGGCGCGAGAGGCGGCGGCTGAGTTCAGCGGCGGCTTCCCCAAGCGTGATCTGGCGGCCGGAGCCGGTGGGAAACTCGATGGTGAACTCGTCGCCGAAGTAGTGGTTGAACTTCTGCAGCGATTCGATAAGCAGGTAGTTCACGGGAAACCACACCGGGCCGCGCCAGTTGGAGTTGCCGCCAAAGAGATAGGTGGTGGACTCGGCGGGCTCATAGCCGACGCGGTATTCCGAGCCGTCGAGGTGGATCGTGTAGGGGTTGTCGCGGTGGGCGCGGCTGAGCGAACGGATGCCGTGCGGCGAGAGGAACTCGGTCTCATCGAGCATGCGCGCGAGGATGCGGCGCAGGCGGGCGGGCATGACGAGGGCCAGCAGACGGCGGTCCTCTACGCCGTGGCGTGAGATGGAGGCGACGTTGGCGCACAAATCGGAGCGGTGATCCTGGAACCACTCCATGCGGCGGCGGAAGCCGTGCAGTTGCGCAAGCACTTCGCCATCGATGGTCTCCACGGCAAACAGCGGAATGAGGCCGACCATGGAGCGCACCTTGAGCGGGAAGCTGACGCCGTTCTCCATGCGGATGCGGTCGTAGTAGAAGCCGTCGTCTTCGTCCCACAGCCCGGCGCCGCCGCCGCGGTTCATGGCTGAGGCGATGTAGAGGAAGTGTTCGAAGAATTTGCTGGCGATGTCTTCGTAGACGCGGTCGGTGCGGGAGAGTTCGATGGCGATGCGCAGCATGTTCAGGCAGTACATGGCCATCCACGAGGTGCCGTCGGATTGTTCGAGCAGGCCGGCGGCGGGCAGCGGGCGGGATCGGTCAAAGAGGCCGATGTTGTCCAGCCCGAGGAAGCCGCCTTCAAAGATGTTGTCGCCGAGGGTGTCTTTGCGGTTGACCCACCAGGTGAAGTTCATGAGCAGTTTGTGGAAGGCCGCTTCGAGGAACTTGTGGTCGGGCTTGCCGGTAAGTTTGCCGTCGATCTTATACACGCGGTAGACCGACCAGGCGTTCACAGGCGGGTTCACGTCCTCGAAGTTCCACTCATAGGCGGGCACCTGGCCGTTGGGGTGCATGTACCATTCGCGCAGGAAGAGGCTGAGCTCATCCTTGGCGGCCTGGGGATCGACCAGCGCCAGCGGGATCATGTGGAAGCAGGTGTCCCAGGTGGCAAACCACGGGTATTCCCACTTATCGGGCATGGTGAGGACGTTGTCGATGTAGAGGTGCGTCCAGGAGTGGTTGCGGCCGCGCTCGCGTTCGGGCGGCGGTGGGGGTTGCGCGGGGTCGCCCTTCAGCCACTGATCGACGACATAGTAATAATGCTGCTTGGACCAGAGCAATCCGGCGAAGGCCTGGCGCTGCACGGAACGGGCGTCGGGCGTGAGCGTGGCGGGTTGGAAGGAGTAAAACTCGTCGGCCTCGGCCTGGCGCTGCGTGAAGAGGGCGTCCATGTCGAGAGGAGTCAGTTGCGGCGCGAGGCGGAGTCGCACGGTGCGGCTTTGGCCGGCGGGGACGGTGAATTGATACCAGCCGCAGGCCTTGGTGCCCTGGTCGCGGCGGGCGGCCGAGGCGTTGCCGTGGATGACCAGTTCGTGGAAGGCATCCTTGAAAGGGCCGGGCTCGTTCCAGCCGTGGTGGCGGTTGACGTTGGTGTCATTCCCGGTGAACCAGAGGGGCGGGTCGTCCTGGAGCCAGAATTCGAAGGCGCCGAGATCGGCGTGTTCGGCGCGGAGGACGCCGGGCGAGGCGGCGCGCAGCGAGGGTTTGGGGGTGGCGCGGTCCCAGGACCAGGAGTTGGCAAACCAGAGCGTGGGCAGCAGGTGGAGCGTGGCGGTTTCCGGGCCGCGGTTGCAGACGGTGATGCGGATGGCGAGGTCGTCCACATCGGCTTTGGCGTATTCGGTGTAGACGTCCCAGTAGCGGTCGTCTGCGAAGACGCCGGTGTCGAGCAGTTCGAACTCGGGGTCGCGTTTGTCGCGGCGGTCAGCTTCGGCGGCGAGTTGGGCGTAGGGGAACTCAGTCTGCGGGTACTTATAGAGCGACTTGGCGTAGGAGTAAGTGGGGGTGGCGTCGAGATAGTAATAGAGTTCCTTGACGTCTTCGCCGTGGTTGCCTTCGTTGCCGGTGACGCCGTAGAGGCGCTCTTTCAGAATGGGATCGCGGCCGTTCCAGAGAGCGAGAGCGAAGCAGAGGCGCTGGTGGTTGTCGCTCCAACCGGAGATGCCGTCTTCGCCCCAGCGGTAGGCGCGCGAGCGGGCGTGGTCGTGTGGCAGGTATTCCCAGGCCGTGCCGTAGGGCGAATAGTCTTCGCGCACGGTGCCCCACTGGCGTTCGGACAAATAGGGTCCCCAGCGGCGCCAGTGGCGTTCGCGGCGGGAGGCTTCTTCGATGCGTTGGCGTTCGGCTGGCATGGGGGTGAACCTCCATGATGGCCGATTGCGGAGGGAGCGGGCAACGGGCGGCGGGGAGCGCGGGGCTCTCCGCCGCCGGGGGGAAGCTCAGAACATGAACTTCAAGGCCAGTTGGATGACGCGCGGCGAACCGGCTCCGGTGATGCGGCCGAACTGGTTGGAGCTGACGCTGGTATTGGGGTTGCCGAGGTTGACGCGATTGAGCGAGTTGAAGAACTCGCCGCGGAACTGCAGGCGCATTTGTTCGCGGATGGGGAAGACCTTATTGAGGCCGAGGTCGACGTTGGCCAGGCCGGGGCCGCGCATGATGTTGCGGCCGACGGTGCCGAAGGTGCCGGTGGCGTTGCGGGCAAAGGCGGCTGTGTTGAAGTAGGCGTTAATCAGATCGGCGCGCGGGCGCGAGGTATCGAGGAACGGGTTGCCGATGAGGTCGGCGCGGTCGGCATTGACGCCGGTACCGGAGTTGTCGATGCCGCTGGTGAAGTTGATCCAGTTGCCGGATTCGAAGGTGACGATGCCGTTGGTTTCCCAGCCGCCGAGGACCTGGCGCAGGACGGGGTTCATGCCGGTGAGCTTGGGGAGTTCCCAGATGTAGCTGCCGACGAAGCGGTGGGTGATGTCGAGGTCGGAGGGGCCGCGCTCGTTGCGGAAGTTGAAGGGATTGGAGGGCGTGTCGCCGTCGCCGGAGGCGTCGTCGATGAGCTTGGAGAAGGTGTAGTTGGCGAGTACGGTGAAGCCGCGCGCGAGGCGCTTGTTGAGCGAAAGCTGCAGGCCGTGGTAGATGGAGTTGCCGCGGCTGGACTGATCGGTGACCGAACCGAAGGTGGGCGCGTAGAGGCGGCGCGCGTCGAGCCCGCCGGGCCGGCCGAAGATGCCGGGGTTCAACTGCGAAGCCATGAAGAGGTGGTTGCCCTTGGAGCCGACATAGGCGACCGTGCCGATCCAGCTTCCGGCGAACTGCTGCTGGAAGTTCAGGTTCCACTGCTGGGCGATGGAGTTGCGGAAGTTGGGGTTCCACTGCGTGACGGCCATGGGCAGCACGTAGCGGTAGGCGGCGTTCTGCTCAGGCGTCGTAGGCGCGGTGAAGGGGAAGGGATTGGTGATGCCGAGGTAGGGGTTCTCCACGGTGCCCTGGGCCTGTTGGACGGTCAGTTTGAGCGAGAACGGCTGGTTGGTGGAGAGCTGGTTGTTGCCCTGCTGGCGGATCTGCGAAAAGAAGATGCCGTAGCCGCCGCGGATGCTCGACTTGCCGGAACCGGTGGGGTCGAAGGCAAAGCCGAAGCGCGGGGCGATGTTGTCCTTCTGCGAGCTGAGCATGGAGCGGTTGGTGCCGCCGTCGCCGGGGAAGACAATGCCCGCGGGAGCGGTGGGGCGGACGGTGGAGCGCACGCCGGGCCAGACCTGGGCGAACTTGTCGAGCTCATCGATGAAGGGGAACCAGGGGTCCCAGCGGAAGCCGAGGTTGAGCGTGAGGCGGCGCGCGGCTTTCCAGTCGTCCTGGACGAAGTAGCCCATTTCGAGCAGGCGCGGTTTGTTGAAGGCTTCGGCGATCTGCTCAAACTGCGTCATGCGGCCGATCATGAAGTCGGCGGCGGCCTCACCGGTGTGGGTGTTCTGGAAGCGGACCCACGGATCGCCACGGAAGAACTCCTGCATGCTGAGGAGCGTGCGCCGCACGTCGCCGCCGACCTTGATGAGGTGCGAGCCCTTGGTCCAACTCAGCATTTCGCTGAACTGGAAGCCCTTGCGGAAATGGTTGAGGGGGAAGCGCGAGAAGGCATTGAAATAGCCATCGACAAGGGTGTGCATGCCGACGGGGGCTTCGGCCGTCATGGTGCGCGTGAATTTACCACCGAAATCGTTCCAGCTCTTGTTGCCGGGGACGACGGAGAGCTGGCGGCGGTCGATGTCGGAGAAGCCGAAGGTGAAGCTGTTCAGCATGTTCGGGCTGATGATGTGGGTGTCGGTGACGGCCACGCTCCAGTTCTCATACTTGATGTTGGCGAGGAAACCGGGCAGGTTGCCGGTGGCTTCATTGAAGGAGTTCTTGTTGCGCAGCAGGCGGCCGGAGATCTGGTTGTTGTTGGTGAGCCGGTAGTCGCCCTTGACGACAAACTGATGGTCGTCGTTGGTCTGCTGGCTGTCGGTGGCGAGCAGGCCGTTGGGGCGGTTGGGGAGAGGGACGAAGGCTTCGAGGAACTTCACTGAGGCCTGGCTGATGCGGCTGGTGGGAATCTGGGCGTTGGGGAAGTTGCCGCCGAGCGGGTCGCGGATGACGCGGTTCAGCGCGCTGAAATCGCCGCCGCGCATGGCCGAGGTGGGGACGACCGTGGTGACGGCGCCGGGGGCGCTGCGCTCGTAGGTGGTTTGCCAGGAGAAGAAAAAGAACGCTTTGTCCTTAATCACCGGACCGCCAAGCGTGGCGCCGAACTGGTTGCGCTTAAAAGGCGGCACGTTGTTGGCAAAAAAGTTGCGCGCGTTCAGCTTTTCATTGCGCAGGAACTCAAAGACGGTGCCGTGGAGCTGGTTGGTGCCGCTCTTGGTGACGGCGGCCATGAAGGCCCCGGCGTTGCGGCCGCGGTCGGCCCCGTAGGAGTTGGTTTGGATGGAGAACTCCTCAAGGGCGTCGGGCGAAGGGAAGATGGCGGGCGAGTTGAAGTAGGGGTCGTGGTTGTCGCCGTTGTCGAGCTGGTAGTTGTTGGAATTGGGACGGGAGCCGTTGATGGAGACGCCGCCGTTCTGCGCCTGGTCCTTGGCGGTGCGGGCGCCGGAGCCGGCGACAAGGTATTGCAGCTCGAGCGGATTGCGGCCGTTCAAGGGCAGCTCCACGATGCGCTCGGAGTCGACCACCTCGCGGAGGGCGCCGGAGCGGGTTTCCACCTGCGCCACTTCGGCCGTGACACTGATCGATTCGCTCACCTGGCCGACATCGAGGCGGACAGTGACGAGGCGGTTTTCATCCACCTGCGTGTTGACTTTTTCGAGGATGAAGCTCTTGAAGCCGGAGGCCTCCACGCGCACAACATATTCGCCGGAGTTGAGCTGAGGCATGGTGTAGTTGCCCTGAGCATCGCTGGTTGTGGAGCGGGTAAAGCCTGTGGCTGGCTGGGTGGCGGTGATTTGCGCATTGGGCACCACCGCGCCGGTGCTATCGCTGACTGTGCCGTAAATGGTGACCGTGCCCTGGGCGCAGGCGAGCGCCGCGCACACGAGGAACAGAATAAGAAAACGTGACATGAGAACTCCCTTCTTGACCGTTAAAGGAATTATATGTCGAACGTGTGCCGCCACGGGTGATCAATCGGGGATCGTGCGGATTTTCAGCGAGCGGTAGGCGGCGGTGTCGTTGTGATGTTGGAGGGCGATGGGGCTGACGCGGATCCAATACAGGGCGGCCGAGGGGAGGCGCTGCTTGAGGGCGTCGGACTCCAGTTCGAGGTGGGCCACGCGGCGGCCGTTGAGCCAGTGTTCGGCGGTGTTGGCGCGGAGGACGATGCGCGACTGGTTCCACTCACCGGCGGGGAGGGCGGCGAGCGAGAGCGCGGGGGCGATTTTATAGATGGAGCCGGACTGGCTGAGCGGGTCTTTGCCGTCGCGGTGGCGCTGGTCGTCGACAAGCTGGTATTCCAGGCCGGCGTTGTTGCAGGTGAGTTTTTCGCCGGGGCGGACGTCGGTGCGCTGTGTGGCGCGGCCGCCCTTGACCCCGCGCGGCGCCAGTTCGCTGCTGGCCCAGCAGTTCATGCTTTGGATGAGGTACTTCACGCCGCCGTTGTGGCCGGGGTCGACGCGCCATTCGAAGGTGAGCTCGAAGTTCTCAAAGAGATCTTCGGTGATGAGGTCGTCTTTGATTTTGGGGTTGGGGCGTGTGCGCAGGGCGCCGTCGACGATGGACCAGCCGTCGTTGGGGGGATTCTGTGTAGCCGGGTCGCGCCAGCCCTGGAAGCTGTGGCCATCGAAGAGGAGCTTCCAGCCGGCGGCGCGCTCTTCCGGGGTGAGGGTGTTGGGCGGCGTGCCAGGCGTGTTGAGTTGAGCGTCGGCGGCTGCCGCCAGGAGGGGCAGAAGGGTGAGCAGACGGCTCATCCACGCCCAGTGGGCGCGGAGCGGAAGCGGAGCAGGCACTCGTTTAGGATAGCGGCCTGCTCGGCGGCTTTCATGCCGACGGGTTCGATGAGGGCTTCGGCATCGGTAAAGAGGCGGTTGACGGCGCGCACGGCCTTGAGCCTGCGGGTGCTCTCGCTGTAGTTGTAGCCGATGTAGCGGTTGGTGGTGATGCCGTAGCTTTTCTGGTTGACGACGAAGAAGCGGTCGACGTCGGCCCAGGGGACGAAGTGGTCGCGGAAGAAGGTGCGCAGGGTGAAGCCGTCGCGGTCGAGACGCAGGAAACTCGAATTCGGGATGAGGCGGACGAGGAAGACGAGGCAGCACAGGGCGAAGACGATCCCGACCAGAGCGCCACGCCCGTCGCCGCGTAACGTCATTGAGACGCCGAGCCACGTGAGGCAGAGGCTGAGAGCGAGCCAGAGGAGAGTTTTCCCTGGTGCCGGATGAAAGGTGTGGGGGAGCGGGAGCGTCGTGCTTTGGGGGCGCTCAAAGGGCATAGGGGATCTATCGTCGAGCGGCGCGGCAGGCGTTAGGGGCGCGGGCGGGCGTGATCAGCGGGCTCGGCAGGCCGGCGCGATAGGATGTTGGCATGGGATTCCTCAACGGCAAGGTAGCGGTGGTGACCGGCGCAACCAAAGGCATTGGCCGGGCGATTGCGGAGGCGTTGGCGCTGGAAGGCGCGCGGGTGGTGATCTGCGGGCGCGATGAGGCGGGCACCCAGGCGGCGGTGGCCGAACTGTCTGCGGCGCCGGGGGTGGAGGTGCGGGGACGGGCCTGCGACGTGCGCGACCGGGGGCAGGTGGCGGCGCTGTTTGCCATGGCCGAGGCTGAGTTCGGCGGGATCGATGTGGTGATCAACAATGCCGGGGTTGGCAAATTTGCGTCCGTGGAGTCGCTTTCTGTCGAGGACTGGCAGTTCATGTTGGAAACCAATTTGACCGGCGTGTTCCACTGTTGCCAGGAAGCGCTGCCGCGGATGAAGCGGCGCGGGGGCGGCTATCTGATTCAAATTGGGTCACTGGCGGGGAAAAATCCGTTTGCCGGCGGGGCGGCCTACAACGCAAGTAAGTTTGGATTGAACGGGTTTGCCGAGGCGATGATGCTCGATCACCGTCACGAGGGCATTCGCGTGACGAATATCTGCCCGGGGAGCGTAAGCACGGAGTTTTCGCCCTCGATGGCCAAGGCGGAGTGGAAGATCCAGCCTCCGGACATCGCCGATATCGTGTTGAGCCTGTTGCGGTTGCCGGAGCGGACGCTGGTCAGCTACTTGGAAGTGCGCCCGAGCCGCCCGCCGAAGAAGTGAAAAATCCGCATCGATTGGTTCGAGGAACCGCGCGCCGCGCCGATTAGGGTAGCGGGGGACGAGAACATTGGCAAGCCAGTTGCTGGAACAGGTTCTGAACGGAGCAGCGCGGTCGGCGCGATCGCAGCAGGCTCTCAGTACAAACAAGATGATGCGGTCACAAATGGTATTGGACCCGTGCCAGACCGGACGCGAGGCCAGGGCGTTGGATGAAACGCTCCACCAGTTGATTGTGGGCCAGGACGAAGCGATCGACCAGATCGTGAACATCTACCAGATGAATTTGACGGGGATGTGCGCGCCGGGCCGGCCGGTGGGCAATTTTCTGTTCCTGGGGCCGACCGGATCGGGGAAGACGCGGATCGTGGAGGCGACGGCCGAGGGGCTGGTGGGGACGGCGAAAGCGGTAATTAAGATTGATTGCGCCGAATTCCAGCACAGCCATGAAATCGCCAAGCTGATCGGTTCGCCGCCCGGATACCTGGGCCATCGCGAGACGCATCCGCTGCTGAGCCAGGAGGTGTTGAATCAGTATCACACCGAGTCAGTGAAGATCAGCTTCCTGCTGTTTGACGAGATTGAGAAGGCCTCGGACTCGTTATGGAACCTGCTGCTGGGCATTCTGGATAAGGCCTCGTTGACACTGGGCGACAACCGCAAGGTGGATTTTTCGCGGGCGCTCATCTTCCTGACGTCGAACCTGGGGGCGAGCGAGATGAGCTCGATCATGAACCCAAGGCTGGGATTCCTGGCCGGGAAGGCTGACCCCGAACTGCGCACGGCGGCTGCCAGCGCCAAGATGGCGGGCAAGATCGCCAAAAGCGGCGTGGAGGCGGCGCGGCGCAAGTTCACGCCGGAGTTCATGAACCGGCTGGATAAGGTGGTGGTGTTCAAGCCGCTGGGTGAGCAGGAGCTGCGGCGGATTCTGGACATCGAACTGGGCTATGTGCAACAGCGGGTATTCCAATCGGGCGGCGGAGAGCGGGCGTTTGTGTTTCAACTTGCCGACGCGGCCAAGGAACTCCTGCTGCGCGAAGGCACCGAGGCCAAGTATGGCGCGCGGCACCTGAAGCGGTCCATTGAGAAGCACCTCGTGCAGCCGCTGTCGAACCTGATCGCCACGGGGCAGGTGCGCACGGGCGATTTGGTGAAGGTGGAAGTGGACGCAGCCGGCGAGAAGCTGACGTTCACGCGTGAAGCCGAGGGCATGCCGGTGTCGACGATGACGGAGATGGCCTGCACGAGCTCACTGCTGTCGCTGAATCAGTTTGCCCGCGGCGCCTTTGCCGAGACACCGCGTCAGGGCAAAGTGAAGACGGGTTCGCGGCCGGGCTAAGCTGGCCAGGGCGGGCCGCTAGCGGAATAGCTTCGGCGCGACGACGCTCAGATAGCGCCGCCAGACGGGGTAGAAATGCCCGCCGCCGGTTTCGACATACTCGTGGCGGATGGACGCCTTGTCGAGCGCGGTGTGGAGGGCGCGGGCGCGTTCGAGGGCGAAGTCCTCGGTGCCGACGCCGATCCAGAAGAGCTTTAACCGGCCGTTGGTTTGCTTGGCCTCCGAGAGAGCGGCCGCATAGCGCGTCTCCAGGTCGGCCGGTTTGCCTGAGCTGAAAACGCCGATGTGGGAGAACTTGTCCAGGTGGCGCAGGCCGATGTTGAGGGCCTGGCCGCCGCCCATGGAAAGGCCGACGACAGCGCGTTGGGCCCGTCCTTTCTTCACGCGGTACTCGGCGTCGATCCAGGGCATCACCTCGTCCACCACATAGCGCTCGTGCAACTCCGTGTTGCGCGCCTGCACCTCGCGCGGCGAGCCGAAGGGCACGGCGTGGCCCCAGGGCATGACGATGATCATGGGGACGGCTTTGCCTTCGGCGATGAGGTTGTCGAGGATGAGGTGGGCATTGCCGGTCCAGGTCCAGCCGGCGGCGACGTCGTTGCTGCCGTGGAAGAGGTAGAGGACGGGGTAGGCAGCCTTGCTCTTGGAGTAGCCGGGCGGCGTGTAGACGAACACCTGGCGCTCGGCGCCGCTGAGAACCTTCGAGCGGTGCGTCAACATCTCGACCTTGCCGTGCGGCACGTCACGAAGCTGCCACAGCTCGCTGCCGGGCACCTCGACGAGGCTGGCCGAGGTGCGGGCGCGGAGCTTCATGCGGGGGTTCACGGGGTCGGCGATGTTCATGCCATCCACCTGGAAGCTGTAGAGGTAGACCTGCGGTTCGAGCGGTCCGACTGTGACCGACCAGACGCCATCGGTCCCCTTGGTAAGGGCGACTTTGTCGGTGGCTTTCATCCAATCGCCGTTGAGGGTGACCGATTTGGCCTCGGGGGCGTAGATGCGGAAGCTGATGCGCCCGCCTTCGACGGTGGGCGAGACGACACGGTCAGCCACGCTGGGGGCCGGTTGCCCGAGCGCGGCGAGGGCGGCGGTGAGCAGAAGCAAAGCTGCGGATTTCATCACCGGGTATCGTACACGAGCGGGCGATCCGTCGTACTCTACTTAGGATGCGAACCCTCCTCGCGCTCTTCCCCGCCCTACTGGCGGCGCAAACCTACGACCTGGCGTTGAACAACGCGCATGTGATCGACCCGGAGTCGGGGTTGTCGGCGGTGCGGCATATCGGCATCGCGGGGGGCAAGATCGCGGCGATTTCGCGGACGCCGCTGCAGGGCAAGCAGACGCTCGACTGCGCGGGGCTGACGGCTGCGCCGGGGTTCATTGACCTGCACGCGCACGGGCAGGATGAAGAGAACCAGGTCCTGCAACTGCAGGACGGCGTGACGACGGCGCTTGAGCTGGAGTTGGGCGATGCCGACGTCGAGGCCTGGCATGCGGCGCGCGCGGGCAAGCGGTTCATTCACTCCGGCGTGACGGTGGGCCATGTGCCGTTGCGCAAGCAGATTTTTGAGGACACAGGCGACCTAGTGCCGTCCGGGCCAGCCAAGGACAACGCGGCGAGCGAGGAACAGATCACGCGGATCCGCGCCGGCATTGAGCGCGGGCTGCTGCGCGGTGCATTGGGGCTTGGGTTTGGCATTCAGTACACGCCGGGCGCATCGCGCTGGGAGATTCTGGAGACCTTCCGGGCCGGGGCGCGGTTCCAGGCGCCGGCGTTCATTCACATCCGCACGATGGGAGTGCCCACGGTGGCGGCCGGATCGAAGGCAGCGCCCGCGCCGGATGCACTGACCGGGTTGCAGGAGATCATCGCCGCCTCGGCCATCACGGGCATGCCGGTGCACATGGTGCATGTGACGTCGAGCGGGCTGCGGCAAGCGCCGCGGCTGATCCAGACGGTGATGGAGGCGCGCGCGCGTGGCATCGATATTTCGACGGAGTGCTATCCCTATACGGCGGCGATGACGGGCATTCAGTCAGCGATTTTTGATGAAGGCTGGCAGCAGGTGTTGGGCATCAGCTACGGCGACCTGCAATGGATTGCCACCGGCGAGCGGCTGACGGCGGAGACGTTTGCCAAGTACCGGCGCGAGGGCGGCATCGTGATCATGCACATGATTCCGGAGGAGGTGGTGCGGTTCGCGGTGGGGCATCCGGAGGTGATCATCGCCTCGGATGGATTGCTGCGCGACGGCAAGGGGCATCCGCGCGGGGCGGGTACGTTTGCGCGCGTGCTGGGGCGCTATGTGCGCGAGCAAAAGGTTTTGACGCTGGAGTCGGCCATTCGCAAGATGACGCTGTTGCCTGCGCAGCGTCTGGAGAAGTTTGCTCCCGTGATGAAGAACAAGGGACGCATCCGGGTGGGGGCCGATGCCGACATCACGGTGTTTGACGCAGCGCATGTGGTTGACCGGGCCACGTTCGAGCAACCGGCGCTGCCTTCGGGCGGCATTGCGCACGTGATTGTGGGGGGCGTGCCGGTGTTGTTGCACGCGGCCGTGCAGCACGGCGTGCATCCGGGCCAGGGGATTCGCGCCGGGACGCGGTAGGGTGCGCGGCGCGAGCGGGCGCTACTCGTCGGTCTCCAGCTTCCGTTTGAGCTCGTCGAGGTTGACGAGGATGCTCTGGTTGCTGAGCATGAGCTGGGCCAGCACATCTTCAGCGGCGCGGTTGTCGCGGCGGCGTTGCGAGCGCTCGGCGTCGGCGTCGATGAGCGGGCGGAGCCGTTCGATGACGGCGTCAGGCAGAGTACTCTCCAGGTATTCCAGCGCCGTGCCGCGCAGGTAGGCGTCGTCGGTGTGGAGTCCGCGGAAGGCGACGCGGAGAGGCTCCTTGGGAAAGACGAGCATGAGCAGCGTGAAGACGTGCTCCAGGCTGCGCGAGGAGCGTGTGCGGAGGAACTCGTCCATGAGCGGAGAGATCTCGCTATCCTCCACACCGTCGAGCAACCGCTGGCCTTCCCACACCGGGCGGCTGACGTTGAGCTCCTTTTCGATGCGCTCGAGCAGGTGGCGCTGGTGGACCTGGATCCAGCCCACCTTGTCGTGCAGGACGGCCATGGCGCGGCCGCACTGGTAGCGGACCTCGAAGCGGCGGTCGCCCAAGCCCTGCATGAGGCCGTCGAAGACCAGTTGCGAGCGGGCGGCGGCGAGCACGCGCGGGATGCGGCGGCGGATGGCGAAGTCAGTTTGCGGGTCGAGGAGGGCGTCGAGGAGCTGCCCGCTGCAGGCGGCCACGGCCGAGCGCAGGGCGCGGGTGGCCTCGGGGTACAACTGGTCCCAACCGAGCAGTTGAATGACGTGCGGCACCAGGGAGGGCTTGAGGGGTGAGTTGAGGGCCAGGGCGCGCTGGGCGCGGCGGAAGTCACCGGAGCGCAGTTCCACGATGGCTGAGACGACGGGGTCGCCGAGGATGGCGCTGGTGGTGGCGATGGGTGCGCCGGGCAGAAGCGTGGGCACGTCGGCGGAGCTGGGCAGGGCGGCAATCTGCATGGAGGAGTCGGCGCGGGAGGGAGCGCGGCGGGGCTGGAGGGCCTGGAAGACGCCGGTCTGGGCGGGCAACATGGGGGTGGAGTCCATGCCGCCGGTAAAGCCGAGACCTTCCGAGCCGGCGGCGTCGGCGAACTCGCCGGCGCGTTGCAGGAGGTTCCGTTCGAGCGCGTCGACGTAGGCGTTCTGGAGGCGGCTGGCGACCCACAGGCTGACCAGGGCGACGAGCACGGCGGCAGTGAGGATGGCCTGGTTGGCGATGGCCGCGCCGAGCAGGAGGAGGACCTTGACGAGCATGCTGCCGAGGGCGTCGCCGAGGCGGTCAAAGCCGACATCGACGGCCTGTTTGGCGGCGCGCTTTTCCCTGGCCGGAATGGGCATGTAGAAGAGCTCATAGCCGGCGCGGAAGAGCGAGCTGCGGAACACCTGTTCGATGCCGCGGGCCATCGTGCCGGTCCAGACGCCGGGCAGGATGAGTGCGGTGAGGCCGCCGAGGGAGACAGCGAGGGGAAGCGTGCCCACGGTGCGGGCCACGCCCAGGCGCTGCAGGGAGATGCCGCTGAGCAGGGTTTGGGCGACGAACGAGAGCACGCCGGTGACGGCATAGAAGAGGGCGAAGAAGCGCAGCAGTTCGACGCCGTTGCCGTAGCGGAGTGTGGCCTGGTATTTGAAGACGTAGTCGATCATGGCCGCGCTCATCGTGCCGAGCATGACCAGCCAGGCCAGCGTTTGCAGATAGGGCGCGCCGCGCAGGGCGCCGAGGACGGAGGGAACGGGCTCCTGGCTCTCCTTGGTGCGGGCCGCCGGGGGGGCGGCGCTGCGTCCGGCGAGGACGAAGAAGCGCCACAGCAGGGCGGCGCAGAGGAAGTGATAGAGCGTGAGGACGGGCAGCGTGATGGAGACGCCCGCGGCGGCGGCCAGCCGTTCGGCAACGACGCCGCCGAGGACGCCGCCCACCGAACCGCCGCCGGCAATGCGGCCTACCTGGCGCTTGGCTTCACGCGGGTCGAAGCTCTCGTTGACGATGGACCAGAAGCCGGAGGTGAGCAGCGGGCCGAGGCTGACGATTTGCAGATAGAGCAGGACGGCGGTGAGCTTGGGGAAGGCGGCCATCTGGCTCCACACGGCGAGCGTCAATACGCCGCTGAGGGCGAAGGCGGCGGGCATGAGCCGGCCCGGGGTCCAGCGCGACATGGCGCGTGAGCTGAGGAGCACGGAGCCGAAGCTGACCGCGGCGGCGGCGAGCACCATTTGCGGCAGCGAGGAGACGGGGAAGTTAGAGAGAAAGACGGCGTCGCGCACGGCCTTGGAGCCGATGTAGTGGGCCATCATGGCGGCGGCGGCGGCCATGGCCATCCAGGCCGGTGCGTATTTACGGACGGCTTGCATGGGCTAGGCTCGGGGCGGCTCCTGTGGGGCGGGGGCTCCGCTGGGGGCGGGTACGGCGTCTGGCTGCGGATCTTCGGAGTTGAGAATCTGCGGCCAGCGGGCCATGAGGGCGATGCCTCGCTTCTGGAAGTCGATGCGGATGCGTCGGTTCATTTCGCGGCCCACTTCCCATTGTTTACCGGGGACGGTCTTGAGGCGGGCCTTGAGGATGACGCCGGTGTCGAGGAACTGGTCGACGCCCCAGATCTCCACCGGTTCCAGCATGCACGCGCCGAAGGCCTCTTCGCCGCGCAGGCTGACGTCGATTTCCCGGATGGCCTGGATGGCCTGGTCGACATCGGCCTCAAAGGTGATGCCGATGTTGAGCACGTAGCAGGAGTAGACGCGCGTGCGGTTGGCCAGCGAGGTGATGGCGCCGTTGGGGAAGACGTGGACGACGCCTTCGGCATCGCGCAGTACGGTGGTGCGGAGGTTCAATTCCTCGACCACGCCGCTGACGCCGTTGATGATGGCGATGTCGTTGACGCGGATCTGGTCCTCAAGCAGGACGAAAACGCCGCTGATGACATCGCGGGCGAGGTTCTGTCCACCGAGGCCGACGGCGATGCCCGCGGCGGCGCCCGCGCCGGCCATCAGCGGGGCCACATCTAGGCCGAGCTGTTTCAGGCCGAGCCCGACGGCCCCGACCCAGACAACCACGGCAATGACGGTTTGCAGAGCGCCGCTGATGGTGGTGGCGCGCTTTTCCAGTTCGATCTTGTCGGCGCCGTTCTGCGGCCGCATGAGGCGCAGCAGGCGGAAGCGGAGGACACTGATCAGGCGGCGGGCGACCCACACCAGGACGACGGCCCCCAGCAGGACGAGGAGCGCCTTGCCGAGGGGGAGCAGATCCTGAAGAGTGAAGTCCTCGAAGCGGGGGAGGACTCGTTGCAGGCCCATCTATCTATGGTAATCGCGGGGGTAACCGCGGGGGGGAGCGGATGCGGAAGATTCAGGCGGGAAATGGTGGAGGAGGCGCCCTGAAAGAGCAAACGGGACCACCCGGAGGCGGTCCCGTTTGCTGGCGCGTGAGCGCGATTAGCGTTCGATGGTGTCGCCGGCGTAGGCTTCCATGCCCATCTCGGAGAGGTCGAGACCGCGGGCTTCTTCCTCCGGGGAGACGCGGATGCCCATCACCATTTTGATGACGAACCAGCCGGCGAAGGTGATGGCGAGGGTGAAGCCGGCCACGGCGAGGGTGCCGATGAGCTGCGTGGTGAGCGACTCCATGCCGCCGCCGTAGAAGAGGCCGGACTTGCCGCCGCCGGGGGAATCGGGCGAGGCGAACAGGCCGATGGCGAGTGTGCCCCAGATGCCGTTGGCGAGGTGGACCGAGAGCGCGCCCACCGGATCGTCGATCTTCATCCTGTCGAAGAAGAGGACGGCCGGGACGACGATGATGCCGGCGATGAAGCCGATCCAGAAGGAACCGGCGACCGAGACGAAGTTGCAACCGGCGGTGATGCCGACCAGGCCGGCGAGGGCGCCGTTGACCGTCATGGTGAAGTCGGGCTTGCCGAGCATGACCCAGGCCAGCACGGTGGAGCTGAGAATGGCCGCGCAGCAGGCGAGGTTGGTGGTCATGGCGACGTGGCTGATGGCCTTCGGATCGACCGCCATGGTGGAGCCGGGGTTGAAGCCGAACCAGCCGAGCCAGAGGATGACGCCGCCGAGGAAGACCATCGACATGCTGTGGCCGGGAATGGGGAGCATGGAGCCGTCGGCTTTGAACTTACCCTTGCGTGGTCCCAGGAGCAGGATGCCGGCCAGCCCGGCCCAGCCGCCCACGGCGTGGACAACGGTGGAACCGGCGAAGTCGCGGAAGCCCATGGAGGCAAGCCAGCCGCCGCCCCAGATCCAGTGGCCGGTGGTCGGGTAAGCGACGCCGACCAGAAGAAGCGTGAAGACGATGAACGACTTGTAGTGGATGCGCTCCGCCACGCAGCCGGAGACGATGGTGGCCGCCGTGCCGGCGAAGACGAGTTGGAAGAAGAATTTCGCCAGCAGCGGAACGCCGGTCCAGTTGAGCGAGGTAAAAATGCCCTTGTACGCGTCGCCGGTGGCCGGGCTGTTGTCCACGCCGCCGAGGAACCAGCCGTTGGAGCCGAAGTAGGCGCTGCCGTCACCGTACATGATGGCGAAGCCGATGGCCCAGTAGGCGAGGGTGGAGAACGCGAAGACGATGAAATTCTTGCCGAGAATGTTGGTGGCGTTCTTGGCGCGGCAGAGGCCTGCTTCGACGAAGCCGAAGCCAGCGTTCATCCAGAACACCAAAAACGCGGTGACCAGCACCCACACGGTGTCGAGCATCACTTTCAGCTCGGCGCCGGATGGACCCGCGGCCGGCGTTTGTGCGGACAAGGTGCCTTGCAGCGCTAACGCGCCCAATAGCAGCAGTGGCCATTTAGGCCGAGCGCCTGCGGTTGGCAGATTCATTCCGATGATCTCCTCTGTTGAGATTGGTTAGGCGCTGCAGCGTTGGTGCGGTGGGAAGGACGAGCAGAAGCGCCCCAACCATCGACGCTGACGGGGCGCTGATATAGGCAAGGTAAACGATGCGGCGCAAGCATGCAAAACAGAAATTTCGATGTTGTGGAGAAGAAATTTCTATTGGCACCCCGGTACAGCTATTTAGTAGAAAGATAAAGCGGAGTGAAGGCCGGGCGTTCGTACACGGACGCCTGGACGGAGAAGCTGTCGAGTGGCGATTTCCGAGAGCTACGTGATTCAACTCCTGTTGCAGGAAACCACGGCTGCCACGGGGCCCATGCAGTGGCGCGAGAAAGAGACCGACGGCTATGTGGCTCATTCCCGCGGCGTGCGGCTGGATGTGGACAACATCATGAGCCGCGCCGGAGCGCGCAAACAGCTCACCTGCACGGTTGGCGTGGAGAGCGTCTTCATCATCGAACCCGGCCGCACGGGGATCTTTACAGAGCAGTATGCAAACGAGGATGATTGGAGGCTGGTGCGGTTGATGCGCGATTTGTACGCGGCGGCGGCCCGGCAGTGCGCGGCGCGGCGCAATCGAACCGAAGACCAGGAAGCCGGAATTCGTGAGTCGATTTTCCGGCGCCTGCTCGGCGGGGCCGCGGAAGAGACGGAGAGCGACCAGACAGAATGATACCCGCCAGCGGGCCGATGGCCTTTTTCTTATCCACCGGATCACATGAAGCGCTGGCGTTGCCGCTGGCGATGCTAACGGTTTTTGCCTCGGCCAAGCTGCTGGCTGAGATCTTTGAACGCGTGGGAATCTCCGGCATTGTGGGCGAGATCTTCGCCGGCATGCTGATTGGCCCCAGTGTGCTGGCCTGGGTGGCGCCAAACGAACTGCTCGTCTCACTGGCCGACCTGGGGGTGATGTTCCTGCTGTTCCGCGTGGGGCTGGAGGTGAAACCGGAGGAGTTGTTGAAGCTGGGCGGCTCGGCGACGCTGGTGGCCGTGAGCGGTGTGATTGTGCCCATGATCATGGGCTGGGGCATCATGCGGTTCTGGGGCTCGCCGCAGATTGAAGCCATTTTTGTCGGCGCGGCGATGGTGGCCACCAGCGTCGGCATCACGGCGCAGGTGCTGGCGGCGAAGGGGTTGCTGCAACAAAGGTCGAGCCAGATCATCCTGGCGGCGGCGGTGATTGATGATGTACTGGGCCTACTGGTGCTGGCCTCGGTGAGCGGCATGGCGCGCGGCGAGGTGAACCTGGTGGAGATCGCGCTTACGGCGGGGTTGGCCATTGCGTTTGTGGTGGGCATCGCGCTGTGGGGCAACAGGGCGATGGGCAAGATTGTCCCCCGGGCGCAGGAGAGCCTGCGTGTGGCCGAAGCCGAGTATGCGCTGGCGGTGGTGTTGTTGTTCGCCTTGTCGGTGCTGGCGGTCTATATTGGCGTGGCGGCGATTGTGGGGGCATTCTTCGCGGGCATGGCGCTGGCGGGTCGTGTGGGGCACCGCGTGAACGACCTGGCCAACGGCGCGGCCGAACTGCTGGTGCCCTTCTTCCTGGTGGGCATCGGGCTGCACGTGGATCTGTCGGCCTTTCGCGACCAGTCGATGATGATCCTGGCCATCGTGCTGCTGCTGGCGGCGGTGGCGTCGAAGTTCGTCGGCTGCGGCGGGGCGGCGCTGGGGATGGGCAAGGCCGAGGCGATGCGCATTGGCGTGGGGATGATTCCACGTGGCGAGGTGGGCATGGTGGTGGCGCAGATCGGGCTGGGGATCGGCGCGATCACGCAGAACGTCTACGGTGTGGTGGTGTTCATGGCTGTGGCCACAACGGTGGTGGCGCCGCCGCTGCTCAAGATCGCCTATAAGGGAGTGGAGGCGTCGGCGCCGGAGGAGCGGTATTCGTTGGGGTGAGTTACAGCGGGGGTAATTTACTGCGCGGGCAGGCGCGTGGTGTGGCGTTCCACCATCTGCCACTGCTTGCCGTTCTTGATCCAGACCTGCAGCATGGCGAGGTGGATGTCGCCGGTGGCGGCGTGGGCGGTCATCTTGGCGCGAATGGTGGCGGTGTTGCCGTAGACGTGGATGGCCTGGGAGTGGACTTCGAAGTTGCCGGGCGATTTGACGAGCGCGTCGATGGCTTCCTTCTTGTTCTCCAGCTTGGCATTGGAGTGGCTGTATTGGAGGCCGTCGGCGAAGACTTTGGCGAGCGCGGCGGCGTCGCCCGCTTTGGCGGCCTTGAGGAAGGCATCGTGGGCGGCGCGGACCTCGGCTTCAGCGGCGGTCTCGGCCGTGGCGGTGAACGCGAACGCACACAGGGCGGCGGTGAGGATGAGGGATCTCATAGGGAACGATGATACTGGATTCACGCGCCGGTTGAGGGAAGTTGGCGTTCTGCGAGGTGGAGTTCGAGCAGGATTTCGTCCTCTTCGAGGCCGTCGATGAGGACGTGGCGAGTGTAGCGGCCACACTCCCGAAACCCGAGCGACTGGTAATAGGCGAGCGCCGCGGCGTTGGTGGCGCGCACCTGGATGACGAACTTGCGGTAGCCCTGGCTGAGGGCAAAGCCGAGCGTGGCCTCAAACAGGCGGCGGCCAATGCCCTGCCCGCGCAGTCCGGAGCGCACGTAGGTGCCTAACTGGCCGACATGGGCCATCGAGGAGATCGAAGCGGCGTACTGTTCGAGCACCTGGTAGCCGAGCAGTTCACCTTCTTCGGTTTCGGCATGGTGGATGCACTCGCGCGGTGACTGTTGCTCGATGTAGCGGCGCTGTTCGGCGGCAGACCAGGGCTGGTCAATCGCGGTATGGATGCGCTCGCGCGCAATCTGTTCGAGCAGCGCCACAAGCGCCGGAGCGTCGTCCGTTGTGGCGCGGCGGATGTTTATGCCGAGGCCGCCTTGAGGATCTCGCGGACGCGCTTGGCGACAACCTGCGCTTCGCCCGGCTGGAGCATCCAGAAATTCATGACCAGTTCATCGGGGCGCGAGGGCGTCACTTCGATGGCCGGGTCGCCCGAGCGCAGCTTCTCGATCACTTCGCGCACGGTGATCTTCACCTTCGAGGTGTCCCACTTGAGGTGCAGGTGGGGCGTGCGGTTGGCGATCTCCGGTACGTCGACGGTCATCTGGATGGAGGGGATTGAAGAGACCGAATCCTGCACCAGTTTGCAGCGCTTCTCCCATTCCTTGAACTCGGCGGCGTGGTCCATCTTGACGTAGGCCTCGATGGCGGCCATCATGCCGAGCAGCTCTTCCTTGTTTACCTTGAGACCGCGGCCGATGGTGTCGCCGTTGGGCGAGGAGTTGGCGCGGGCGGCTTCAATCAGATCGGCGCGGCCGAGCAGCAGGCCGGCGCTCTGCGGTCCGCGGAGGCCTTTGCCGCCGGAGAAGGTGACCAGGTCAAAGCCCATCTTCGACCACTTCCAGAGGTTCTCCACGGGCAGGGCGTCGGCGGCGGCGTCGTTAAAGCTGGGCACGCCGTGCTTCTTGCAGATTTCGACGAACTGCTGGTCCTTGATCTGGCCGACGTTGTTGTTGGCGTTGAAGAAGAGGGCCATGGCGGTGTTGGCGTTGCAGGCGCGCTCCATCTCTCCGGCCGTCTCCACTTCCACAAACTTGATGCCGCAGTTACGCACGGCGTGGTCATAGCCATAGCGGTGCGACTTCTGGATGATGACCTCGCTCTTCATGCCCGTGCCGGCGATGTCCGGAATACGGCGGATCCATTCCGGGTTCTTGCCGGCGACGCATGCGGCGGTGCCGACGACCAGTGCGCCGGCGGCGCCGGAGGTGACCATGGCGGCATCGACGTGAAGCAGCGAGGCGAGCTTCTTGCCGACGGCGTCGTGGAGGTCGTTGAGGCGGACAAACTGGCGCGAGGCGTATTCGTAGGCGGCCACGCAGTCCGGGTGCATCAGGGAGGCGGTGAGCATCGTGTAGGTGCCTGCGGCGTTGAGGAAGGGGCGGACGCCGAGTTCCTTGAAGTAGTCGCGTTTGGCTGTAGCGGCCGTAAGGGCAGCCGGCATCAGACCTCCTACGACAGGCAGGCTGGAAAGGGTTTTGATGAATCCGCGGCGGTGGGACATGGGTTTGACCTCGATAGGGATAAAGCTACCACAGGAGGGGAGGAGGGGGAAAGACGTGAGGAGGGAGTACGGTGAAACACGCGGAAATCGGCATGAGATCGTGGTGTTTCGCACCGATAAGGGAGGAGGAAGGGAGAGTGCCGCCTTGAACATCTTTCGTCAACAGGAAGTGGAGCTGGCGCAGGAGGAACTGGCGAAGGAATTCGACCAGAAGTTTGCCGAGGAGGTGCCGGCGCTGGCGGCACGCTGGGCGCGGAGGGTGGAGTTGCACGGGCTGTGGCTGGACGGCAACAAGCGTGAGGGCGTGCAGATGTCGGTGGCCGACGGGACGTTTACAGGCTTGTCGTTGCCGGGGGTGCGGCTGGCGAAGTCGGTGATGCCGGGTGGGACGTGGCTGGAGGCGGACCTGAGCGGCACCGATCTGTCGCAATCGGAGTTGCAGCGGTCGGATTTCCGGAGGGCTTCGCTGAACCGGGCGGACTTGAGTGAGAGCGAGTTGGACGAATCGAATTTCGAGCAGGCGTGGCTGTTGGGGGCAAACCTGAGCGAGGCCAAGCTGGGGAACTGCCGCATGGCCGGGGCGAACCTGGGCGAGGCGCGGCTGCAGGGGGCGACGCTGACGCAGTGTGACCTGACGATGGCGCAGATGGCGTCGGTGGCGTGGCACCAGGCGCGGCTGTATTCGTCCAACCTCAGCGGGGCGGTGCTGGATGGAGCGAACTTCTACCGCGTGCGGGCGCAGTTATGCCGGTTTTTCCAGGCGCAGTTAGAGGAGGCGAACCTCTCGTATGGCTCGTTCACCGATTGCGATTTCAGCCAGGCCGAGATGTCGCGGGTGAACTGCCAGAACTCAGACTTGAGCCGGGCGCAGTTCACTCGGGCCAAGTTGAGGAGCGCGGATTTCCGGAACGCCAAGCTGAGCGGAGCGGACTTTTGCGGGGCGCAGTTGCAGGGGGCGCGGTTCCAGGCGGCGCAGTTGCTGGCGGCCGATTTCCGCGACGCCAACCTGCAAGGCGCGCGCGAGATGACGGCCGACCAGTTGGCGATGGCGCGGACGGACCAGACGACGATCCTGCCCAACGGCACGGCGGGGCCATACATGAAGCGTTCGGGGGCCGAGAAGCCGGGGCTGGTGCGGTAGCAGCCTAGCCGACGTGGACCTCTTCGCCGACCTTCTGCAGGACGATGCGCTGCGAATCGTTGCCGGCGGCGTTGTGGAGTCGCTCGATGGGTTCGAGGAAGGGTTCGCGGCCGAGGGGGAAGGTCTGGTGGTGCATGGGGAAGAAGCGCTCGGCGTTGGCTTCGTTGGCCATGCGCCAGGACTGCTCGGGGGTGCAGTGGGCGCGGATCCAGGGGTTGTAAGCGCCGATGGGCATGAGGGCGAGATCGAAGGGGTGTGAGGTCCTCAGGCCGCGGAAAAGGTGCGTGTTGGCGGTGTCGCCGGCGAACAGGACACGGCGCGTGGGGCCGTCGCCGGTGGACTCGATGAGATAGCCGTTGTAGCCGCGCCAGGTATCGGAGCGCAGGCGCGCGCCCCAGTGGTTCACCTCGATGGCGGTAATGCGCACGGGCCCGGCTTGCAGGCTCTGGCCCCAACGCAGTTCACGGACGCGGGCATAGCCGGGGACGTTGATGATGTCGGAGGTGGCGTGGGCCATCACCAGCTCGGTGTCCTTGCTCTCCAGGGCCGACATGGAGGGGGTGTCGAGGTGGTCCATGTGGGCGTGGGAGTTGAGGATGAGGTCGATTTTGGGCAGATCGCCAAGGTCGAGCGCGGGTTCGATGAGGCGTTTCGGGCCGAGGGTGAGCAGGCCGAGGTTGATGCCGGCGCGGGAGCTGAAGACTGGGTCGGTGAGGATGGTGTAGCCGTTGATGCGGAGGAGGATGGTGGAGTGGCCGAGCCAGGCGGCGTGGAGGCCGCGGTTGGACCAGGAGCGCCACTCGGGCTTGCGGGCGGGGGGTTGAATGCCGCGGCGGAGGTCGCGGATGTATTGCTGCCAGAAGGTGGGGGAGACGCGGTAGGCGGCAAGGCCCGCGACGCCGAGGGCGGCTGACGCGCCGAGGCCGGAGACGAGGAGGCGGCGGGAGGTGATCAATCCCACGAGAAGCGCTCCTCGGTCCAGGGGTTGCCGTTCATGTGGTAGCCGTTGCGTTCCCAGAAGCCGGCGACGTCTTCAGGGAGGAACTCCAACCCGGCGATCCACTTGGCGCTCTTCCAGGCGTAGAGTTGGGGGACGATGAGGCGGGCCGGGGCGCCGTGTTCGACTTCGAGGGGGACACCGTCGTGGGTGAGGGCGACCAGGGCGTCGTCGGCGGTGAATTCGGCGAGGGGGATGTTGGTGGTCCAGCCGTAGTCGTAGCCGTAGGCGAGGACGTATTTGGTTTCGGGCTTGAGGCCGCCGGCGAGTTCGAGGAGGTGTTTGGTGGAGACGCCCTCCCAGATGTTGCCGAGGCGCGACCAGCGGGTGACGCAGTGGAAGTCGGCGAAGACCTGGACGCGGGGGAGCTGCTGAAACTCGGCCCAGGAGAGGTCGACGTCGCGGTTGACGCCGCCCCAGATGCGGAAGCGCCATTTTTCGAGGTCGATGCGCGGCGGGCCGGAGGCGTCGAGGACGGGCCATTTGCGCGTGCGGGATTGGCCGGGCGGGATGCGGTTGTCACGCCGGGTATCGGGGCTGATGATGACGCCCTCGGGCTGGCTGGCTGGCGAGGGGGCGGCTTCTGGCTGTAGTTTGTCGATGTCCACTCCTACCATTTTGACGAGTTTGGACACGATTGGGTTCATGAATGTAATCTGACACGAGAGCGGGGGGCGGTGTGAGCCACTAGGGGATAGAGTGGCTCACATGCACAGGCGGGTGTGGCTTAGCTTGATTGTGGGGGGGGCGGCGAGCCTGCCGGCGATGGCGCGCGACCGGGGGGGGCGGGCGCAGTTCATTGGGGGGACGGTGGAAGACCTGCCGGTGGGGGTGAACGGGGCTCTGTTCACGACGCACCGGCTGATGTTCCACTTTGCCACGAAGAAGACGACGCTGGCGGTGCCGTATGAGCGGATCAACCTGCTGGAGTACGGGCAGAAGGTGGACCGGCGGTATGTGGCGGCGGTGCTGCTGTCGCCGCTGTTCTTGCTGAGCAAGTCGAGGCGGCATTTCCTGACGCTGGGGTATGTGGATGAGCGGGGGGATCAGCAGGCGCTGGTGTTCCAGGTGGAGAAGGGGGATGTGCGGGTGGTGCTGTCGTCGCTGGAGGCGCGGACGGGGTGAAGGTGACGTTTCAAGACGAAGAGGCGAGGAAGGCGGGCAAGGGATGAGGCGGCGAAGAACTGGGTTCGTTTTGTCACTA
>JAFLBB010000049.1 GCA_017304135.1 Acidobacteriota bacterium | reverse complement strand
GTTTGTTTGGAGGAAATAGAAACAGGCTTGGGCGGGGTTTGGAGCCGCAGGGCGTGGATGGTTTCGGCTTCGGCGTGCATGCCGATCGCCCCTGGCATTCTCTTCCTGAACCCGTGGCCCAGCGCTCAGCGACGAACCGACACCGCGAGAGAGTCCGCGTGCTGTGTACCCGCCGTGCCCCTCGCTCCAGGTGAGTATGGACTCTGGCGTACTTGGTTGCCCGTAGAATCAGCAGCCTGCGTAGAATCAGACGGAAGGCGTGTTCCCAATCCCACCGCCACCGCCATCTGGGTGGTTCCATCCGCCCGCCGCCGGAGGGCAGTTCCGGCATCACCATCCTCAGCTCTCCGCTCTCCTGTTACCGGCCCGGACGGTTTGTCCCGCACCACTTCAGCCGCACCAGCCTGCCTTCACCTGACAGCCACCACCCTCCGACGTGAAGCGGCGCCGAAGAACGGCTCAGTCATAATGGGGAGCATGGACCGGCAGGGCGAGGTCGAGGAGGTTTATGCCGAACTGCGCAAGATCGCCAGTGCGCACCTCAGCCGCTCTCCCCGCCGCCCCAGCCTGCAAGCCACGCAACTCGTTCACGAGGCCTGGCTCCGCCTTTCGGGCAAAGGCTGGAAGAGCCGCACCCACTTCCTCGCCCTCGCCTCGCACACCATGCGGATGTTGGTGATCGACGCGTTGCGCGCGCGCATGGCGGCACGGCGCGGCTCCGGCGCCGAACATCTGCGGCTGGAAGGCGATGTCGAGTTCTCCACCCCGGCCGGATCGCTCCCCGTGGAGGCGATCATCGAGGTGGACCGTGCACTGGATGCGCTGGCTGACAAGGACGAGCGCAAGGCGCGGGTGGTGGAAATGCGCTTCTTCGGCGGCCTGGAAATGGAGGAGATCGCGGAAGTGCTGGGTGTTTCGCTGCCGACGGTAAAGCGGGATTGGGTGTTCGCCCGCGCCTGGCTCTTTTCACGGCTCTCGCCGCCACCCGAGGGCAGTTAGGGCAGCGGGCAGAGCGAGGCGAGTTCCGGCGGTTGAGCATCAGCGGCAGGCTGAGCCGGCGCGCCGCCCATCGCACGCAGGTCCAGGCAGAAGTCCCGCATCGCTTGATGGAGCGGCGGCCTGACCGTCGCGGCCGCGTGAAGGGACGCAGCCTGCGTCGCGGCCTCGCCCGCATGCACACGAGCTATCGCCGGGTCACCAGCCCGCCACTCGATCAGACTCAGTTGGGCAAGCGATGCCGCAAGCGACGCCCCGTCCGCGGCAGGTGCGCCAGAGCGGCCGGCCAGTTCCCGCCGGCGGGCCACTGACTGTTCCGCCGCGGCCCGTGACGCAGACCAATTGCCTGATCGCGCAAGAGCGCGGGCGAGGGCGTGCAAAGAACTTCCGGCCCGGCTCAGGGCGTCAACCCTGTCCGGCGCCGCTCGAAGCGCCTCGCCGGACAGGGTGACGGCCTCGCGGGCCGCGCCGCTGGCCGTCTTCGCATCTCCTGCCTCAATCGCCAAATGAGATGCGCGTTGCAGCACATCCACCAGGACAAGGCGCGCCTGCGCGTTCGCCGGCGCCCGGGCCACCACACGCCGGGCCAGTTCCAACGCCCTGCGGATCAACTGGCCGCCCTGGGTGGTCTCAGCCTGCGCCTCTCCGGAGGCCTGTATCCCGGCCAGGCGCAGATAGCCGCGCGCGGCGTCGAGCACCACCTCGTCACTGGCGCTCCCATCCCGCGCCACGGCATCGAGGAATGCCTGGCTGCGGCGGGCAATCAGCCGGCGCGCCGGGCCCGATCCCTCCAGAGGTTCCACCGCGTCGTGCAGTTCAAACAATACGGAGCGGGAGAGCGTGCGCACCTGTGCAAACCGCGTCTCGGCGAGTTGGGCCTGGCGGGCCGCGTAGATCGCGGTGCCGGCCAGCGCGACCACCGCGGCCATGGCAGCGGTGGCACTGTAGCGGTGGCGCGAAAGAAACCGCTGCGCCCGGTATCCCCACGTGGCGGGCCGTGCCAGCACAGGCTTACCCGCCAGGTACAGCTCAAGGTCGCGAGCCAGCGCACCGGGGCTCCCATAGCGCAACGCCGCATCATGCGCCATGGCCTTGCGAACGATTAGCTCGAGATCGCCCGCCAGCCCTGGGCCCGCCGGCGCTTTCTCCTTCATCCGGCGCAGGGCTTCCTCCAGCGGCAGTCCGCTCAACTCGCGCGGCACATCTCCGGTCAACCACTCAAACAGGACCACTCCGAGCGAATACACGTCGTTCGCCGTGCTCGCCGGCTGGCCCAGCACCTGCTCCGGACTTGCGTATTCGATCGTATAAGCGCGCGGACCCACCGTCTGCTCGCCCACCGGCGCCAGCATCTTCGCAATTCCGAAATCGAGCAGCTTCACCTGGCCGCCGCTGGTCACCAGGATGTTGTCCGGCTTCAGGTCGCGGTGGACGATCAGCGACTGATGGGCGGCCTGCACCCCGTGGCACACCTGCAGAAACAACCGCAGCTTTGCCTCGGCCGTTTGTGCCGGCGCGTACCCGGTGCAAGGGACGCCTTCGACGAATTCCATGACCAGGTAGCGGAAACCAAGACTGGTAACGCCCGCGTCCAGCAAACGGGCGATGTTGGGGTGCTCCAGCGCGGCCAGAATCCGCGTCTCCGGGGCCATGCCGGCCTGCGTCAGCACGACCTTGATGGCCACCTGCTTGTCGAACCCGCCGTCCACCCGTTCGCCGCGATACACAATGCTCATGCCGCCGCGGCCGACCTCGTCCAAGGCGCGGTAGGCGCCAAACTGCTCGCCGCGGAAATCGAGAACGCTCGTGTCGAGGAAATCGCCCATGTGCTGGTAGGCTTCCAGCAGGCGCATCACCTCCTCGATGGTCACCTCATCGCCCTGCAGTCGTTCGCGGACGAACTCCAGGCGTTGGCTTTCCTCGCGTTTGAGGGCCTCGGCGAAGACCTCCTCAGCCTTTCCCCACGTGTTCAGCGACTCCATCTGCGGGCACCTCCCCATCGCCCGGCGCGATGTTTGGAAGAAAAAGGGTAACACTGTCCGAAAGGCTCGGGTGCGGCCCCGGCAATAGGAGCCGGCCTTCGTCAGCGCAGGGCGCCGCCCGACAGTTCACCCGGCACGAACGCGCACCGGCCTGGCGTCAACCCGCCTCAGTCATGAGCCCGCAGCCGGCGCCGCGCGGGGATCACGCCAGGCGCGATTTTTCCGCACAAGGCCCCGTCACCACGGCCGGCGCCGCACCCTTCCGTGCTAGGATCGACCCAGGTGTCGGCCCAAGTGTGCGGGCTGACGAGTGTGATGCCGGGCAATCTCCCACTTCCAGAGGCCGAGTCATTTGGCCACTATCGTCCCGTTCGGCGCATCGGCCAAGGCGCCACAAGCGTGGTGTTCGAGGGACGCCGTGAGGACGCCGAGTTCACGCAACGCGTGGCCATCAAGGTCGTGCTCGACAGCCGTCCATCGAGCCTCTCGGCTTGGGAAACGCGGATTCTGGCGCGCCTCGAACATCCCAACATCGCCCGGCTGCTCGACGCGGGCGCAACACGCAGTGGCGTGCGCTTTCTCGTCACCGAGTTCGTCGACGGCACTCCCTGCACCGGCTACGCCAACGCGGCCCGGCTGGACGAACAGGAGCGGCTGCGCCTGTTCCTGCAGATCTGCGACGCCGTGCAGTATGCCAACAGCTCGCTGGTGATCCATTGCGATCTGAAACCGGCCAATGTGCTGGTGAGCAGCAACGGAACGGTGAAGCTGCTCGATTTCGGAATCGCGCGACTCCTGTCCGAAGCGGCTTCCGACGGCCAGACGCGGGCCCTCTTCTATTCGCCGAACTACGCCAGTCCGGAACAGATGCTGGGACGGCCGCTGGGCGTCGCCACCGACGTATATTCACTCGGGGCGCTGCTCGCAGAACTGGTCAGTGGCCAGCCTCACCAAGGGCAATCCGAAGCCGTGCCGGCCGCCGCCGCGGACAGGGAAGGCGAGGGCCCGGCGGAGCTACCGCTGCGCGGCGACCTGGCCCGGATCGCCCGCAAGGCGCTGCGCACCAACCCGTCACTACGCTACGCCACCGTGGCTGATCTGGCCGCCGACGTCCGGCGCTACCTGGAGGGCCGGCCCGTGGAGGCCCGCCCGCTGTCGCGCTCCTACCGGCTGTGGAAGTTCGTGGGGCGGAATCGGACCGCCGTGCTGGCAGGCATGCTTGCCGTGTCGGCGCTGATGGCAACTACGGCCTTTGCGTTGCGGCAGCGCGCCCTCGCCCAGGAGCGTTTCGCGCAGGTGCGGGCGCTGGCCAACTCGGTGTTGTTTGAAGTCCACGACGAGATCGCCAAGCTGCCCGGCTCGCTGGCGGCGCGCCATGTGCTCGTCAATCGCAGCGTGGAATACCTGGACGCCCTGGCCAAGGGAGCCGGCTCGGATGACGGCATCCAGTTGGAGGCGGCGCGGGGGTTCATGCGGCTGGCCGACGTTGAAGGCGTGGGCAATGAGCCCAGCCTGGGAAGAAGTTCGCAGGCCCTGGCGCAACTGGAGCGGGCCGATGGGCTGGTGAAAGCGGTCATCGGCCGCCATCCCCGCAACCAGGACGCCTTGCGCGCCCGCTACGAGGTTCTGGAAGCGCTGGCCACGGTATACTCACTGCGCGCTGATCCGAAGGCCGTGCCGGTGACCGAGGAGTTGCTGAAGGCGGCCGAAGCGCTGGCGGCGGCGCGGCCAGCCGATGCACGGGCGCGCGAGGAACGGGCCATGGCCATCGCCAAGCTGGCCAACACCTACACACAGTCGGCGACGCATTGGAAAATCGGTGTGGAGTGGTGGCAGCGGGCCGTGGCCGAGTGGAGGAAATTAGCCAACGAGCAGCCGGACTCCCTTGTCAGAAAGCGCGAATTGGCCCGCTCCTGCCAGTACCTGGCCGGGGCCCTGCTGCGCGCGGTACGGCGCGAGGAAGCGCGGATCGTCGCCCAGGAAGCCTACCGCAGGCACAAGGAGCTTGCCGCCGTGGACGACGAAGAGATCGACCACATGCTCGCCACCGATGTCGGCCTCCTGGCCAACCTGGCCGCCCAGTTGAAGCGGTTTGACGAAGCCGTCCCCTTGTTTCAGGAGCAACTCCGGATCCGGGAAGGGATCGTGGCGCGCGACCCCAACAACACCAACGCGGTGATGGGCGTGGCCGGCACATTGGACCGCATCGGGCTCTCGCTCGTGCGCACCAAGAGGCCGGAAGAGGGGCTCACCTATCTCCAGCGCTCCCTGGCCACCCAGCGCACCGTGCTTGCCAAGGACCCGGAGAACATTCTGGTGAACCGCGAAATGCTCTACGTGCTCACTGACCTCACCGAGGTCTCGCAGGTCTTGAACCGGCGCGACCAGATGTGCCGCCACGCCAAGGAAGCGGGCGTGATCATACAGGGGCCCATTTCGCGCGCGCGGGAAACACCCACCGACGCCGCGAAAAAGGCGCTCGTGCGCAAGGCCCTGGCCGCCTGCGGCGCACAGCCATAACAGCCTGTCTTAGTGCGCCGCCGATTCCGGCGTGAGTTCGGGGCCGGGCGTTTGATACACGGCCGGCTGGTCGTCGAAATACTGATACAGCACCGGGACTACGACCAGCGTCAGAAACGTAGAGCTGATCAGCCCGCCAATCACGACAATCGCCAGCGGGCGCTGCACTTCCGATCCCGGCCCGGTGGCAAACAGGAAGGGCACCAGACCCAGCGCGGCCACCGTCGCCGTCATCATCACGGGGCGGAAGCGCAGCTTGCCGCCTTCCAGGATGGCGGTGATGCGGTCCATTCCCGTCTCCCTCAACGAACGGATGTAGGAAACCAGCACCACGCCATTCAGCACGGCAATGCCCCACAGCGCGATGAAGCCGACCGACGCCGGCACCGAGAGATACTCTCCGGAAACGAAAAGCGCGGCAATGCCGCCGATGGAGGCAAAGGGCAGCACAAGAATGATTAAGGCGGCAAAGCGCACCGACCGGAACAGCAGGAACAGCAGAAAGAAAATGGCTGCGATCGTAATGGGCACGATGATCATCAGGTGGCGCCGGGCGCGGGTCATGTTCTCAAACTGGCCGCCCCACTCGTAGTAGTAGCCAGGGGGCAGTTTCACGTCTTGCCGCACCTTGGCCTGGAGTTCGGCCACGAAACCGCCCAGGTCGCGGTCACGCACATTGACGCCGACAACGATGCGCCGGCGGGCCATTTCGCGTTTGATCTGCGAGGCGCCCTCCACAACCTCGATCTGGGCCAGGCTGCCGAGCGTGATCTGCGCCCCATCGCGCGCGGTGACCAGGATGTTGCGGATATCCTGCATGCTGTTGCGCAGGCGTTCGGGATAGCGCACCACCGCCTGGAAGCGGCGCTCGCCCTCATAAATCTCGGTGGCCGCTTTGCCGCCCACGGCGGCTTCGATCACGTCGTGGATGTCGGAGGCATTCAATCCGTGGCGGGCGATGGCTTGCCGGTCAATGGTCACGGTCAAATTCTGCTGGCCCGTCATGCGGTCGATCTTGATGTCGCCGGTTCCACGGATGGTGTTGGCGATTTTGGCAACCTCATTGGCCTTGGCGATGAGCGCGTCAATGTCGTCGCCGAAGATCTTCACGGCAACGTCGGCTCGGACGCCGGTCACCATCTCATCGACACGGTCGGAAATCGGCTGGGCCATGACGGGGTTCACCCCGGGAAAGGCGCTCACGATCTTCCGGATCTCATCGCCGATCTGATCCTGCGAAAGCCCCTTGCGCTGATCGTCCGGCAGGAGTTGGATCATCATGTCGCTCTCGTTGTAACCGGCGGGGTCAACCGGCGACTCGCCTCGGCCAAGGCGGGAAACGGCATACTCCACACCGGTCACCTTCCTGACCAGCTTCATGGCCTCCATTTCCATACGGATCGACTCATCGAGCGAGATGTTCGGCACGCGGTCCATATTGGGCGAGATCGTGCCTTCCTTCAGTTCCGGTATGAATGATGTGCCGAGCAGGGGAAAGAGGCTCATCGTGGCCGCGAAGACAACAAGCGAGGAGGCAATCACCTTCTTGTGATTGTGGGTCGCCCAGCCGAGCATCGCGACGTATGGGCGCTTGAGTGCCCGCACGAACCATGTGTCGTGCTCGTTGCCGGGCTTGAGCAGGTACGACGACAACACGGGCGAGAGCGTAAGCGACAGGATGAGCGAGATGCCAAGCGCAATGGCGATGGTATAGGCGAGCGGCGCGAACATTTTGCCCTCCATTCCTTCCAGCGTCATCAGCGGCAGAAACACCAGAATGATCACGCAGATGCCGAACACCACCGGCGTGGCCACCTCAAGCACGGCTTCGAGCGTGATCTTGATGCGGTCGGCCGCCGGATTGTGGCTGAGCCGCGCGAAGACATTCTCCACCACCACCACGGAGCCGTCCACCATCAATCCGATCGCAATGGCAAGGCCGCCCAGCGACATCAGGTTGGCCGAGATGCCGTAGTGGTTCATCACGACGAAGGTGAGCGCCGGAGTAAGGATGAGAGTGGCGATGACAATGACGCTGGAGCGCAGGTCGCCCAGGTAGAGAAACAGGATGACGATGACAAGGACAATGCCTTCCAGCAGCACCTGGGAAACGGTTTGCAGGGCGGCGTCCACCAGCAGCGAGCGGTCATAGAACGGCACGATGCGCAAGCCGCCCGGCAGCATACCCCGTGAGTTGATCTCCTCCACGCGCTCCTTGATGCGTGTCACCACCTGCTTGGCGTTGTCACCGGCAATCATCGCGACAATGCCGCCGACGGCTTCGGTGTAGCCGCCCTTGATCATGGCCCCGTACCGGACATCTTCGCCGATGGTGACCTCGGCCACGTCGCGAATGTAGACGGGCGTCGAGCCCACCTCCTTCAGCACCACCGAGCGGATGTCATCGAGCGTCCGAATGAGCCCGATGCCGCGAACCAGAAACAGTTCCGGGCCGCGCGGCAGAATGCCGCCGCTTGAGTTGGCGTTGTTGCGGGCCAGCGCCTGGTAGACATCCTGAATGGTGACGCCGTAATAACGCATCTTGATCGGATCCACCAGCACCTGATACTGCTTCACATAACCGCCCGTGGAGTTGATCTCGGCCACGCCGGGGATGGAACGCAGCAGCGGCCGCGCCACCCAGTCCTGCACCGTGCGTCGCTCCACCAGTTCGGCCTTGCTCAGTTCGCGTTCGCCATCCGACGGATGTTCCAGCGTGTACTGGTACACCTCCGACAGCGCCGACGAGACGGGGCCCAGCACAGGGTTGATGCCCTCGGGCAGGCGCGAGCGCACATCGCCCATGCGTTCGGCCACCAGTTGGCGGGCGAAATAGACCGGCGTGCCGTCTGTAAACACGAGCGTGACAATGGACAGGCCCGGCTCGTTTTGCGAGCGCATCTCGGTGAGACCGGGAATGCCGGTCATCCCGATTTCCACGGGCACAGTGACGATGCGCTCCACCTCATCGGGCGAGCGGCCGGGGACCTCCGTCGCCACCTGCACCTGCACATTCGTCACATCGGGAAAGGCGTCCACCGACAGGCGGCGCGTGGCGTCCAGGCCGAAAGCCAGCGCGATGAGGGCACACACCACGACGATGATGCGCTGCTGGAGAGAAGCGTTCACAAGGGCGCTGAGCATCGGCTAGTCCCCGTCGTTTCCGCGCACGGCCCGCCGCCGCCGCTCGTTGTTCAAATGGAACGCCCCGTCGACGACGATCTGGTCGCCTTCCCGCAAGCCCTCCAGCAGAACGCGGCTGGAGCCATACTCAGGCCCCAGCATCACCGGCCGGAGCACATAGGTGTCATCGTCGATACGCACAAACAGGTGCTCGGCATTTTCCTCGCGAACCACCGCGGCCAGCGGCACCACCTGACGCCGTTCCGTCTGGTTCTTCAGCACCATCGTCGCCAGCATCGCCGGCTTCAAGTGCCGGCTGGGATTCTCAATCTCCATCCGCGCCCGCACGGTTCGCGTCTCCGGATTGACGGTGGCGCTGACAAAAGTGAGGATCCCCGTGAAGTGCTCCTTCGGCAGCGCGGCCACCTGGGCGTCCACGGACATCCCCACGACAACGGACCCGGCAATCTGCTCCGGAACGTCGGCCACCAGCCAGACGTGCGACAGGTCGGCGATTTCAAATACGGTTTCCGCCGGCTGGATCACCTGCCCGACCGTGACGTGACGGTCGAGTACGGTGCCGTCACTGCTGGAGACAATGCGCGACACCGAGAGGATGTTGCGCGTGCGCTCAAGGTTGGCAATGGCCTCCTCCGGCATGCCAAGGAGTTCGAGTTCATCGCGCGCGGCGGCCAGTTCAGCGGTGGCCTGGGCCAGTTCAGCTTCGCGCCGCTGCAGTTCCGCCGAGCCAATCACATCCGCCTTCAGCAGTTGCTCCGCGCGTTGCACGGCTCGCTCGGCGACCATCCTCTGCGAAAGCGCCTTCAGGAAATCCAACTGGGCGTCGGAGAGGCCGACCGAGCTCAGCGTGGCCAGCACCTGCCCTTTGCGCACGCGCTCCCCTTCCCGCACATGGAGGGTCGCGATGCGGCCCATCACCGGCGAACCAACGCGGGTCACACGCGTTTCATCCACCTCGACGCGAGCCGCCACCGTCAGCGTCGCCCCGACATTCGCCCACTGCGGTTCGCCCAGGCGCACCCTCCGGCGAAGGTTATCATCAAGATCGATCTGCATCGGGTCCTGCGGCGCGCTGGCCGATCGCCCGCCCGCATCCCCGGCCGTCCCTTCCTTCTTCGAACAGCCAGCCGTCAGAAACACCGTGGCGAGTACTACGGAAACGTGAATTCTGGTCATGACTATTTACCTCAGGGAAGTGGCGCGGGCTTCGTCCAGATCAATGAGCGCGGCCTGCCGGTCAAACTGGGCGTGGTGCAGCTCAAGCCTCACCGTGCGCAGCACACGTTGAGCGTCGAGAACGTCAAGAATGCCGCGTTCACCCAACCGGTAAGCGGCTTCCGCGGCGCGAAGTCCCTCTTCACCGGCGCGGAGGACGCCTTCCTGATAGGTCATCAACTGCTGCGTGGCCAGTTGATAGCGGCCATAGGCCCCCTCCATCGCGGCCAACAGCTCGTTGCGCCGGGCGTCCGCCTCGGCGGCGGCCACACGCGTTTCCGCCACCGCTTCGGCAATCTGCCCTTCGCGGCGGTTCCAGAACGGCAGCGGAATCGAAATGCCGGCCCGGTAGATGGGAACGTCTGGCGGCCGGTCAACGCCTGCCACAATCGAGGGCTGCGGACGCCGCTGGGCGGTTTCATAGGAAAGCCGCGCCTCGGAACGGCGAATCTCTAACTTGGCGCGGGCCAGGTCGGGGTGCCGGTCCAACACCTCCTGGCGCAGTTGCTCCATCGCGGGCAGTTGAGCATCGGGATCAAGTGAACCCGCCAGCGTGATGGAATCGCCCAACGGGGCGGCCACGGCGCCGCGCAACTGCGACAGCGCGGTTACCGATCGCAGCTGAGCGCTCAGTACCGCCGCCCGGGCTGTGGCCAGTTCGGCATCGGCGCGGTAGAGTTCCAACCTGCCGGCTTCGCCCACATCGACACGCACCTTGATCCGCTCGCGGAACTCCTCCACCGTGCGCAGGTTCTCGCGCAGAATCTCAATCTCGCCCTGGAATCGCAGCGCCTGGAAAAAGGCCCGCCGCACCGCCGCCAGCACGGAGAGCCGGGTCGCGGCCAGTTCCTGCGCGCTCACCTCCCGCGTTCGTTCCGCCAGCCCGATCCGGGCCGGACGCAACTGGCCGAGTTCAAGCGGTTGGGAGATGCTGTACGACTGAACAAAGCCGGACACGTTGCCCGGAACACGGTATGTTTGTCCACCTCCTTGCGCCATGGCCTCGGGATTCGGATAGGCCCTGGCGGTGGTGAGGCCCGCGGCGGCCGCATCGATGCGTGCCGATCCCGCCTTTAGCTTGGGGTGATTCTCCTCGGCCAGCGCCAGCGCCTGCTCCAACGTGAGTACGGCAGCGTGGACACCCGACCCCGCGCAGAGAAGCAGATACAGCATCGCGTGTCCAACCGCATTGCGCGGGATGCGGGGCAAACGTGGTTTGTAAGAGTTCATCGGGCAGTGAGACACACACTTTCTCTGGACTCCCCCTTCTCGAATCACAGAATGAATTTTTATTCATTTTAGCGCAGGCAGAGGGAAACCCGGTCAGTTTTGCGATCGCGAATGTGGCGCAGTGGAAACGCCGACTCAGGCGAGTGTCAGAACCGCAAGGTGTATTGGAGGAAACCCCACCTCCCTAACACCTATGGCTGACAGTTGCTACACCACGTTCTGTCCAAGAAGACGCGACAAGGCGCCGAAGGGATGCTGGCCAGTCGAAAGTCTCAGATCCCTATCTATACCAAGATATACCGGATTAACGGGCCGTGTAAGGCCCGTGCACCGAACGCACACGGAACGACTCCGCGCTGTCGTCGAGGATGATCACCTGGAAGGTCTCCCCTCCCGCAGCGACTCTCACCACGATGTGGCCCTGGGCGCTCTTCAACTGGTCCAGTGAGGGCCCGATCACGAGGCGGTTTGCTTCGAGCATCCCGGTGGCGAACACGTCACGCGGACCAGGGTAAAGTCGGGTGTTCATCAGGCGGTGCCAGACGTCTTCGCCGGGATGGTTCGAGGTCCAAACCGGGATGAGGAAGACCTGCGGACGGAGCGCGGCCAGCAGAAAAGCGTTCGTCGAATCCCGATTCCCATGGTGGTTCAGGATCATCGCTTCGACCGGGCCAACCACCTGGGCGACCGGGGTCTCCACATCGTTCCAGACGGGCGCCCATTCGTAGCGGACACCAGGCATATCGCCGCCCGAAAAGAAGTCGAACTTGCCGTAGCTGAGCCGGAAGGCCATGCTGCACATGTTCTCGCTGGGGTAATCAGCGGGCTGGAGCGTGGCGATCGGCGGGAAATGCTGGCGCGTGTTGGTTCCGGCGCCGGTCCAGATCTCACCATTGGCGGCAATGTTGCGAATCTCGAAGTTTGGATACTGCGCCGGCGCGCGCTTGAGAACGAGTTGGTCATTGCGGCCCGGCGCGAGGCGCTGGACCTTCACCCCGACCTTCGACTGCGCCTCGGCGAAGGCGCGGTAAGCGGCCAGCCCCTTCTGCGCCGCCGGATAGTCGTAACTGGGCCAGCCGCGATCGACGAGAGCACGGAAGCCGATGTGCCTGGCAACCTCCGTGATCGCCCCCATGTGGTCGCTGTGGAAGTGGGTCAGGTAGGCGTAGTCGATGGCGGGCGTTGCGTCGTGGCGCAGCATGTGGCGCACGTAGCGCGCGATCCATTCACCGGCCGGGCGCGAGGCGTCGGGCTTGGGCGCGGTGCCGCGCGGCGGTTCGTGATTGCCGTCGCCGGCATCGACGAGCATCGTCGTACCATCCGGCAGGATGAACAGGGCGCTATTGCCTCTGCCGGTGTTGATCTGGTGAATGTCGAGCGTGCCCGGCGTCCAGGGCGGCAGAGACTGCCCCACGGTTTGAGCGAGCGCCGGCAGGGAGAGCAAGAGCCATGTGGCTACCAGGCCGTGGGTCGTGCGCATGGCCTAGGCGAAGAGGTCCGTGACGATCTTACCCTTCACCAGTTCGCGCGGCTGGTTCAGGTGATTGCGGATCTCCATCTCGGGGTCGATACCGAGAGCGTAGTAGAGGGTGGCCAGCAGGTCGTTCGGGTGAACCGGCTTCTCCTTCGGGCTGGAGGCCGTGGCGTCGGATTCGCCATACTGCATGCCGCGCGCGATGCCCGCCCCGGCAACGACGGCCGAGTAGCAATACGGCCAGTGGTCGCGGCCATCGGGACTGTTCGAGTTGCCGCTCGTGGAGACGCCCATGCGCGGGCTGCGGCCGAATTCGCCGATGGCAATCACCATCGTGTCCTTCAGCAAGCCGCGCTGGTCCATGTCTTCGAGCAGCGCCGACAGCGAACGGTCAAGCTTCGGGCAGTGCAGGTTCTTCAGCGGGCCGAAGTTGGCGGCGTGCGTGTCCCATGCGGTCTTCTCCGGATCGCCGTTGGCCACCGAAGGCCAGTTCACCTGCACGAAGCGCGTACCAGCTTCAATCAGTCGGCGCGACATGAGCACGCTCTGCCCAAAGGTGTGCCGCCCGTACCGCTCACGCACCGTGTCCGGCTCCTTGGTCAGGTCCATCGCGTCGCGCGCCTTGCCGTTGAGCACGAGGTCGTAGGCCTTGCCGTAGTATTCGTCCACCGCCGAGGCGTTGAGCGCCTTCTCCAGTTCGGGCATCGAACCGTTGATGCCCTTGAGCAGTTCGAAACGGTCCTTGAGGCGGCTGGCCGGCATGTCCTTGCGCAGCGCAAGATCGTCGATGGTCACCTGCTGCGCCGGGTCCTGATAGAGCCGGTAGGGATCATACGCTTTGCCCAGGAAGCCCGCCGCGCCGCCCTTGCCGATGATGCCCGATTCCTGCAGCGGCCGCGGCAATTCCACAAACGGCAGCACGGCGTCAGTGGGGGGCTTCAGCTTGCTCACATGGCTGCCGGCGGTGGGGAAGTCCGCGCCATTGGGCGGCTCCAACTGGCCCGAGGGCGAAACCTTGTCCGGCGGATAGCCGGTGAGCATCTGATAGATGGCCGCCGTATGGTTGAACAGCCCGTTCGGCGTGTAGCTCATCGAGCGGATGAGCGTTACCTTGTCGAGCGTGTTGGCCATCATCGGCATGTGTTCGCCGATCCAGGTGCCGGGAATCTTCGTCTTGATCGGTTTGAACTCACCGCGAATGTTGGCCGGCGCATCCGGCTTGGGGTCCCAAATGTCGATGTGGCTGGGACCGCCCTGCAGGAAGATCATGATCACGTTCTTCGCGTTGCCGAAGCCGCGCGCCCCGGCATACTTGGCGGCGGCGTTAGTGGCCGCGGCGGCCTGCTGCGAACGGAAGAAGCCGGGCAGGTGGAGACCGGCCAGGCCGAGCGAACCGATGCGCATCAACTCACGGCGTGTGGGGCCTTCGCAGGTGCGTCCGGTGTGGCGTCCAGGGATGTTCAGCATGATCGTTTCCTTCGCTTCGGCTAATACACGTAGAGGAAGCCCTTGCTGTTGAGCAGGGCCCAGAGGAGGTCTTGTGCGCGGGTGGCGCGAGGTCCGCCCGCAAGATACTTGGTGGCCTGCTCGCTTTCGGTCTTCGACGGCAGGCGCGTGAGTGTGGCCAGGTAGAGATCCTCCACCATGGCGGCATCGGTCATGCCGGCGAGCACGTTGCGCGCCACGCGGCCCTTCGGATCGGCGACGGCATCGGAGATGGTCTTGCCGTTGATCAGGTTGAGCGCCTGCGGCAGGCTGAAGTCCGTGCGCCGCTCACATTCGCACACCGATTCGCGCGACGGCCGCCCAAACAGGTCGAGGAAGCCCTCGGCGCCCACGTGCGGATCAGGCAATTGCGAGGCGTTCGTATCCTCGGGCACATCGGGGAACTTCGGCCGCACCCCGGCGGCCAGCGTGACGGCGTTCATCAGCGGCTCGGCGTTCATGCGGCGCGGCATGGCGTGAGAGAAGTTGGCCACATCGCTCGCGTTCCATTCATTGGTGACAAAGGACGCCTGGTAAGTGCGCGACTTCACGATGGTGCGCATCAAGTGTTGCAGGTCGAAATTGTGCGCGGCCAAATCATTCGTCAGTGCCTCGAGCAGAGCCGGGTTGACGGGCGGATTAGAAGCGCGGATGTCGTCTACCGGGTCAATGATGCCCTGGCCCAGGAAGTAGCTCCAGATGCGGTTCGCAATGGCCTTGGCGAAGAACGGGTTCTCCTTGGAAACAAGCCAGTCGGCCAGGGCGTCGCGGCGGCGATCATCGCTGGGGATCTTCACCGGAGCGTTGGAGGCGATGAGGAACTGCGGCGCCATCACGCGGCTGTCCTTCGGATGCTTCATCTCATAGTTGGCGCGCAGGTCGTAGACGATCTCTTCGCCCACTTCATAGCCGGGACGCAGGCCCACGGCGGAAAAGAAGGCCGACATCTGGTAATACTGATTCTGCGTCCAGCGCTCGAACGGATGGTCGTGGCATTGCGCGCACACCATGCGCACGCCGAGGAAGACCTGGGTCGTCTTCTCCATCGCCGGCTTGGCGTCGCGCACGCCGCGGAAGTAGTTGCCCGCCGGCTCGTCGTAGGTGGAGCCGCGAGCGGTGAGCAGTTCGCGCACCATCTTGTCGTACGGCTTGTTGGCGGCCACCGAGGAGCGGATCCACTCATGGAATCCGTAAGCGCCCTTTTCACCTAGAAACTTGCGCGACGACTGCAACAGGTCGCCCCATTTCACCGTCCAGTGGTCGACGAAGGCGGGGCTTCCGATGAGCTTCTCAATCAACCGGTCGCGCTTGAGCTTCGAGGGTGTGGCGTCGGCGAGAAAGGCCCGCGCCTGTTCCACGCTGGGGATCTGGCCCGTAAGGTCGAGCGTCACGCGGCGCAGGAATTCGGCGTCAGTAGCCGGCGCCGACGGCTGCACCTTGAGCCCCTTCAACTTGGCGTCAATGTGCTGGTCGATGTAGTTGTTCTGCGTGAGTTGCTTCCAGACAAAGCCGGGCTTGGGGTTGAGCACCGTGACGGGAATGGTGGAGAACTTGCCCTGGTAGCGCACCAGCAGCGTCGCCTCGCCAATGCGCTCGCCCTTCACCGATGACGTCGGGCTGACCACGGCGAGATCAGTGACGTTCGATTCCACCGTCGCTTCGCGGGTCACATCACGCGTCTGGCCATCGGCAAACCGCGCGCTCACCTTTACCTGCACCGATTCGCCCGGCTTCTCCATGCGAATCACGGCGGGCGTCACATCCAGCGCGGCAACAGCATCCCTCGACGGATCGCCGTACTGCGAGCCTTGGGCGATCCACCGTTCAATGATTTTGAAGTAGTCCGAGTCCTTCTCAAATCGCAAACCGCCGCCGTGCGGCACCAACTGCGAGGGCTTGGCCAGCATCAGGCTGCGCGCCGGTTCAGCGCGGTTGAAGCGGCGTCCGGAGAGGTCGTAGAGCAGTGCCTCGTAGTCAAACTGCGGATCGTAGCCGCGCAGCGAGAGCTTGAACCCGTTCTTGCCCTTGGCCGCGCCATGACACGGGCCCGAGGTGCAGCCGGCCTTGTTCAGAATGGGCGCGACGTCGCGGAGGAAGGTAACGGGTTCGGCGGCGGCCAGCGGCCAGGCAAGCGCCAGCGCACTAAGGCCGGGTAACAGTTGACGCATTCGCGGTCTTCTCCTCGGAGTCGTGAACGGGTACGGTGAGCGATTGCAGCGGCGAGTAGATCTCCTGCTGCTGGCCGTCGATCATGAGGCGGCCGTTGATGCCGATGTTGTACTCGGCGGGCAGCGTGTTCTTCGTGGAAGTGACGAGAAACGTGCCACTTTTTGGGTTCGTTTTGTCACTTTCCATCTCGATGACACGCAGGTCGATGAAGTTCGGCAGGTCGACGGAGACGGTTTCGGGCACCCGCTGCATCGAGTCGCGGAGGCGCCACTGCCAGCGGTAGCGGAACTCGAAGCCGGCCTCCTTCTTGGCCGTGGACTCGAGCTTGAGTTCGAGCGTGGCCGGGGCCGCCGAGGCGAGCATGGCGGGAAGCCGGTAGCCGAGGTGCGCGCCGGTGAGCGGGCGCTGGCGATCCACCACGCCCTGCGTCGTGGCCCCGGCAACGCCAATGGAATAACCGATGCCGGTGGCTTCGCGAACGATGGGCTTACCGCCGTCATCGATGCCGGTGACGCGAAATGAGAATTCCCCCTCCGAAAATGGTGAGTCCGCCGGGGCGGTGAGCGAAACGAAGCCGCGGCGGGCGTTGGAGCGATTCGAGGGGTCGGCAATCTCCTGTGGAATGTTGCCGCCAGCCACTTCGACCCCCTTGGGCAGGTTGACAGCCTCGATGCGCAGCGCTCCCGTGAAACCGCGGCGTTCAATGGCGAAATTGACGATGGCGCTGCCTCCGGCGGGAATGTTCACGTAAGGCGTTGCAATGACTGCGCGAAAATCGCGACTACCGCGTGTGACGCTGAACCGGTACGCGTAATGCGTGCCGCCGCGCCGGGCAAGATCCTCCACCGTGACGCTGAGCTTGCGGACGCCCTCGGGAACGGTGAATTGCAGGTAGGGATCGCCCAGCGTCCTGCTGCTGGCCTGCACGGCAGCCACATCCACCGGCAGCGGACCATCGCCGCCCGAGGCCAGCCGGTTACCCTTCTCGTCGTAAACAGTGATGAGGCCGGTGAGTTTCGACGTGCCCAGTTCGCGCGCCTGCAGTTCAAAGACGTAATCCTCGCCGGGCTTCACGTCGAGCTCATATGTGTCGACCTCGGCCGGCGCGGACAAGCGGGCGTTCACCGTGACCGGCACGGGCAGCGCGCCGCTCACCGGCTCGCGCACCTCAGGCAGATCGCCCACGGCCAGGGGCAGCGGCAGCGAAGGCGAGTTGGGAAGACTGACGAACACCTGGGGCGTGCGCGCCTCGCGCAGGTCGGCCTGAATCGTCGTCGAACCGGCGGCGATGGCCACCTGCTCACCACGGCGTCCCCCCAGCGGGAAGAGCTCACTGGCATACGCGAAGGCACCCGTTTTGAGGCGATAGTAATTTTGCGCCTGCCGGGAGAAGCGGGCGTCGTGAACCTCGACGTAGTAGAAGCCTTCCTTCGGGAAGGTGATGTCCAGGCGAGCATCGAGACTGAGCAGCGGATCGTCCTCAGAGCGTGCAATGCGCTTCCCTGCCCCGTCGTAAACCAGAATGACCGGGTCGATGGCAGAACCGGCGCGGCGCGCATCCACTTCAAAGACGCGGCGCTCACCGGCCTTCACCTGCAACCGGTACACATCGCGCTCCGGGCCCATCAGCGTCCCGTTCAGCGTAAGCGGCGACGAAGGTAGTGTTTGCGCCTTTTCGATCGAATCGTTCTGATTCGGCGGCGAGCCTTCGCGCGACTCCTCTTCGGTGAGCTCGGGATAAGCGCCGACGCTGAAGAGCAGGATGTTCGACAACCCCGATGCCGTCTTCACGCGCACCGTGTAGACACCTACGTTCCACTCAGCGGTGGGCTCCACAAGGAACGACGCGCGGCGCGATTCCATGCCTGGCTTATCCACGCCTAGAGATGTGAAGGAGGCAGGGAGATTGGAGATCACCGTGGCCCCATCCCCCAGGTCGCGGCCGACGACCGTCAGCGTGAAGGGCCGGCCCTTCTGCGTGCCGCGCGGCTGCACTTCGTTCAACGTTGGGGGCGCGGCGGCAAGCGCGACGGCGAATGGGAGAGCGAGTACAAGCTTCACTGCAAGCCTCCAGTTTGAGGCGCGCCGGCGGATAGCGGCACGGGGATGAACGAGCGGGCGAGTTTGCAGTCGGCCGTGTTGTAGATGCGGACCTTGCCGTCGAAGCCGCCGGTGGCCAGTTGCGCGCCGTCTGGCGAGAAGGACAGCGTGTAGATGCCGGCGGCGTGTCCCTGGCACGAGGCCTTGCGCTCACCGGTCGCCGGGTCATAGAGATTCACGTTTGGCGATGCCCCAGCGACGGCGATGCGTGAACCGTCAGGCGACCAGTCGAGCGCCGTGATCGCACCGTCCTGCCGTTCGAGCTTGCGCACCAGCGTTGTGTCGTCGGCGATCTTCATGTTGCGCGGGCGGTCCATCAGATAGATGTAGGGATAGCGCTCTTCACCGCCGATCACGATCAGATCCTGTTTGGGATGGCGCGCCGCCGCCGTCAGTTCGCCTCGCAGCAGGTTGAGGTTCTCCAGGAACGCGCCGGAGTTGGCGTCGATCAACTTCGCGGCGCGGTCGCGCCCCGTGGAGACGAAGCGCTTGGAGTCCATGCCGAATACGGTGGCCAGCACCCAGTTCTCGTGGTTGCCGATCTTATAAAGTTCCTTGGCGGTGGCGGTCTCAAAGACGTGCACCGTGTTGTCGGCGCAACCAACGGCGATCTTCGAACCATCGGGAGCTAGCGATGCGCCGAACACTGTGTCGGTGGTGAGTTGCGCGGAGCGCAGGAGTTTGCCCGAGCGCGGATCCCACACCTGCACCTCGCCAAACTGCGCGGGTGTGCCGCCACCGGCGACCAGCAGTGATCCGTCGGCATTGTAGGCAAGCGAGAGGATGCGCTCGGCCTGGCCCGGCAAGCGGTGCAACAGGTGCGAACCATCGCTTATGTGAATGAGGATCTCGCCATTGCCGGAAACGGCGATCTGTTTGCCATCGGGCGAAAACTTGAGGGCGGTGATGACGGGCGGCTGCAGGTAGACGGACTCGCGCCGCATCACGGGCGCCGCCATGTCGTCGTTCTTCGCGCCGTCCAGGATCCACTCCTTCAGCAGCGCCACTTCAGCAGTGGGAAGTTCCGGCTGGCCAAGGGGCATGCGGGGTTGCACGGCGCCGCTGATGTAGCGCAGCGTCAGGCTCTCGTCCGGCTTTCCGGCGACGAATCCGGGGCCTCGCTTACCCCCCTTGGCGAAGGCTTCGAAACTGGTGAGGTCGAGATCAGATGCCTTGGATGCCGGCTGATGGCAGCCCTGGCAGCGCTTTTGCAGAATCGGCCTTATGTCGCGCGAAAACGTGGGCGCGGCGTGGACCAGCGCGGACAGGGATAGAAATGCCAGGATGACTCTCAAACGCATACAGAAGCCCCTCGCGGGCAGCAATGATTGGAGCATATCACTTGGGGCGCGGTGGCGTTGCCGGGTTGACATAAGCTATTCCCATGACCTGGACGAGGCGGGATGTATTGTCGTCGGCTCTGCTGGCCTTACCGGCATGGGCCGCCAAGAGCGGCGAGGGCGACTGGGGCTACTACGGCGGCGATGCCGCGGCGACGCGGTTCTCACCGTTGAACCAGATCAAGCGGTCGAACGCCTCGAAGTTGAAGGTTGCCTGGACGCACGCCTGCGGCGATGCCTCGCAGCGCCCGCTGACCACCATCGAGTGCACGCCCATCGTCGTGGGCGGCGTGATGGTTCTGACGACGCCGCGCGTGCAGGTGCGGGCGTTGAACGCGGCCACCGGCGAGCCGCTCTGGAACTACAACCCGCTCGGCTCGTCGCGGCGCGCAACAGGCGTCAACCGCGGCGTCACCTGGTTTGAGGACGGCAAGGACAAGCGCGTGTTCGCGGCCATTCAGGACAAGCTGCACTGCCTGAACCCGTCGACCGGCGAGCCCGTGAGGGGCTTCGGCGACAACGGCATCGTCGACCTGGCTGCGCAGTTTGACAGCGACATGCAGGGGCTCAGCTACCGCGTCACCAGCCCGCCCGTGATCGTAGAGGACACGCTCATCATCGGCGGTGGCGGCGGCGAAGGTCCGCGGCCCGAGGCGCCGGGCCACATCCGCGGCTACGACGTCTACACGGGCAAGCGCAAGTGGATCTTCCACACCATTCCACACGCGGGCGAGCGAGGCGCCGACACCTGGCCAAAGGACGCCTGGAAGCGCAATGGGTCGGCCGGCAACTGGTGTGGCATCAGCGCCGACCTCAAACGGAAGTGGGTCTTCGTACCCACCGGTTCGGCAACCTTCGATTTCTATGGCGGCGACCGCCCTGGCGACAATCTGTTCAGCGATTGCGTGCTCGCCCTCGACGCGCACACCGGGCGGCTCATCTGGCACTACCAAACGGTTCGCCACGACGTGTGGGATTACGACCTCCCCGCGCAGCCGGCCCTCGTCACCGTGCGTCATCAGGGCAAGATGCGCGACGCCGTGGCGCAGGTGACCAAGACAGGCTTCGTGTTCCTGCTCGACCGTGAAACCGGCAAGCCGCTGTTTCCCGTCGAAGAACGCAAGGTCCCCGCAAGCGACGTGGAGGGCGAGAAGCTGGCTGAGACGCAGCGTTTCCCTGTGAAGCCATTGCCCCTCTCGCGGCTGGAAGTGAACGAGGACCTGCTCACCGACATCTCACCCGAAGCGCGCGCGTTCGCCTTGAAAAAGTTCCGCTCGCTGCGCGGAGGCGTGCCGTTCGCGCCGCCCAGCCTGCAAGGGACCATCTTTTCACCCGGCACACTCGGCGGAGCGCTGTGGGGCGGATGCGCCGTCGATCCGTCGTCGCAGCGGCTGTTTGTCAACTCGAGCGAGTTGCCGAGCATCGTCCAGCTTGTGGATGAGCGCGGCAAGAAGCCCTATCCGTTCGGCATCACCGGCTATGCGAAGTTCATCGACGAAGAGGGCTTCCCGGCGGTGAAGCCACCCTGGGGGCATCTCACGGCGATCGATTTGAAGACCGGCGACTTCGCCTGGCGCGAGGTAATGGGCGAGTATCCGAAGCTGTCGGCGCGCGGCGTGAAGAAGACCGGTTCGTACCAGTTGGGCGGCTGCATTGCCACCGCCGGCGGACTCGTGTTTCTTGCCGCGACGCCGGATGAGAAGATCCGTGCCGTCGATTCCGCAAGCGGCGATGTGGTGTGGGAGCACAAGTTGCCCGCCGGCGGCTATGCGACCCCCGCGACCTACGCCGTCAACGGAAAACAATTTGTGGTGATCGCGTGCGGCGGCGGCAACCGCCAGCCCACGGCGGCGGGCGATCAATACGTCGCATTTAGCTTGGAGGGATGAGCGTGATGAAGGTGGCTTTGGTAACGGGCGCGGGCAGCGGCGTAGGGCGCGCGGCAGCGCTCGGCTTGCATGCAGCAGGATTCGCCGTCGTGCTCGCCGGGCGGCGCAAAGAGGAGTTGGAGAAGACGGCCGCGAGGGGAACCAGTGGTCCCGCCATGCTTGCCATGGCCTGCGACGTAACCCAGCCTCACCAGGTGAAGGCGCTGTTTGGCGAAATTGAGCGCACGCACGGCCGGCTCGATGTGCTCTTCAACAACGCCGGCAAAGGCGCGCCGGCGATTCCCATGGAGGATCTCAGCTTCGAGCAGTGGAACTCCGTTGTGGCCGTGAATCTGACCGGGGCCTTTCTCTGCGCCCAGGAGGCGATGCGGCTGATGAAGCGCCAGTCGCCACGCGGCGGCCGCATCATCAACAACGGCTCCATCTCCGCCTACACTCCCAGGCCGCATTCGGCCCCCTACACGGCCACCAAACACGCCATCACCGGCCTCACCAAGAGCATCTCGCTCGACGGGCGCGACTACGACATCGCCTGCGGGCAGATCGACATCGGCAACGCGGCCACCGAGATGACCGAGCGTATGACCCAGGGCGTCATCCAGCCCGACGGTTCAATGAAGGTGGAACCGCGCATCGAGGCCAGGCATGTGGCCGATGCGGTGGTCTACATGGCCAACCTGCCACTCGATGCCAATGTGCCCACCATCACCGTGATGGCGACGAAGATGCCGTTCGCCGGCCGCGGCTAGGAGAACCGCGGCGCGTGCGGGATCTGGTCGTAGAGTTCGCGCGGCAGACGGATCGCGGCGATCGGGGGACGCCCCGCCTGAAGCTGGATCGCATCCCGGCGGTAAACGCGCACCTCCGCCGGACTGTGGAGTTCCGCCCAAGGTATCGACAGCGCAGGGAAGCCGAAGAGGGCGGGCGAGCGCAGATGCAGGCAGGCATGCGTCGCGGCGGCGCTGACGCAGTTGCGAAAGCGCACAGGGCCGACCTGAATCGTCTGCCCGCGCCAGGTCCACGGCGGCGCGGGGATCGTAACCGGATAGCGCGCGGCGAGCCGGTTCCAACCGCTGAGGCGGGCAAACACGGCGCGAATGCCCAGCCACAACAGCGCACCCCACAGGGCGATCGCCGCGAGAATGGCGGCCACAAACAGTGCCTCGCGCACGACCCGATTGTAGCGCCGCGTCGCGTGGCCGGCGAGGGCATTGCGGAACGGTTTATTCCGAAATCGAGCTCTGCTAGCCTTGGGGCGCACGGAGGCTTTCATGAAGTGGTTTGTCCTGATCGTCAGCGCCACCTTGCTCGACGCGGAAATGACTCATTTCCGCAAGGTGGCCGAGCCTCGCGAAGGGGCTTTCACTCTGCTCATCCCCAGTGGCTGGCAAGTGTCGGGCGGCATCCTGCGCGTCAATCCCCTCACCGCCGGAGGACCGCTGAACTCCATCGCCGCAAAACTGGAGATGAGCATCCGCAGCCCTGACGGGCGCACGCTGCTGCAGTGGTATCCGGAGATGAACTACATCGACCTGCGCGGGCAACCGGCCGCGCCGATGTTCCGGCCCGGCAGCAACTACAACGGCGCGCTGGTGTGGCCGAAGTTGAACGCCGCGAGTTACCTGCAACAAGGCGTCTTCGCGCGGGCGCATCCGCGAGCCAGCGCGGTCAGAGTGACCGGGACCTATCCGTTGCCGCGTGTGGCGGCCAGCTATCAGGAGGTGGTGCGGCAGATGCGCCTCCCCATCGCCTTTCAGTTTGACGCGGCGCTGATGATCGTGCGTTACCAGGAAGGCGGCGCGCAGTGGGAGGAGGCGCTCTACACGGCCGTGCAGGATTGGGGTCCGGCAGGGGCGGGGCTGTGGACGAACAAGGATACGTTCTCAGTGCGCACCAGCGGCGGCTCGCTTGAGCAGTTGGGGCGGGTCATCTCCGTCATGCTGCAATCGGTGCGGTTGAATCCGCACTGGGTCGAAGGAGAGATCCGCGGCCAGATCCAGCGCAACGAGATTGCCATCCGCACGCAGGAGGAGATCCAGCGCCTCGATCGCGAAATCGTCGAACACCGCAGACGCACGAATGCCGAAATTCAGAATCAGATGTACCACAACCTGATGGGCACCGATGAGTATGTCAACCCGCTCACCAGGAAGACCGAAGTGGGCTCCAACGCCTGGAACTACCGCTGGGTGAACGCGCAGGGCGAGGCCATTTACAGCGATGACATGAACTTCGATCCAAAGCGGCAAGGCCTCGATGGCTTCGTCAAAAGCCCCGTGCGGAAACGGTTCCCTCAGTAGTAGCCGCGCTGGGCCAAGAGCCGCCCTCAGCGGCGGAACAGATAGACCACCCCGCCCAGCACATCTCCTGGTTTCACTTTCGCGGCGGCGTCCAGCCTCGCCGCACCGCCGTTGTGACACTGCGCGCAGGATTCCTTGGCCGCGGCCACCGGGCGCGCGTGCAGCGTCCAGCCGTTCACGACGGCCGCATGCGCGGTGGCCCCCAGTTCGAAGCGGTGCATCGCTTCCGCGGCAACGGGATAGACCTCTTCCCACTTCGGCAGTTCACCGCGCGGGGTGGCTTCGTGCAACACACCAGGACCTTTCAGCGCGCGATGAAAGCGTGACGTTACGGCCTCGCTCCGGATCGACGCGCCAAAAACATAGAGCCCCGACTGCCAACCGTCCCGCGACCAGCGGTCAATGATCGCGCGCTCTTCGGCGTTCTCCGGCGCGAAGTCGGTCTTCGCCCCCATCGGCGCGCTGAAGTGATGGCCCAGCGTGTTCCAGCGCACGATCCGGCTCATGCCGAAGCCACGGCCATCGGAGAAGCGGCGCAACATCTGCGAGTGAAACTCATCAATGGCCGGCGGCGGAGCGGACTCAGGCCAGCGGACCAGCAACAGCAGGAAAGCGATCGGGAGCATGTGGTGACCTCCTTGGGAGCAGACGCACACGGCGGCGATGTGTGAGGTCGGGAAACGAGCCTAGGTGTACTTTGCGATAAAAAGTACTTGACGACCAGGCGCAACAGCCGCACAATGGCTCCATGCTCTTTCGCCTACTTGCCATCGGCTTCATTTGGTTTGCCACCTCGGTGGCCTGGATGTTCCTCGGATCGACGATTCAATACCGGACCACGAACTCCGATTCTGCACTCCGCACCAAGGTGGAGTCCACCTGGGGAGGCGAACAGTGGCAAAGCCCGCCGTCGGCCTCCTACGTGGTGGAAGAAGAGCGCGAAGAGGTGGAAGTCACCGAAGGCAAGAAGACGGTCAGGACGAAGAAGGTGCGGTCAAAGCGGGTCATCGACCCGGAGATGTCACGCGTGCTGGTGAATGTCGAGTTGAACCCGCGCCAGAAAGGGCTGCTCTGGTACAGCACGTTCGGCTACACGTTTCGCGGGGTGTACCGCTTCCGCAATCCGGGCGACGGCGAGCTTACAGTCCGGTTCGCGCTGCCGTTTCCTTCCCGGCATGGCGTCTATGACGATGTGCAGGTTGCCGCGGGCGGGCAAGGTTTGGAAGTGTTCGAAGCGGGTCAGCATGCCGAGGCCGACGTCGTGCTGCCGCCGCGCGGGGCCCGCGATGTGGAGGTGAAGTTCCGCGCCCAGGGCTTGGACTTCTGGCGCTACAAGTTCGGCGACGGAGTCGGCCAGGTGCGCGACTTCCAACTCCTGATGACCACCAATTTCGACGCCATCGACTTCCCCGAAAACACGCTCTCCCCCACCAGGCGCGAGCGTTCGGGCGACGGATGGAAGTTGGAGTGGACCTACCGCAACATGGTCTCCGGCTCGCCCATCGCGCTGGCCATGCCGAAACGCATTCAACCCGGACCGCTCGCCGGCGAGATCAGCTACTTCGCTCCCGTCTCCCTGTTGTTCTTCTTCTTCGTGATTCTGCTGCTCACCACGCTGCGCGGCATCCCGCTCCACCCGGTGAACTACTTCTTCCTGGCGGCCTCGTTCTTCGCCTTTCACCTGCTGCTGGCCTATCTTGCCGACCACCTCTCGATCCACGCCGCCTTCGTCACCTGTTCGCTGGTGAGCGTGTTTCTGGTTGCGAGTTACCTGCGCGTCGTCACAGGCGCGAAGTTTGCCTTGCGCGAAGCAGCGGGGGCGCAGTTCGTCTACCTCATTCTCTTCAGCTACGCCTTTTTCTACGAAGGCTACACGGGGCTGGCCATCACGGTGGGCGCCGTTCTCACGCTCTTCGTGGCCATGCAGGCGACCGCCCGCGTGAAGTGGGAGGAGGTGTTTGCCTCCAGCGGCGGCCAGCCGAAGCCGCAGCCACTGGCTCAGTGACGCTACACTGAGCGGTTGGCGATGAATTATCTCACTTACTCGGGCAACAACCTGATCGACGTGCGCTTGCCGGAGGGCTCAAACGTCCTCTACGCGCCGCGGCCGGAACCGGGCTTGACGCGGGCCCAGGTTCCAGCCGCGGTCAGGCAGGCGTTTGAGGCCCCGGTCGACATGCCGCCGCTGAAGTCGATGGTGAACGGCAACTCGAAAATCCTCATCTGCTTTGACGACAACTGCCAGCCCTTCCCGCCGTCGTCGCGGCCCGACATCCGCCAGTTGATGATCGAGGCGCTGTTGCCCATGCTCTACGAAGCCGGCGTGAATAAGCAAAACATCCGCCTGATGTGCGCCGTGGCGCTGCACCGCAAGATGAAGCGGCACGAGTTGGAGTTCATGGTCGGCCCGGGCGTGATGCAGGAGTTCTACCCGGCGCAGCTCGCTAACTTCGACGCCGAAGCGCCTGACGAACTCGCCTATCTGGGTGAGACGGAGAAGGGTGAACCCGTCGAAACCTCGCGCTTCGCCGTCGAAGCCGACCTCCTGATCTATCTCGACGCGGTGCAGATTCCCTTGAACGGCGGCCACAAGAGCGTTGCCGTCGGCCTCGGCACCTACAAGACGATTGCCTCCCACCATTCGCCGCACATGACCAAAGAGGTGCCGCACGTCATGCAGCCGCACGGCTCCTGCATGCACGATTGCATCGAGCGCATCTCGCGCGTCGTCTCCAAGCACGTCAAGATCATGGTGCTTGAGGCGGCCATGAACAACGCTACCTACCCCGGTTACATGAACCATCTGGGCATCCCCGACTCGGAGTGCAACCCCATTCAACTGGTGATCAAGAGGATGACGCCGCTGACGATGATGGTGACTCCCGAACCGGTGCGCCGCAAGATCTTCGCCTCAGTGCCCGGAGCCAACGCGCCGATGGAGATGAGCGCCGGCACCATCGACGGCGTCCATCCTAAAACCGTGGCCGCCATGCACCGGCAGTTGAAGGTCGAGGTGCCGCGGCAATACGACACGCTCGTCTTCGGCCTGCCCGATCTGAGCCCCTATGCGATCGATGCCCGCATCAACCCCGTGCTCGTATTGAGCGATGTGCTGGGCTACGTCTTCAACTGGTTTTTCAACAAGCCGCTGGTGAAACAGGGCGGCACGGTGATTCTGCTAAATCCCGTCTTCGAGATTTTCCACCCAGAGTATCACACCGCCTACGAGCAGTTCTGGCGCGAAGTGTTGCCGCAGACGGCTGACCCGATGGAGATGCACCAGCGCTTCCAGGAGAAGTTCGCCTTCGATGAGAAGCTGCGCGACGACTACCGCAACAAGTTCGCCCACCACGGCTTCCACCCATTCACGGTCTGGTATTGGGCCACCTATCCGCTGAAGTACCTGTCGCAGGTGATCATGGTCGGCCCCAAGACCGACGCGGCTCCGAAGCGGCTCGGCGTGAAGTGGGCGCCCTCGGTGGATGTGGCGCTCGAGATGGCGCGGAAGAACGGCAAGGACGACGTCGTGGCCTTGACACTGCCCCCGTTCTTCTATGTCAACGTGGGCTGAGCGATCCTGTAGTATTTTCCCGAATTGTGTGTTTCTTGCTGTGCGCGGATTCGCGCGCCTCTCGTAACTGCTTGCCTGCAAGCCGCCGGTCGCCTCTGGCAGCGTGTGTGCAGGGGAAGCGCTGGGAGGTTGACATGAGACTCACTCAACTCACACCGCTTGTTTTCGCCGGACTGCTGGTTCTGTCGCCCGCCATGGCGGCGCAATCGCAGTTCGGTGTGCGAACCGACCAGGCCCCGCCGCAGCCGGAAGAGAAGTCCGACAGCGAGACGGCCAAGAAAGTGCGCGAGGCCCTGAAGCAGAATCAACTGCCTTCGCAAGCCACCAGCCGGATCGACGTGCTCGTCAAGGACGGCAAGGTCTTCCTCTCCGGCACGGTGGGCTCGCAGGCGGAAAGCGACAAGGCCGGGGAGGTGGCCGCCGGAATTGCCGGTTCGGGCATGGTGACCAATTCCCTGCAGATCAAGCCCTAGGAGCGCGGGCATGAAGTACCTGTTGGCGCTCCTCCTGGGAGCCCCGCGCGTGGCAGTCCTCCTCTGGGCCATCGCCGCGCAGGTCAGCGATAAGCCGGAATCCCGGTGACGCGCTCGCCGATGACGAGGGTATGGATATGGTCCGTGCCCTCGTACGTTTTCACGGTTTCCAGGTTGCACATGTGGCGGAAGATCGGGTAGTCGTCGATGATGCCGTTGCCGCCCAGCAGGTCGCGCGCATCGCGGGCCACATCGAGCGCGATGGCGACGTTGTTGCGCTTGATCATGGAGACATGCGCGGGTTCCAGCTTGCCCTGGTCCTTCAGCCGTCCGGCGTGGATCGTGAGCGCCTGCGCCTTGGTGATCTCGGTGATCATGTTGGCCAGCTTCTCCTGCACAAGCTGGTGCGAGGCGATCGGCCGGTCGTCGAACTGCTTGCGGTCGATCGTGTACTGCCGCGCCGTTTCAAAGCAATCCATGGCCGCGCCGATGACGCCCCACGCGATGCCGTAGCGGGCCTGCGTGAGGCAGGCAAGCGCGGAGCGCAGCCCCTTGGCGCCGGGCAGCATTGCCTCGGCTGGCACGCGGCAATCGGTAAAAGCAAGGCTCGAGGTGACGCTGGCGCGCATGGAGAGCTTCCCGTGAATATCGCTCGAAGTGAAGCCCGGCGTGCCCTTCTCCACCAGGAAGCCGCGAATGCCGTCGTCGGTGCGCGCCCAGACCACGGCCACGTCGGCAATCGTACCCGATGTAATCCAGGTCTTTTCGCCATTGATCACCCAATGGCTGCCATCCCGCACGGCGCGCGTGGTCATCCCCGAAGGATTCGATCCAAAGCCCGGCTCGGTCAGGCCGAAACAACCGAGTGTGCGGCCCGAGGCCATCTCCGGCAGCCAGCGCTGTTTCTGCTCTTCCGTGCCGAACGCGTGGATGGGGTACATCACCAGCGCGCCCTGCACGCTGCAAAAGCTCCGCAGGCCGGAATCTCCGCGCTCGAGTTCCTGCATCACGAGCCCGTACTCCACGTTCGACATGCCGGGACACCCGTAGCCGTCGAGATTACAGCCGAGAAAGCCCATCTCACCCAGCTTGGGAATGATCTGCGACGGGAAACGGCCCTCGCGGTAACAATCGCGAATGAGGGGAATGAACTCCTGGCTGATGAACTCACGCGCCGTGCGGCGCACCAGAAGCTCGTCCTCGCTAAACAGCGAGTCAATGTGCATGTAGTCGACGCCCTTGAAGGCCATATGGCTTCAGTGTAGCGTCTGCCACTGCGCCTGTCGCCGCTGCGCGCGGCGGCTATTTCACACCGAGCAGCTCTTTTTGCACCTGCCGGGAACGCGTGGTCAGCGTGCGCAACTGGCGCATGTCTTCATCGGCCGAGGCGATCGCGGACTGGATACGCGAAATGTCGGGGCGTGTGGCCGCCGGGCCCTCGCCTGGGTTTTCCAACTGCAGGCCGAGCGTGCGCAGCGAATCGGTCGCTTCCCGGTAGCGCGCCAGGATGTTGGTCATATAGTTCTCGCGGCGGCGGGCCAGGTCTTCCAGGTCCTCGGTCAGCTTGCGCACCCGTTGCAGGCTGCGTGCATGCTGCTCGCTTTCGCCGCGAAGAGTCTTCAGCGCCGCTTCCTGCTGCGCCAGCCGCGCATCCTTCTGCTGACTGGACTGCTGGAGTTCGACAATCTGCTCCGTGTTCTGGTCAATGCGCTGGCGCAGCGTGGCCTCGCTTTCGCGCAGTTGCTTGTCCTGCTCCTGAATCGCCTGGAAGCGCTGCTCCATTTCGGCCAGCTTGGCGCGCACCTCGGCCAGCACCGACTCCGAGCGGCTCAACTGTTCGTCCTTCAATCGGATCAGTTCGGTGAGATCGGCTTCGCGCCGGGAATAGGGCGTGGCGCCGCCTTTGGTCGCGGCGGGCGCCGTCGTCTGCGCCGACCCGGCCGCAGGCAGCGGCTGCCCGAGTTCCCGCAGCCGCTTCTCGGCCTCCGCAAGACGCCCGCGCAACTCCGCCTCGGTCTTGCGCCACGACTCGGCTTCGATGCTGCCGTCCGGCGTGGAGGACTTCGTCCAATACACAAGCCCACCGGCGGCAATCAGGGCGAGGGCCAGGGCCAACGGCCACGACTTCATGGGTCAGCGTCCTTTCTCGGAAAACTGTCTTCGCGGGCGTGAGTGTATCGTACGCCCTTCGGCGATGACAACTAAATCGACGGTTCCGTTCTTGCCCGGCGCCATCTCCACTTCGGCCGTATATTGGGCTTGCAGGATGGCGTCGCAGGCGCGGTCCACGGAGTTGGGAATGTCGGCCAGTGAGCGGCAATACTCGGCCGAGCCGCCGCTGGAGCGCAGCAACTCCTGCAGCCCCGTCTGGTAGGCCGTATTCAAACGGTCGCTCAGATACTGCAGATGCACGAGGTACAGCGGCGATTCCCCATGCCGCATCCGTGCCTTGATCTGGCGGATCTTCTCGTTGATCAGCCCTTCCGGAAAGCGGCGGCTCATGTCGCCTGAATCACTGGAGTTCACAACCGGGTTCGAGTAGTCTTCCTGGTAGTTCAGAACGTTGCTGTCGCTGATGAACAGCGCCGCCACCCGCACGTGGGCGCGGGCCGCGATCGAATCGGCGAGCATCTGCGCGTTCTCCAGCGAATCGAGCAGGCCCGGCCGCGGGGAGGTGGCCAGGGACTCAATCGCCGCCGTCAGCGCTGCTCGCGGCGCCCCAGGGTCAAGGGCCGGGCGAAGCCCGTCTTGCGCCCGCATCAGCGCCACGCGCACGTTGCCTGGCAGTGCGGCCAGGCGCTTCAGCAGCGCCTGCCGCGCCGGATCCACCAGCGTCAGGTCGCCTGAGAGGTCGAGCACAAGCAATAGAAACAGATCCGAGCCGGGAGCCAGCAACCGGACCACCCGCGCGGCCTTCCCATTGAGGGTGATCTTCACTTCCTCCGGTTTCAGCGCGGGTTCACCGGGAGCCTGAAACGGCACACGCATAAGGGCACGAGGCTCCGCCGCCGGCGCAAGGGCAAACGCCATCCATTCGCGGCGCGTGTGGCTCCTCAAAAGCTGAACCTCAATCCCAGTTGAATCACGCGGCCCCCGCGAGAGCCAATGATCCGCCCGGCATTCACATTAGGTGCGCTGGCCGGACCGATCATCGTGTCCGGGTCGCTCCAGTTGGCGTGGTTGACGAAGTTCAGACCCACCATGCTGAACTCCACGCTCTTCTCCAATGACAGCGAGATGCGCTTGTTCACCGACAGGTCGTGGTTCTGCGCCCCCGGCCCGCGCAGCGTCGGATGCGTGCGCGATGCATCGCCAAGGGTGAAGTCCGCCGGCTGGGCAAACGCCGCCGGGTTGAACCACAGTTCGGGCGACCGGCTGGACACGTGCGGATCGGCGCCCGGCACAACGTTCACGTGCAGCGTATCCACAACGCGCCCCGTGTTGTTGAACTGCGGCCGCAGCGCCAGCGGTTCCCCGCTGACAATCGTGGTAACACCGCTCAGTGACCAGCCCTCCACCAGATAGCGGCGCCAGTCGGTGAGCGGAAACAGCAGCCGGTTCGGCCCCATCGGAAGCTCGTAGGAATAGGTAACGGTGAAGGCGTGCGGATTGCTCCCCGCCGTGATCGCCTTTTCGTTGGCCCGATTGTAGTAGTCCTGGATGCCATACGGCCCCGAGTAGTTGTCCATCTGCTTGGAAAACTCATAACTGGCCGAGAGCGCCAACCCCGAGGAAGCACGCTTTTCCACTCGCAGCGAACAGGCGTCGCGCTGGTAGCGGCCTTCAGGCCACGAGGCGTACACATCGAAGCGCTGGTACTGCGGAAACGGGCGCACCGACCGGTTGAAGTTCTCATCGTTCAACTGCACGCCATACTCGAGCGCCGAGAGCGGAATCGCATTGGGATTGGACGAGCCGCTGCCCAGCAGCAAGTTGCGTCCGCCGGCGTGGCCCAGACCCAAAGTGAACAGAAACGCGCCGGGCAACTCGCGCTCGAAACTGAGCGAGAACGACTGGTAGGTCGGCTGGATCCCGCGCGGCTCAATCAGGTCGGCCACCGTATTGTTGGCTGAGTCCGGACGGAGATCGGGAAACGTGCGCGGCGACTCGGGCAGCCCCTGCGCCAGCGTCAGTGCGGGCTGCAGTTGCGGATTGGCCGCGACCCACGTCGGGCTGCCATTGAACGCCTGCGTGCCCCATTGCACCGAGTAGATGGGAATCGCGCTATAGGAGCGGCCATAGCCCAGGCGCACAACCGTTTTTGCCGCGCCAAACGGGTTCCATGTCAGTCCGGCGCTGGGCTCGCCCCTGGTCACGAAGGGCTGAAACGCGCGCCCCTGCCCGTTCACGCCTGCGACGATGAGTGCCCCCGGCCTGTTGTTGGCCGGGTTGAGGGCGGCAAAGGAAACGGTCGACTGCCGGTCGTACTTCTCCTTGCGCGGCTCTGACACCTCGAGTCCCACCGACACGCTGAACACGAGCCCCTTGCGAATCTCCCAGGTGTCGGCGAATCCGAAATTGAAACGGCTGCGCCGGAAATACGAAGGCGACAGCACGACGCTCTTCTCGGCATACTCAGCCTGCCCGAGCAGAAAGCTCGCAAAGGCGTGGCCGGTGTTGTTGATGCCGGGAAGGCTGGTCAGGCCCGCCCCAAAGCGGAACATGCCCTCCGGATAGGCCGGCGCGTAGATGTTCACCTGTTCGCGGATGAAGCGCCCGTTCAGCCGCACCCGGTGTTGCTTCCAGCGGATGGAGTGGCCATTGGAAACGATGAACTGATTGCGGGCGTTCTTCAACACCGTGGTCGAGCGGCCCATGCCCAGGTAGGGCGAAAACAGGTACGCCGGAAAGACGCTCTCTGATCCGGCTTCAGGCAAGTTCTCCAACTGCGAACTATAAGCGTCCACCGTGAACGTATTGATGCGTTGCGGCGAAAGTGTGAAGATGTGTTCCACAAACGCGCGCCGGTTGCGGCGGCTGCGGACCGGAGCGCCGGGGTTGGCCTCGTTCAGAAACAGTGGCGAGGCCCCGTCCTGGCCGTTCGAAAAATTCACGCCCGACCCGATGCGGTGGCGCTCTCCCGCGGTGTGGTCGACGCGCGCGATGATGCCATTGGCGCTGTTGATTTCCGGCGTGAACACAAAATAGTTGTTGCGAAAGAAGGGGCCTGCGTCGGAGTTCGGCGTGGGATAGAGGGCCATCGCGCTCTGCGCGGCGCGATCCAGCCGCGATGCGGGAATGACGTTCCCCGCGAAGGGAACCCGGTTGTATTCGAGATTGCTCGTGCTCACATCTTGGCCGGGATCATAGCCGGGATTGGGCGCGGTCGTTTGCGGATCATAGATGGGCAGCGCCGCGCCGGCCGAATCGACCGTGGCTGACCAGTCGCCCGTGCGCTCGGCCGTGGTGGCAATGGTGCGCAGCGACGACCGGCCAATCTTTTCCCGCATGCCTTCATAGGTGAATGTGAAGAATGTCGCCCGCCCGCCATCGTACAACTTCGGAATCAGCACCGGGCCGCTCACATTGAAACCAAACTGATTGCGGCGCAGGATGTTCTTCGAGCCGCCGCGCTGGGCCACCTCGTGCGGCACGGCGTCCAGGAAATCGTTGCGGAGGTTCTCAAACAGACGGCCGTGCCAGCGCGATTTCCCCTTCGTATCGCGCCGCTGCGCCGTCGCCGGCCCTTCCGTGAGTCCGAGCCGCGTCGCTTGCACGCGGAACTCCTCCACGGCTTTCTGCAACTCGTCTGCAGCGGCGGGCGCAGTTCGCGCGGCGGGGCTGGTTCGGGGCGCCTGGGCCGTCGAATTGCCACGCGGGGGCTGCGGCTGGGCGGCGGCAACCGGGATCAGAATGAGGGTGGCTGCGAGAACCCGCAGTGCTCTCATGCTCCCTAGTGTATCGGCTGCGGTAAGAGTGGCGCGAGCCGTCCCGTTCGCGTTATCCTCACAAATGACCACACCTTTCTTCGCGGAGAGGTGGCTGAGTGGTCGAAAGCAGCGGTTTGCTAAACCGTCGTAGGCCTTTAAAGTCTACCGGGGGTTCGAATCCCCCCCTCTCCGCCAGTCCCCTTCACACCTTCACCTGACGCAATGGCAACCCAAAGACCGCCGCGGAGCGATGCGCGGGCCGGTCCTCTCCGCCGGGAACCACGAGCACGTCGCGCCAAACCGTGGCCGTCGTCGTCACCAGGCTGAACGGCAGTTGCGCGCTCACACGCCACTGCCCCATCGAAGGCAGGTAGGCCTTCACGCCACGGCTAAAGCCGGGATGACGGTCGGCCAACTCCGCCTCCCGCGGCGCGAGCACACCGTCGCTTCCGCCGAAAACCAACAGCGCCCCCCCGGCAAACGCTGCCGGCGCCGCGCATGTGGGTTCAGGCAGATCGGGCAACGCGCTCCATCCGGACCCTGGTGCGAATCGCCAGGCGTCCTGCAAGTAGCGGCGTTCGGCCTTGCCTTGCGCCCCCGCGAACAGCTCCGCTCCGCCGGCCACATAGAGATGTTCACCTGACGCGGTGATCGAGGCCAGAATGCGCCCCGCTCCCGGCAGCGGCGACTCGCGCTTCCAAACCGCCCCTGGCTGCGCGGCATCGAGCGAAAGCAGCACGCGCTCGGCCACCGTGGCCGTTGGGGACTGCTGCCCCCCGCCCACATACACCCGTTCGCCGATGATGGCCGCGCCGCAATTGGCAAGAGCCAGCAGCAATGGCGCGGCGGGTTCCACAGCGAGCGACCGGCCATCCCAACGCAGCCAATGGCACGCAGCCACGTTCTCCTTCTCGTCACCGCCGCCCAGCAACAGCAGGCCCCGCGACGTGCTCGCCGATCCTCCGTAGCCGAGCGGACGCGGCAGGGCGAAGCGCTTCCAGGCGGCGTCGGGACGCTCCAGCACAAACACATCGGCCACCCACTTCTTCACCCCGCCCGCCCACTTTGAAACGGGAAACCAACTGCCACCGGCGACGATCAACGCCCCATTGTGAACGCCCGCGAACTGGCCGGCCAGCGTCATCGGCAGGTCGGGCAGTCGCTGCCACGGCCATCCTGCTGGTTGCCCTGGGGGACGTGCACAGGAAGGGGAGAGTGCCATGACAGCCGCTGCCATCCAATCACGGCGCGCTATCGAACCAGACATAGCTGTCCCCGGCCGGTGGCAAAGCCCGCCGCGGCGACCGCTTCGCGCAGCGCGCTCTCTTCAGCCGGGGTGAGCGGGCGGCGCGGCGGCACGGGCGCCCCACACTCGATTCCCGACCACGTGAGCAGCTGTTTGATCGCCGCCAGCATCGGAAACGCAAGCACGGCGCGAATCAGATCGTTGATGTGGTCCTGCACTTCGCGCGCCTCGGCCCAGCGTCCGGCTTGCGCGTGCTCGTACACGGCAACGAAGAGATCCGGCACGAGATTGTAGAAGCTGCCGATGCCTCCGTGCGCGCCCATCAAAAGACCGGCCGCCAGCACCTCGTCGCGGCCATTGAAAATCGTGTGCCCGGCGCGCTGGATGAGCGACAACCGGTAAAGGTCAAAGTCGGTGAATTTAAGACCTATCACGCCTGGAATCGCGCACAGCTCAAACACCTGCTCGGCCGTGCGGATGGCTGCCGAGAAATCGGGAAAGTAATACACCAGCACCGGCGCGCCGGAGGCGGCGGCGAGCGCTTCGTAATAGCGCCGCACCTCGTCAAAGCTGTACGCCGAACCCGGCGGCAGGCTGCTCACGGCGTGCGCGCCGGCCTTCGTTGCATGGCGCGCCAACCGCACCGCGTCCGCCGTCGAGGCCGCGCCGACATGCGCAATCACGTGCCGCCCGGCAGGCGTGTTCGCCACCGCCGCCTCCACGGCCCGCTCACGCACATCCAGCGCAAGCTGCAGCCCTTCACCCGTCTGCCCGCAGACATAACTGCCGTGGGCGCCCGCTTCGTATTGCCTCTCCAGCAGCGCCTCAAAGCTCGCTGTGTTGAGCCCGCCCTGATCGTCGACAGGCGTCACGATGGCGGGAAGAATTCCGGAAAACCGTTTCACGCGTTCCTCCAATGTGCGGCGCCGTGGGCGGCGCGGCGGACTTTGTTCATGCCGG